>JAYWEM010000175.1:0-15926 GCA_043779265.1 bacterium | reverse complement strand
CGCGAACCACTCGAGACCGGCAGCGTGCACCTCTCCCGCGCGAGCGGCATGGCCCGCTTCCCCGCGCGCCCGCTCATCGTGGCCGCGATGAACCCCTGTCCGTGCGGCTGGCTCGGCCACCCCAAGCGAGGCTGCCGCTGCACGACATCGGAGCTGGCGCGTTACGCGACCCGCGTCAGCGGGCCGGTGCTGGACCGCATCGATCTCCAGATCGAGGTGACGGCACTCACCTCGGACGAACTGCTGCATGTAGCGCCCGGCGAGCCGAGCCATGTCGTGCGCGAGCGCGTGCTCGCGGCCCGTGAGCGGCAGCGACCGCGCGGCGCGGTGAACTCGCGCCTGTCACAGGCCGCACTGCGTGAGTGCTGCGCGCTCGACTCGCCCACCCAGCGCCTGCTCGCCGACGCGGTCGATCGAGGCGGCATGAGCGCGCGCGCCGTGCACCGCGCGCTGCGCGTGGCCCGCACCATCGCGGATCTCGCCGGCGAGGAGAGCGTGAGCGTGATGCGACTGGCCGAGGCGCTCCAGTACCGGGCGTACGAGAGGCGGCAGTCGTCGGTGTGAGAAGCGGGCTGAACTTGTCAGCCGCCCCCCTCACTCATCACCGCCTCTTGAGGAACGCCAAAGCGAGCACGCCCAGTGCGATCCCCGGTAAACCGATCGTCCAGGCGCCGACCAGTCCCAGCAGGAGCGCGCCACCGGCCACGAGCGCGCGACGCGACCGGCGGACCAGACCGGCGCCGACGCATGCGAGGCCGACCAGCGCCAGCACCGCGTAGCCGACGACGACGACCTCACCCACCGCACACGCTCACGTCGGACCCACCGCTCCCACGGCGAAGCGCAGGCTCAAGATGCGCGGCGGCGCGGGGCACGCTCGTCCGCACTGGGCGGGGCATCGGGCACGGCCCGCGCGCGCGCGAGGCGCGCCGCGAGTTCGGCATGGCGGGTCTGGGCCCAGCGGCACAAGAGCCAGAGGCCCGCGAAGATGAGTGCCGGTGCGATGGCGCGGACCGGCCCGGTCGCGGCGTACAGACCGCCGGCAAGCGCACCCAGTCCGAACGCAGCCAAGGTGGTCACCACCTCGGCGCGGTGCTGGAAGCTCGTCCTCCAGGCCGTCCAGACTGCGACGCGCTCGTGCAGGGCGATCATCCCGGTCACGGCCGCGCGGTTGACGACATAGAACAGTGCCGCCGCGGCCAATACGGCCACGGGATCGAGACCCTCGGCCGAAGCGCCGGCCGACCGCCAGGCGCCGACTCGGGCGAAGCCCCATGCGGCGGCTCCGACCGCGACCGCGGTCTGGCTGGCATTGAACACCGCCCGCAGGAGCGGCTTGCGCATCACGACCAGTTCACCGACGAGCGTCGCGACTGCCGTCGCCACGATGGCGTCACCCGGAGGGAGGGTGAGCACCGTCGCGAGCACGACAGCGGACGCCATACTGAGCGTCGCGCCGCCGAGCGGCAGCCGCAGCCAGAGCGACTCGGCGAGCACACCCGCGGCCAACCAGAACCAGAAGTCGGGGCCGAGGCTCGCGGGGGCCGCTTGTCGCAGGACGACGAGCGCGGCCGCCACCGTGAGGGTGACGTAACCGAGCACCGCCGTACGCGGAGGTCGGAGAAGCCGGTCGGAGGGGCTCATCCGGCTTACCAGCCCGCCTTACCTTCGACGACTCCATACATCGAGAAGTGCTCGAGTGGCGTCACGATCTGTCCACCCACTGCGTCGGTGGCAGAACCGCGGACCAGCACCCACGCGCGGGCATCCTCGTCGAACCACAGCGTCTCGAGCTTGCTGAAGTCCACCCCTTCGGCGCCACTGCAGTCGGCGACCAACTGGACCGGAACAGCGAAGCGGTTCGCCTCCTCCGGGGTGATGTGGAGCTCACACCCCATCTCGGCCGGGTCGGGCATGCGGATGGTCAATGTGGCGACCCCCTGGAATGCCCCTGGCGGCACGACGAGTTGGAAGCGGCCATGGCTCAGCGTGCCCCCGAGCGCCCCGTCGATCACGCCGGAGACCTCGGTCGGGCTGTCATCGGACGCCGACAGTGCCCAGCCCGGCGGCATCGGGACCTTCACGAAGCTCGGCTCGGGAGTGATCGTCGGTGAAGTGGGGACACTCGAACAACCCCACATCGCCATGGCCAGGATGCCGAGGGGGATCATGCTTCGGCTCCACTGCCGCCTGCGCATTCGGACCTCCAGATGGACCTGCGAGCGGCGAGTGCGGCACCGATGGCTCGACTGCCATCGGCTCCACCGCGACTCGCTCCACCTCGGTTCAACGCATGTCGCATGCCGCGCCGGAGCGCCTTGGTCCGCACAGGCATCGAGTCGCCGGACAACGACTTACGGGCGCGCTCGTGCCCTCCGGCGACATGCCTTTGCAGGCCGCGAGACGTGCAATGGCGGGCTGCAATCGGCCTTCGGGCCGCCTCACCCGCCGACTCGGGTGGGCGCACCCGAGATCGAGCGTGACCGCTCCCGACCCGGCGGCCGGGCGCCGGCCAAGGGAGGCGTACTGCCGGTGTCGGGTTCGCTCACACTTCGTTCCGCGTGACACTTGGAGCCCGCAGCTGCCCCTCGCTGAACAGCGCCCGGAATCGCTCGGGCTCGCCCGAAGAGAGCACTTCCACCAGTCGCGCGAGCGCCCCCGCCAATCGAGCGAGCGAGTCGGCCGAGTGCGGGTTGCCGGTCTGGATCTCGAAGTAGACCTCGGGGCTCTCTCGGACCACGGCGGAGGCCAGCGATTCGAGAGCGCGGAACGTCGTGCTGCGCACGGGATGTTCTTCGCGTGGCAACGCCAGGGCGAATGCGATCGCGGTGCCGTGCGCCAGGCTCATGAGGTCGGCCATCACGCGATCGTGGTCGGCCAGCGGCATGGGGACGAGCCGCGCGGAGGTCGGCTGGAACAGGCGCTCCACCGCTTCGGTCGCGGCCGCATCGCCGGTGTCGCAGATCACCACGTCGGCGCCGCGCAGCAGCACGGCCGAGGGGCCGAACATCGGATGGATCGACGCCACGCGTCCGCCCGATCGCTGCAGCGCGGCGATCGCCCCGATGAGCGGCGTCTTGATGCTGGCGATGTCGAACACGACGCCGGTCGGCGGCGACTCCTCCCACGAGGCGTACAGCTGCGCGGTGGCGGTCGGCGGCGTCGAGCACACCACGAGCTCGGCAGAAGCCAGCGCGCGGCTCGCCCACTCGTTCTCCTCTCGCTCGGCTGCCGGATCGAGCGCGCCCGTCTCGTAGCCCTGCGCCGAGAGGAAGCGGCACATCCAACGCCCCATTCGGCCGGCGCCGCCCACCACGACCGCGCGTTTGCCGGCGCCGACGGCGGACATGCGAACACGATCGGCCTCCTGGGCCGAGACGGAGGCACGGATCAGCCCGGCGAAGAGTTCCTCGGCGACGCCAGGGTCGAGGCCGCCGGACTCGGCCCTGGCACGCGCGCGATCGAGCACGTCACGCTCCTGCGCGTAGTCGATGGTGGAGAGCCCCTGCGCCTGCTTGCGCTCGCCCACCTGGCGCGCGAGCGCCACGCGTTCGGCGACCAGCGCGATGATCTCGCCATCGAGACTGCGGATCCGCGCGCGGAGCCGATCGAGCTCATCCGCGGTCATACCACTCCACCCGGCCGGCGCCAGCGGCGCGTGTCATGCGCGCGCCGCCGTGATGCCGATCTCCTCGATCAGCCGCTGAATCGTGGTCCACGTACGTCCCATGTCGTGGTCGAGTCCGACCGAGAAGCGCACCAGCCCATCGCCCATCCCCATGCGATGACGCTGCTCCGCCGGGATCTCCGACGACGTGCTGTGCCCCGGCGCACTGAAGAGCGTCTTGAAGTAGCCGAGGCTCACGGCGAGGTAGCCGACCTTCTCCTCCTGCATGCGCATCATGAGCCGGTCGGCCGCGGCCTTGTCGCCCACGTCCACCGTGAGGATGCCGCCGTATCCGAAGCCGGGATTCATCGAGCGAGCGAGCAGCGCGTGCTGCGGATGGCTCGCGAGCCCGGGGTAGTGCACCGCCAGGCCCGCCTGCTGCATGCGATCCGCCAGGAACTGCGCGTTGGCGCTGTGCTTCTGCATGCGGACATGCAGGCTGTGCAGGTTCTTCTGGATGCTCGCGGCTCGGATGCTGTCGAGCACGGGCCCCAGCAGCATGCTCGGCCCGGCGTTGATGTCGTTGAGGCCGTCGATGAACGCCTTCGACGAGACGACGCAGCCCGCCACGCAGTCGCTCGTCCCGTTGATGAACTTGGTCATGCTGTGCACCACGACATCGGCGCCGAGCCGGAGCGGCGAGAGCATCAACGGGCTGAACGTGTTGTCCACGATGAGCCGCGCGTCGTGCTGACGGGCGAGCCCCGAGAGCATCGGCAGGTCGGCCACCCCGAGCAGCGGATTGCTGATGCTCTCGCAGAACAGCACGCGCGTGCGCGGCGTGATCGCGGCGCGCACCGCCGCCTCGTCGCCCATGTCGACGAAGCGCGTGGTGATCCCGAAGCGCGGCAGGAGATTGGCGAGCAGGGCGTAGGTGCCGCCGTAGATGGTGCGGCTCGAGACGATCTCATCGCCGGCCGAGCACGAGTGCAGCAGACTGGTGCTGATCGCGGCCATGCCCGAGGCCATCACCTGCGCCGACTCGCCGCCTTCCATGCGCGCGAGGGCGCCCGAGAGCGAGCGGTTGGTGGGATTCCAGTGCCGCAAGTAGAGGAAGCAGCCCTCGATCTCATGCTCGAACACCTCCTCCATGCGCTCGACGCTCATGAACGTGTAGCTCGAGGAGTCGCAGATGGAGGGGTTCACATCGCCGTACTCGCCGAACACGAGCACGTTCTGGATCTCAGTCGCGGGATCGAACGACATACTCCCTCCGGGGGGGTGGTTGCGGGACTTCGTTGTTCAGGGCGTGGGGACCGCGAGCAGTCGGTCGAACTCGTCCGCCTGATCCGGCGACAGCCCGATCGACCGGACGGTCGAGCGGATCCCATAGGGGCCGCTCGCCCGCATCGGCTCATGCAACGTGATCCAGCGCGTCGGCGCGCTCATCAGCATGAGCTTCATGTTCGCGCGGCCGTGATCGGGCGGGGTCGTGGAGATCGCCGCGATGTTCGAACGGGGGATGTCGAGCACGCATCGCAGCCCGGCGCGGATCCGCACGCGGGTGTCCTCGATGAGCACCGGGCGCAGCACAGTGGCGCGATAGTCGGCGATCAGCCAGAGCGCGGCGTAGACGGTGCTGAGCGTGAACAGCCACGCGACCAGCGGGTTCCACGTGTGCACCACGAGGTGCACCGGAAAGCCCTCGATCGCCAGCAGCATCACGAAGCCGAACACGATGCCCCCATGCCCGCTTCGCCGATGCAGCGTGATGGCGGTGCTCCGCTCGGGGACATGCGACAGCGACCGCCACGCGCCGAGCGCGTAGTAGAACAGGCCAAGCTCGGTGGCGAGGATCGCGGCGACGCGCTCGCTCCTGGTCAGGTCGAAGGCGGCGATCGAGAGGCGCTCGAGCGGGTCGGCATCCACCTCGAGCCGCGATCGCCTCACGGCACGGCTGGCACGCCATGCGATCCACCCGAGAAGCCCCAGCTCAACTGGGATCACCAACCACTCGAGCGCTTGCACCGACCCGCGATGCGCTTCCGGGAGGATCCGCGAAGCGGCGTACACGCTCAGCACGATCACCGGCACCAGTGAGACCGGCGAAGCGCCCCAGCGCCGGATCATCAACAGGAAGTAGGCGGCCGGCGCCAGGAGCACGAGGTCGATCATCACCGCGAGCGCCATCCAGTCGGCCCGCTCCAGTTGGCTCAGCCGTCCCGAGACGATCACCGCGACCGCGTAGACGGCGAGTGCGAGCGCGATGAGCCCGAGCGGGATCGCAGGATGACGCCGTGGAATCGCGTGCATGGGATGAGCCCTCCGCGGTGGGACGTTCGACCGCCCCACGATGCGTTCGCTGCAGCGCGCGCGCAAGCCGCTCGGGCGCCCGCACTACTCCGTCGGCGCCTCGAGTTGGACGCCCAGGCCATCGGCGATCCGATTGACGAACGCGAAGTAGGCGACGATGGCGCAGGCATCGTGGATCGCGCGATCGTCGAGACCGTGCGACCGGAGCCCGTCGATGTCGGAACGGCTCACGCGGGCTGGCGTCAGCGTCAGCTTCTCGGCGTACCCGACCAACGCGCGCTCGCGGTCGGTCAGCAAGAGGTCCGCAGGCATCGTCGCGAGCCCGAGCCCGTCGATGAGGCGGTCCTGCTCATCCTGCGCGATGCCTGCGGCCAAGAGGATGCGACGGAGCCCCGCCCCGTGATGGGCGATTCAATAGGGGCAGTGATTGAGCCCCGAGACGCGGATTGCGAGGATCTCGCGTTCGCGGCGGCTCAGGGGCCCCGGGCGGTGCATCAACTGGAGGTAGAGCTCGAGGTGCTGCCGCATCACGGCGGGATGGACCGAGTGCACTTGGATGATGTGGTCCTGATCGGCGACGCGCTCGGACTCCGGCAACTCGCCGGGTGGCACATAGCGGATGAACGCCATCACGCGCCTCGCCGGTCGGCGCGCAGGGCGGACCACGTCCAGGCCGCGGCGATCGCATCGAGGAGCCCGAACACGAGGAGCGCCGGGCTCACCCACTGGAGCACAACGAAGGCACTGAACCACACGAGGATCAAGGCGCGCGTCGGGATCGAAGCGGCGAAGAACGCGCGAGACTCGCTCTTCGCCGCGACGATGTAGAGCACGCCGACGTTGATCACGACGGCGCCTGCAACACGAACCCACACCGCAGTCGGGGACGGGATCCCGAACGGCGCCAAGAGCAGTTGCGGCGCAAGCGCGAGCCCGATGCCGGTGATGAGCGCGTAGACCCCGAATGTGAGAACGCTCAGTGCCGCCTTGGACACGGAACCTCCCCGGTCGAACGAGAAGTGTGAACCTGCGGAGCCACGAGCTTCAGAGCGGCGGCAGCGGTTGATGCAACGTCATGCCCAGCGCCCGGACCACCTCGAACACGCGGCGACTGTCCCGATAGATATCCTGGGCGGTTCCGCATCGGCGTTGGTGATCGAGATCGTGCCGCCGTTCGGGGTGTAGTTGCAGTTCGCGGTCTGCTGCGGCGTGAAGACCGGCACCGAGAGCGTGCCGGAGACACAGGCCGCTAGGACACTTTGGAGAAGGGGCCCCGAGATCAGCAGGCCGCCGTTCGAGACCGCCTGGCTCAGATTCGCAGCGATCTGCACCTCGACGATCCAATCCGGTGCCGACCCGGTGGGAATGATGCTGAAGGAGTCGAACATGGTCCCATCGTTCGTGCGCGTGATCCGATCATGTCGAACGTCGAGATTCGAAGCGGGCCCCATGCTGAACGATTCGTACGCCGTGCCAGGGGTGCTCTCGAAGATCTGGCTCGAGAATGGAACGGTCGTGGTCCCGGCGGGGTTCGTGAGCGTGCCCTCGAGGGTGGTGTTGCCGGGCGCCGAACTCACCGAGGCCGTCGCAACCACGACGCTGTTCGCGAACAGCGCGAACGAGAACGCGCTTCCGTTGGGCGACGCCGACGGGCTGCCTTCACAGGAGATGTCCAGATGGCCGCTCGAGGTCCCGAGGACGGGAACGCCCTGGGCGTTGAGCGGATAGAGCAGGAACCTCGGTCCGTCGACGGGCGCTCCGGGCGTCTCGGTGGCGACATAGCTCGACCCGTTGTAGTCGAACGTGACGCCGTTGTGCCGCGAGAGGACGCACTCGCTCGGCCCCGCATGAGGCGCAGGTGCGGTGATCTCCCCGAGGATGAAGGGCCCCAGCGTCCCGACGCTCGCGTACATGGCCGCGTTCGGGGTGATGAGTCCCGACTGAAGTGGCGTGAATGCGACCGACGCGCCGAGGATCGCCGGATCGGTCGGTGTGCCGCCGCCGCCCGGGTCGGTCACTGACGAACCCCCTGATTTCTTGCCACAGCCACTGACCGCCACCGAGGCGATCAGGATCGCCATACCGAGGGTGCGACGGAACATGGAACCTCCCGAATCAGGTCGCTGGACTTCGTGCGCACGAGGGCGGGGGAAGCCGTCACGGAGGATAAAACGTCGGCGAGGCCCGCCGCGACGTTGGATTCCACGTTGGATTCCACGTTCACAAGGCTCGAGCCTGACCCTCGAAGAGGCCCCGGACCCGCGCCTCAGTGCTCACTCGGGTGCGAGGAACCACACGCGGGCGATGAAACCGCCTCGGATCTCGTAGGCGGCGATGACCTCGCGCGTCGCCTCGCCATCGGCGCTCACGCGCTCATGGTCGATCACCTTGTTGCCGAGCACGATGCGCTGGAGGATCTCGGCATGCAGGCTGGCCATGTGGAACCGGCGCGCCGCATAGTGCGCCGCGAACGCCGCACGCCCCGACAGTACCGGCTCAAGCGACGGCAGTCGGTACACCTCGACATCCTCGCTGTACACAGCGACGAACGCCTCGAGGTCGCGCGCGTTGTAGGCCGCGAGTTGTCGCTCGACGAGTCGCTCGGCCTCGCTCATGCGTCACCTCTCTCGGGCGAGGCGAGCACTCGGAACTCGAGCGCATCGGGCCTCGCATAGTGTCCGGCCACATCCAGCGTCATCGACTCCTCGCGCACGCGGCCGAGATCGAGATCGACCGTCAGCAGTGCAGGCTCGTCATAGATGGGGCCGGCGATGAGCGCGCCATCGGGTGCGTAGGCCGCACTGCCGCCGCGCAGGATCCACGCGCTTCCCTCCCGCACGCGTTCGGCCGCCATCGGCAGTTCCGACGGCAGCGCATCCGCCCGCATCAGCGCCCCCGATGCGAGCACGAAGCAGCGTCCCTCGAACGCGTAGTGCCGACTCGCCACCTGATGCATCTCGTGGACCGTGGGCCACACCGCGATGTGGATGTCCTCGCCCGACTCGTGCATCGCCTGCCGCGTGAGCGGCATCCAGTGCTCCCAGCACACGAGTCCGCCGACGCGGCCCGAGGGCGTTACCGCCGCACGGAGTCCGCGCGTGTCGCCGGGGCCCCACACGAGTCGCTCGGTGTAGGTCGGCACCAGCTTGCGATGGTGATTGAGAAGCGCGCCATCCGGGCCGTACATGAGAAGCGAGTTGTAGAGCGTGCCACGGCCGCGGCCGGCTGAGACGCGCTCGGTGACGCCGATCACGAGTGTGAGCGAGAGGTCGCGGGCGATACTCGCGAGTGCCGAGCCGGAATCGCCGGACACATCCACGCTGTCCTCGGCCATCCGGCGGAACACCGCCTTGGTCGGAGCGTGATCCCACAACCCCGCGTCCGAGCACCAGTCCAGCCAGGCCGGATAGCCCGGGAGCCAGGTCTCGGGGAACACGACGAGCGAAGCGCCGGCCGCGCGCGCCTCGTGCGCCCGGGCCCGCGTCGTCTCGAGTCCGCTCGCGAGCGACGTGGGCGTCTCGGCCTGCACGATCGCCGCGCGCACGGTCCTCGACATGTCAGCCCCGTCCGCGCAGTCCCCGTGAGGGACTAGCGGCCGCGCTCCGCGATCGCCTGCTCGTAGCAGCCGGCCAGCTCGGACTCCGTCATCACGCACATGCCGAGATCGCGAAGCAGCCCGTCCGTCAGCCCGTAGATCCAGCCATGCACGGCGAGCTTCTGTCCGCGCGCCCATGCCTCACGGACCACCGTCGTCTGGCTGACGTTGACCACCTGCTCGATCACGTTCAGTTCGCACAGTCGATCGTGCTGCTCCACCTCGCTGGCGAGTCCCGCGACCATCGCCGCGTGCTTGTTCTTCACGTCCTGGATGTGGCGCAGCCAGTTGTCGATCAGGCCGAACTTGCCATCTCGCAGCGCGGCGAGGACGCCGCCGCAGCCATAGTGCCCGCACACGATGATGTGCTCGACCTTCAGCACTTCCACCGCGTACTGCATCACCGAGAGGCAATTGAGATCCGTGTGCACCACGACGTTCGCGACATTGCGGTGGACGAAGATCTCGCCGGGAGGCATGCCCACGATCTGGTTGGCCGGAACGCGGCTGTCCGAACATCCGATCCATAGGTACTTCGGCGACTGCTGCGAGGAGAGCTTGCTGAAGAAGTCCGGCTCACGCGCCACCATCTCGGCGGCCCAGGCGCGATTGCTCTCGAACAGATGACTCAGGGATCGCATGTCGCTTGTCTCCGTGGGTGATCCGGGGAATCCGGAATCTCGCGCACTCTACGCTGACTTCGGCGCCTCGTGCGACCGAGCCGCTGCTCACAGGAACGTGGCGATCTCCTCGAGCGGTTTCTTGGTGATGTCGGGCACTCGCGCGTCCTCCGCTGGGTGGCCGACCACGAGGACGAGGAACGCCCGCTCGTGCGAAGGCCGCCCGACGATCTCGTTCAGGAACCCCATCGGGCTCGGCGTGTGGGTCAGCGAGGCGAGTCCAGCGTGATGGAGCGCGGTGATCAGCATCCCCGTGGCGATGCCGACCGATTCCTGTACGTAGTAGTGCTTGACCTTGCGCCCATCAGGCAGAAGCCCAAAGCTCTGCGCGAAGATCACGATCAGGTAGGGCGCGGTCTCGAGGAACGGCTTGTTCGCATCGGTCCCGAGGTGCGCCAGCGCCTCGAGCCACTCGGCGGGCGCCTTGTGCTCATAGAACTCGCGCTCCTCCTTTTCGGCCTCGACGCGGATGCGCCGCTTGACCTCGGGGTCGCTCACGACGACGAACTGCCACGGCTGCAGGTTGGCGCCGTTCGGGGCGGTCCCCGCCGCCAGCAGGCAATCCTCGATGATCGCGCGCGGCACCTCGCGACTCGAGAACTCCCGTACCGTGCGGCGGCGCTGCATCTGAGCGCGGAACTCCGCCGAGCGGCGTTGCATCTCCTCGGTCGGCAGCTCCTGATAGGTCGTCAGTGGAATGTACTTCGGCTCGGCCACTGCCCCCTCCTCTTGATCGATGTCCCGCTGCGCGATCTGCGCAGAGCGTCGGACTCAGCGCTGGCGCTCGAGCTTCAACTGGGTCGCCAGGGCCTCGTCACCCGTCGGCATCACGTTGAACGCGGTCAGTGCGAAGGCATCGGGCCCCGCGACCACGAGTTCGGTGCGCCAACCCCAGTCGGGACCGCCCTGACCATCCGGATAATGCCCGAGCACATCGAAACCATGGTCGGTCGAATCCCCGACCGAGAACAACTGACCCCGGCCCATGTGGAACGAGTCGATCATCAACACCTCCCAGCGCCGCCGATCGCCGTAGTAGCCCATCGTGATCCGCCCCTCGATCGACTTGTCCTTGAGCGACGTGCGATAGGACAGCTCGGCGAACCGGCCGCCATGGAGCAGCGAGAGATCGCCCTCGACCGGGTCCTCGCCCGCCAGCTTGCCGGGCTCGAACCACACGCGTGAGACACCGCGCCATCGCCCGACCAGGGACAGCACACGCGCGATGGGGTCGAGAGCGGCATCGGGATCGGCCACCGGTTTCCTCCCAGTAGAGGGTACGAGTCAGCGTCGTGCGGGGATCGCCATCGTCACGGCGAGGCCGCCACGCATGGGAACGAGTTCCAGGCTGAGGCTGCGGCGGTGCAGCACCTCATGATTCGCGGCTTCGACCCGGCCCCGGAGGCGGGCGAGGTCCCAGAGGGCGCTTGCGAGCGCCAGGGTCCCGGCGGCCGCACCAAGCACAGCCCACCCGCTCGAGGTCGCGAGATCATCCGAGCCTTCGAACTCATCGTCGAACCGAACGTTGGCTTCGAGCACGACCCCGAGCAGGAGTGTCCGCGCGGCCGCTCCACGCAGGCCGTCGCCCGCGACCCCGCCATGCGCGTAGCCGACCACGGGCCCCAGCGCGATGCCCACGAAGGCGAACGTCGCCGTCCCGTTGTTCGGTTCGGCCGCGAGCAGAGCGAACGGCAGCCCGGTCGCGAGCACGCCAACGACCGCGGAGGTCGTGGGATTCGGCAGCCCGAGCTCGGCGTGGCTCCGCTCGCGCATGCCTGCGAGCGCGCTGTCGCGCCCGGCCTCGTCGTGCGGATGCGCGAGCGCGCTGCCGAGAGGGGCTGCGAGCGCGCAGACGATCCCTGCGGCGAGCCAGGCTCCTCGGGAGGGGTTCATCACGTCAGATTCACATCCCGGGATGGCGGATGCAATGCCCCATCCCCGACTTGGGCCCCCCCGCCAGAATCGACTTGCCAGCGAGACGGCCCCAGTCGATACTACGCGGGCTTCGGTAATTGCGGTGCGCAGGTGCGTTCAACGTCGCCGGGCACTCTTCCGGCGGCTTTTTTTGTGCCGACCATCCGCAGTACCGAAGGAACTGGCCAGTGAGGCCGGCGCAGCCGTCGCGTCAGACGGTCGTATCACGGGGGTTCCCTCCCCCAAGTCTCAGGAGTGGTTCAGTGGCGACAGGTACTGTGAAGTGGTTCAACGAGGCGAAGGGTTTCGGTTTCATCTCCCAGTCGAGCGGCGAGGACGTGTTCGTCCATTTCTCGGCCATCACGATGGACGGGTTCAAGACGCTGGCTGAGGGCGAGGCTGTCGAGTTCGACGTCACCCAGGGCCCCAAGGGTCTGCAGGCGGCTAACGTCCGCCGGGCCTGATCCCGCCCGGAGTACCGCTTCACACGATCAGGGCGGCGCGAAAGCGCCGCCCTTCGTGTTTCCTCCCGGGCGCTCCTCCGGCGGGCTGCTCAGAGGGCGCCGCGGGCCCGCAGGCTCACGACGCCCCGGGCGGCCACGATCACGTGGTCCAGGACGCCGATCCCCATCAGGTCCCCCACTTGGACCAACCGCCTCGTGATCGAGAGATCCTCCTCGCTCGGCTCAGGGTCGCCGCTCGGATGGTTGTGCACCAGCACCAGACTCGCCGCCGAGTGGATGATGGCCGGCTGGAACACCTCGCGCGGGTGCACGATCGAGGCGTTCAGGCTGCCGATGCTGATGGTCTCGCGGCGCTCCATCTCGTGCCGTGCATTGAGCAGGAGCACGACGAAGTGCTCGCGCCTCGCGCGGACCAGATCGCGCACATGGCAGATCACATCGTCGGGCCCTCGCACCGCACCGGAACCCGAGGCCGGTTCGAGCGAGCGGCGCCCCAGTTCGAAGGAGGCGCAGAGCGCCGCGGCCCGCGCCGGGCCGACGCCGGCGACCGCCAGCCAGCGAGCGAACGGCCATGCGGCCAACTCGCGCACCGGACGCTGCGACAGCCCCTGCGCCGTGCGCAGCGCGCTGCGGCCAGCGACACCCGAACCGATCACCAGAGCGAGCAGTTCGGCGTCCGCGAGCGCCGCGGCCCCGAGGGATCGGAGTCGCTCCCTCGGGCGGCCGCGATGGGCGACCGGGGCTCGATCCGACGCATCGGAACGGGACTGCGGGAGTGGAGCCTTCGTCAGCGAAGTGGTCATGTCCTTGTCATCTCCGGCGGGGGCTGCAACCGGCTTCCGCTCGGGGCTCGTTGTCGGCGATAATCTCCGCCCGACTCGATGTCCGAGGCGATGATCGCCAGCCGCCCGGACCACCGGATTCCCCTTCCACCGTGAGATCGACAGCATGCGACGTGCCATCCGATTCCTCCCAGTCCTCCTCGGCGCCATTCTGCTCGCCGCGGCGTCGGCACTTGCCCAGAACCGGCCGCAGGTCGTCACCGCAGTCGACGGCATCGGACTCATCGACTACTCGAGCAAGCCGACGTTCAAGGTGGGCGACTGGGTCACGTACCGCATGACGGGCAGCAGCGACATGGGGATGCAGGACAACTACACCGTCACCGTCCTGATCGCGGGTGAAGAGGAGTTCTGGGGCGAGCGCTGTGTCTGGGTCGAGAGCTGGACGGATGCCGCCGGCCGGCCGCCGCGCGCCATCGCGACACTCATGTCCTACTCGATCTTCGGGGACTCGCTCGCGATCCAGCGCATGCAGCTCTATCGGCGCAAATCCATCACCGCCGATGATGAGCATGGCGACCCGCAACAGGACGTCATCCGCGCCGCCGCCAGTGCGCTCAAGTCCCGCACGCTGTTCAAGCGACCGCTGCAGTGGACCGTCGACACGCTGAGCGCCGACACGGTGAACACACCCAAGGGCCAGTTCCTCGCCAAGCGCGTCAGCATCCGCCAGGGAACGGGCGCGACCGCATCGGTCAAGGATAGCTCCATCTACACCGAGGTCCGCGAGAACCGGATGAGCTACATGCACGACGACATCCCGGTCACTCGCGTCGTGCGAGAGGACGTCGAGAACATCATCGCCCGCCGCACCTGGGAGATCGGTCGATCGAGCACGTCGACCGAGATGTTCATCCGCGACCGCGGTGTGGGCGTCGCGCGCCTGCTCGACTTCGGCTCGGGGAAGCAGTCGCGCCTCGTCCCGGCCAAGCACCGCATGTCATTCGCGGACCAGAAGAAGGCGGAGGCGGCGTCCAAGCGCAAGGGCGGCTGAGGCCCGGCACTCACTCGGCCTCGAACAACCCCTTCGCATAGCGATCGGCATCGAACGGCTGCCAGTCGTCGAGCTGTTCGCCGACCCCGACGAGCGAGACGGGCAGCTTCAGCTGGTGTGCGATCGCCAGGACCGATCCGCCGCGCGACGTGCCGTCCAGCTTGGTGATGGCGAGGCTCGTCACCGGGACCGCCTTCGAGAACTCGCGCGCCTGCGCCAGTCCGTTGAGTCCCTGGGTGCCATCCAGGACGAGCAGCACGTGGTGCGGCGCCCCGGGCACGACCCGGCCCGCGATGCGCGACACCTTGACCAGTTCGGCCATCAGGTTCTGCTTCGTGTGCAGGCGGCCCGCGGTGTCCACCAGTACGGCGTGTCGGCCGCGTTTGCTGGCCGCGGTCAGGCCGTCGTGGGTCACGGCGGCCGGATCGGCGCCGTCGCGACCGCGGACCACCTCGACGCCCGCTCGCTGAGCCCACACATCCAGTTGCTCACCGGCCGCGGCCCGGAACGTGTCGGCCGCGACGAGGAGGGAGGGGTGCCCGGTGCGCGAGAAGTGCGCCGCAAGCTTGCCGGCGAACGTGGTCTTGCCGGCGCCGTTGACGCCAACGATGAGCGCCACCCAGGGGTAGGGCGGCTGCGGCTCGAACGGGACGTTGCCGCCGACGCGCATCATCTCGGCGGCCGACGCTTCGAGCGCGCCCTGCAGGTCGAGTTCGCGGTCCCGGGCCATCCGGGCCTTGGCGCGTGAGATCAGATCATCGGACGTATCCGGACCGACATCGGCGAGGAGAAGGGCCTCCTCGAGCCGTTCGAGCGTCTCGGCATCGACCGGGCCCTTGAGGCGCAGGGCGTGCCCGAGCGTCTGCACCATCGCGTCGCGGGTGCGCGTGAGACCGGTCTTGAGTTTGTCCCAGAGTCCCATGGTCATGATGCGGCGCGCGATCGCCGTGGGCGACCGCGCGCCGTCCTCGAGCGTCCTGTGAGGATCAGCCGACGGGTAGCGGAGTCCGCTCCACCCGCCTCGACTCGTGGCTCACGTCGAGCCCGTCCAGATTGACCGAGACGAGCTTGGAGACACCCAACTCCTGCATGGTGACGCCGTAGATGCAGCCGGCGGCCTCCATGGTCTTCTTGTTGTGCGTGATGAGGAGGAACTGCGTGCGATCGCTGAAGCGCCGCAACATGTTGAGGAATCGCTCGACATTCGCGTCATCGAGTGGCGCGTCGACTTCATCCAGGAGACAGAAGGGCGAGGGCTTGACCAAGTAGATCGCGAACAGCAACGCGATCGCCGTCAGCGCCCGCTCCCCGCTCGACATGAGCGTGATCGACTGTAGATGTTTGCCGCGGGGCTTGGCGACGATCTCGATGTCGCACTCCATCGGATCCTCCCCGACCATCCGCAACTCGCACTCGCCGCCCTCGAACAGCGTCTTGAAGATGTCCTTGAAGTTCTCCTGCACCTTCACGAACGTCTCGCTGAACATCTCGCTGGCGGTCACGTTGATCTTCTCGAT
>JAYWEM010000174.1:0-16053 GCA_043779265.1 bacterium | reverse complement strand
AATCCGGTCACCGACCGCGCGGCGGTCGAGTTCTCGCTGCCGGCGCGCGCGCAGGTGCGGCTCGAGGTGTTCGATATCGCTGGGCGCCGGGTGGCGACACCGGCCTCGGGACTGCGCGAGGCGGGCCAGTACCGGCTGGAGTGGGAGCCGCGTGATGCCGAAGGCCAGTCACTCGCCTCGGGCGCCTATGTGCTGCGCCTGATCGCCGGCGAGGACACGCTGGTCCAGCGCATGATCCTCGCGCGCTGAAGCCCTGTGGGTGACGCAGCGACTGCGGCCCACCTCGGCGCGGTTGCCGCGTCTTGACCCCCGTTGCAGCCGCCGCCTACGGTGCGCGTTCGTGCGCCGCGCATGGTGCGCCGCGCGCCGGGGACCTGCGATGCCCACCTCCGAGTACGTTCAGATCCCCAAGGTGGTCGAAGTCATCGCGCGCCTTGCGCCGCGCACGGTGCTCGACGTGGGTGCTGGCTACGGCAAGTACGGCGTGCTCGCCCGTGAGTACGCCCCGGTCACGCGCGTCGATGCGATCGACGCCAATGCGCCGCGCTATCCGGTCTACGATCACGTCTACTTGGGCGATCTGCGCCACATCGACACGTTGCTATCGCAGGACGCGCCCGTCTATGACCTGGCGCTCTTCCTCGATGTGATCGAGCACCTCGATCGACCTGAGGCGTATGCCCTCACCGATCGGTTGGTGCGCCGCTGTCGCCGCGTCCTCATCACCACGCCCTGGGGATTCCGGCCGCAGGAGATTCCCGGCATGCCGTTCGAGACGCATCGCAGCGGTTGGTACCCGTGGGACCTCTCGAGTCGCTATCGCGTGCACGAATGGCGCGCGTTCCCGGGCCACTACACGCGCCACCTGCGACTGCCGAGACTGTGGCAGCTGCTGGCGGTGGTGAGCGCGAAGGACTGACGTGGCTCGCCTCGTCGTGTTGGACGCGCTGGGATTGATCTACCGGGCGCACTACGCGTTCATCTCGCGGCCGCTCATGAACTCCAAGGGCGAGAACACATCGGCCATCTTCGGCATGGCCAACCTGATCGCACGCTTCCGCCGCGAGCTCGCGCCCGATCGTTGGGCGCTGGCGTGGGACGGCCCGGGCCCGACATTCCGCCACGAGCTCTACACCGAGTACAAGGCGCACCGCCCGCCGATGCCCGACGATCTCAAGGCTCAGCTGTCGCCGATCGAGGAGATGGCGCAACTGCTCGGCCTGCCGGTCATCGAGAAGCAGGGGATGGAGGCCGACGACGTCATGGCGACACTGGCCGCGATGGGGGCGGCGGCGGGCGACGAGGTGATCCTCATCACCGGCGACAAGGACATGCTGCAGGTGGTGGGCGGCACGGTCACCGTGCTGTCGCCAGGGGGGAGGGGCGACGAGTACACGCGCATGGACCCGGACGCCGTCCTCGCGAAGTGGGGCGTGGGCCCCGAGCACATCCGCGACGTGCTGGCGCTGATGGGCGATTCCTCGGACAACATCCCGGGCGTCAAGGGCGTTGGCGAGAAGACCGCGACCGAGCTTTTGCGCACGTTCGGCTCGCTCGAGGCGATCTACGATCGGATCGACGAGGTGACCAAGCCGGCGCTCAAGAAGAAGCTCGTCGAGAGCAAGGCGATGGCGTACCTGTCGCGCGAACTGGCGACGCTGAAACACGATCTCGATCTGGGCCTGACGCTCGAGGATCTGCCGTGCGCGCCGATCCGCCGCGACGCGTTGCTGGTGTTCGCGAAGCGTTGGGAGATCCGGCGGCTCGAGGCGATCGCGAGTCAGGACGGCGTCACCGAGGCGGCGGCCGGCACGCCCGTCGCCGCACGCGAGCGTTCGCGCCGCGGCAGTGCGGCCGAACAGCGCGAGGCCTCGACTGCCGACGATCTCTTCCAGACCGGCACGCTCACACCGAGCCCGGCTGCGGTGCCCGCATCGCTCGCCGCGGCGCCGCAGGGCGATCTGTTCGCCGCCGCCGCCACGGGCGACGCGGGAGCGCCGCCGCTCGATCCGTTCATCGAGTCGCTCCATGCGGTGCGCGCGCGCAGCACGCACGGGCTCGCGATCGAGCCGGTGTGGGAGGGCTCGGCGCCTCGGCACGGACGACTGATCGGACTGGCGCTGGCCTCGCGAGATGGCACGACCGCCTACCTGCCCTTCGCGCACAGCGCCGGGCCCAACGCAACGCTCGATCAGGCGCGGGACTGGCTCAAGGCCGCGTTCGCCGACGCCAAGTGCCCCAAGGTCGCACACGATCTGAAGGCGCTCGGTCATCTGTTCTCGGCGCACGGGCTCGGATTCGCGGGCGCGACACACGACCTTCATATGATGTCGTTCTTGTGCGATCCCGAGCGCTCACACGGCCTCGAGACGCTGGCACGCGACGCGCTCGCCGTGGAGCTCGAGCCGATGACGCCGCTGGCGGCACGCGGCCGCGCGCGGCTCTCGGTGGCCGACCAGCCGGTGCTGGAGGCGGCGCGCCTGGCCGAGCGACGTGCCGCTGCGTTGTGGCCGTTGGTCGAGACGCTGACGGCGCAGCTCGAGGCGCGCGAGTTGAGCTCGCTCTATCGCGACCTCGAGCACCCGCTGATCGCGGTGCTGGCGGCGATGGAGCGCGCCGGTATCACGCTCGACGTTGATGTCCTGTCGCGCATGTCCACCCAACTCGGCCGCGATGCCGATGCGCTCGAGACGCGTCTCCAGGCGATCGCCGGCGATCCGATCAACCTCAACAGCGGTCAGCAGCTGGGACAGGTGCTGTTCGATCGCTTGAAGCTGCCGCCCTCCAAGAAGACGAAGACGGGCTACTCGACCGACGCCGAAGTGCTCGAGGGACTCTCGGGGCAGCACGAGTTCCCGCGCCTGCTGCTCGAGTGGAGATCGCTCACCAAGCTGCGCTCGACCTATGTCGAGGCGCTGCCGACCACCGTCGATCCGGCCGATGGCCGCGTGCACACGACGTTCGAGCAGACCGGAGCGGCGACCGGCCGACTGGCGTCCTACGACCCGAACCTCCAGAACATCCCGATCCGCACGCCGCAGTGCCGCACCATCCGCGGTGCGTTCCGTGCCGCCGCCGGATGCACGCTGGTCGGTGCCGACTACTCGCAGATCGAACTGCGCGTGATGGCGCACTTGTCGGGCGACCCGCAACTGACCGAGGCGTTCACCGCGGGCGAGGACGTGCACGCGAGCACGGCGCGCCGCATCTTCAAGGTGGAGGGCGACGTGCCCTCGGAACTGCGCGCGCGTGCCAAGGTGGTCAACTTCGGCGTCATGTACGGCATGGGCTCTCGAAGCCTCGCGCAGCAGATGGGCATCGAGCTGGCCGAGGCCAAGGCGTTCATCGAGGGCTACTTCACCGTCTACGCCGGCGTGCGCAGCTACCTCGACCGCACGCTGGAGGAGGCGCGCGAGCGCGGCTTCGTGCAGACGTTGCTCGGCCGGCGCCGCTACCTGCCGCAGCTGCGAGGAGGCGGCATGGAACGCAGTCTCGCCGAGCGCGCCGCCATCAACACGCCGATCCAAGGCTCGGCGGCGGATCTCGTCAAGCTGGCGATGCTGCGCGTGCATGCCGCGCTCGAGCGCCGCGGCTCGGGCGCGCGCATGCTGCTGCAGGTGCATGACGAACTGTTGCTCGAGTGCCCGCTCGGCGAATCCGCGGCGATCCAGGATCTCGTGCGCCGCGAGATGGAGGGCTGCTACCCTCTCGCCGTGCCCCTCACCGTCACGGTGGGGCAGGGCGAGACCTGGTTCGATGTCCACTGATCCCACACCGCGCAAGCCTGCCGATCCGACGGACGCCGCCGCGAAGTCCCGCCGCGAAGCGCCCTCGGATGGTCTGTGCATCATCGGACTCGTCGGCCGTGCCGGCAGCGGCAAAAGCACGGTGGCGAGGGCGCTCGTCGCGCGCGGCGCCGTGGTCATGGATGCCGATCGCATCGGGCATCTGATCACCGACACCGACCCCGAAGTGAGGCAGGGCCTGATCGCCGAGTACGGGCCGCAGGTCTATCGCACGAGCGGTGTGCTCGATCGCTCCCAGGTGGCGGCGCGCGTGTTCCAGGACGCCGCGGCGCTGCAGCGGCTCAATCTGCTGGTTCACCCGCGCATCCTGTCGCATCTGCGCACGTCGCTCGACGCACTGCGCGAGCGAGGCGCCCGGGGACCCGTGGTGATCGACGCGGCGTTGATGATCGATTGGGGCTTCGAGCGCGAGTGCGACGCGCTGTGGGCGGTCGTGGCGCCGGAGTCGCTGCAGATCGGACGCCTGGTCGGCGGCCGCGGACTCACCGAAACGGATGCGCGCGCACGATTGTCACGTCAGCGCAGCAACGCCGAGTTCGCCGCATCGGCCGATGAGGTGCTGGTGAACGATGGCTCGGAGTCGCAGCTGGAGGCGCTGGCGAAAGCGGCGTTGACGCGCGCGCTCGAGACGCGGGGCCTGTCATGAGCGGCCTGCTCGGGTGGTGGATCCGGCTGGGCGAGTGGCTGCGGGCGCGCTCCGCGCGCCATGACCGCGGCACGACGGCGGCCGAGCACGCGGCGGGCCTGTTGACGCAGGCGCTCGCCGAGGAGGACATGGAGCTTCGTGTCGTGTTGCTGCGCGAGGCGCTCGATGCTGGCGAACGGTTGTCGGGCGAGCCGGGGGACGTGCTCGTCATGGAAGCCTCGCTCCATCTCGGCGAGCGGCTGCGCGCGACGGGCTCTCGTGACGAGGCGCAGTCGCATCTCGCTCGCGCCCTCGAGCGCAGTTTCCGAGTGCCCGATCCCGTCGGCCGGCAGCGCCGTGCCGGCGTCCTGACGCGTCTCGGCATCCTGTCGCAGGAAGCGGGACTGCACGAGCAGGCGCGGCAGCGCTATGAAGAGGCGCTGACGTTGGGCGCCGATGCGGACGGTGCGCTGCTGCTCGGGATGCTGACGCAGGCCGCATTCAATCTCGGTCTACTGGAGAGCGAAACCGGACACGACAGCCAGGCCGAGAGCCGCTGGGAGCAGGCGGTGGAGCTCGGCACGCGCTCGGGTCATGCGAGCGGATGGGACCCGGCTGCGATCGCGGCGTTCAACCTGGGGCATCTCCACGCTCGCCGCGGCGAGGTCGGGCGCGCCCGGACCTTGCTCGAGTCGGTCGGTCCGATCGCCGATTCGAGTGGCACCCCGTTGGGACAGATGGCGGCCGCCAAGGCGGCGCTCGCGCTGGCGACGATGGCCGAGCGAGAGGGCGTGCTCGGCGAGGCCGATGCGGCACGCCACTACCAGCGTGCGCTCGATCTGGGGCGCGCGAGTCTTCTGCCCGACGCGCGCCTTGCGGCGGTGCAGGCCTCACTCGGCCTCGGCGAGTATCGCGTCCACGCGGGTCGCATCGATGAGGCCGTGCCGTTCTACCGCAGTGCGCTCGAGCTGACCGAGGGCTGTGAGCCCGAGGCGACCGCGCGCTTCGCCGTGCTGGCGCAGCTCCGCCTGGGACAGGCACTCGCCGAGACCACCGAGCGCGAGGAGGCCGCCAAGCGCTTGCGCGGCGCCTTCGAGCACGGACGGCTGTCGAGCGAGCCGACGGTGCGCGAATGGGCGGGGCAGGCGGCGTGCAACCTCCACCGCATGCTCGGGGCGCTCGATCGCTGGGATGAAGCGCGCGCGCTCGCCGAGGAGACGCGCACGTTCACGCGCACGCTCGACTCCGGAATCGGCCGCGCGCTCGAGGCGGCCGCGAGCTATGCGCAGTCATTCCAGTGGTTGCACGATGGCGAGGGCGAACGGGCGCGCGTCGGCCTCACCGAAGTGGCGAGGCTCGGTCGCACGAGCGGACATGAAGTGGGCGAACGCGTTGCGGTCGATGCCCTGTTGCTGGCGGCGCACCTCGATCGTCAGGCGAGCCGGTGGACGGACGCGGCGAGCGTGCTGCGCGAGGCGATCGGGGTGCTGCGCGAGCGTCGGGGCCCCGAGGTCGATGCCCTCACCGCCATGGCTCAGGTGCATCTCGGTCACGTGCGCATGGCCGAGGAGCGTGTGTTCGACGCGCAGCAGTCGTACACGGTCGCGCTCGAGCGCGGTCGTGCGAGCGGCCAGCCCTCGGGGCGGGCGGCGGCGGCGAACGCCGCACTCAATCTGGGCGCCATGCTCGAGGGCGAAGTGGCCGATTCCGTCCGGCGCGAGCACTTCGAGACCTCGCGGGCGCTCGGGCGCGCCAGCGGCACGCCGCTCGGCGAGGAGGTCGCGCGTCAGGCGGAACTGGCGCTGGGGCGGCTCGATGCGGGTGAGTCGGGGGATGCCCGAGAGGGCGATGACGACGGGCCCTTCGCCTGACGGCGTTGCAGCCGCTCGCGTCCCTGCCCTAGTCTCGCGGATTCCAAGAGTCCTCCGCCGCTTCGCCCGAGAGAGGGTCCCATGCTGACCGCTTCCGAGATCCGCCATCGCCTCGAAGAGACCCGCGAACCGCTCAGTGGGTTGCGGAGGTTTCTTTGACATCGACGCACGCTCGGCCGCGGTGGCCGAACTCGAGCGTCGGATGGGCGAGCCCGGATTCTGGGACAAAGCAGAAGAGGCGCAGCAAGTCGCTTCGCGGATGAAGTCGGAGAAGCGCCTGATCGATGAGTTCAGCGCGCTCGACAAGGCCTGTACCAGTCTCGGTGAACTGCTCGAGATGGCCGACGGCGAGAGCGATGCGAGCATGCTCGGCGAGATCTCGGCCGAACTCGAGGCCCTCGCGCCCAAGGTGCGCGCGCTCGAGACTCGCAGTCTGCTCTCGGGCGAGCACGACCGCCTCGGCGCCATCATCAACATCCATCCCGGCGCGGGTGGGACCGAGTCACAGGACTGGGCCCAGATGCTCATGCGCATGTACGAGCGCTGGGCGGAGCGCCACGAGTACAAGCTCACGATCCTCGACCTTCAGGAAGGGGACGAGGCCGGCATCAAGGATGCGACGCTCGAGATCGACGGCGAGTTCGCCTACGGCTATCTCAAGGCCGAGAGCGGCGTGCATCGTCTGGTCCGCATCTCGCCGTTCGATGCCAATGCGAGGCGACACACATCGTTCGCGAGCGCCGTCGTGCTGCCGATGATCGATGACTCGGTCAAGATCGACATCAAGCCCGATGACATCCGCATCGACACGTTCCGCGCCGGCGGCGCGGGCGGCCAGCACGTCAACAAGACGGAGTCGGCGGTGCGCATCACGCACCTCGCGACCGGCATCACGGTGCAGTCGCAGGGCGAGCGCAGCCAGCACCGCAACAAGGACTCCGCCATGAAGATCCTGATGTCGCGGTTGTTCATGCACTTCGAGGAGAAGCGCAAGGCCGATCAGGCCGTTCTCGCCGGGCACAAGAAGGATATCGATTTCGGAAGTCAGATCCGGTCGTATGTGCTGCAGCCGTACACCATGGCCAACGACCATCGGACCGAGACCAAGATCGGGGACGTGCACGCCGTGCTGGATGGCGCCATCGACCCGTTCATCGACGCGTGGCTCAAGGGGCAACAGCCGGGCGGGTCCAAGGAGGGCGCATGATCCCCGAGCACATCTTCCGCGAGTACGACATCCGCGGGCTGCACGCGACCGAACTTTCCGATGCCGTGGCCGAGTCGATCGGGCGCGCGTTCGGCTCGATCCTCCGACGTGAGGGCGGCACGCGCGTCGCGCTCGGGATGGACGTGCGCCCGAGCAGCGTGCGATTGGCGGCTGCGGCCGAGCGCGGCATCCGTGCCGCGGGCGTCGACGTCCAGCGCGTCGGTGTGGTGCCGACGCCGGCGCTCTACTACGCCGTCGTCGATCGTGGCCTGGCGGGGGGCATGCAGATCACCGGCAGCCACAATCCGCCCGAGTTCAACGGCTTCAAGATGACCAAGTCGAAGCTGCCGCTCTACGGCGCCGAGATCCAGGAGATGAAGCGCATGATCCTCTCCGCCGAACTCGCAGGCGGGAGCGGGCTGGGCGAGGATCGCCCCGTGCTCGCGGCCTATCAGGAGATGTTGGTCGAGCGCTGCACCAGTCCCAAGGGACTGAAAGTCGTCATGGACTGCGGCAACGGCTGCGCCGGAACGTGCGTGCCCGAGACGTTCGAGCGCATGGGCCACACCGTGATCCCGCTGTTCGCAGAACTCGACGGTTCGTTCCCGAACCACCTGCCCGATCCGACCGTTCCGGCGCTCCTCGTGGACCTGAAGAACAAGGTGCGCGAGACGGGTGCCGATCTCGGGATCGGCTACGACGGCGATGCCGATCGCATCGGCGCCATCACGGCGAGCGGCCGCATCGTGTGGGGCGACCAGTTGTTGGCGCTGCTCGCGCGCGAGGTGCTGGCTCGCCTGCCGGGCTCCGAGATCATCTTCGATGTGAAGTGCTCGCAGGCGCTCGTCGAGGACATTCTCGCGCACGGCGGCAAGCCGACGATGTGGAAGACGGGCCACTCCCTCATCAAGACGCGCATGAAGGAGACGGGCGCCCCGATCGCCGGCGAGATGTCCGGCCACATGTTCTTCGCCGATGGGTTCTTCGGATTCGACGATGCGCTGTTCGCCGCCGGCCGATTGCTGCGCTATGTCGCGCAGGGTGGGCGCACGCTCGACCAGCTGGTCGAGAGCCTGCCGCAGTACCACTCGACTCCCGAGACCCGGCTCGAGTGCCCCGAGGATCGCAAGTTCGAGATCGCGGACGCGATCCGCAAGGAGTACGAGGGCCGCTACAAGGTCATCGACATCGATGGCGCACGCGTGGAGTTCGGGGACGGCTGGGGCCTGGTGCGCGCCTCGAACACGCAGCCGGCAGTCGTGGTTCGCTTCGAGGCCAGGACGGCCGAGCGACTCGAGGAGATCCGCTCGTCGATGATGGAACTGCTCGCGCGGCTGGGCGTGGGCGAGCCCGCCGCTCACTGAGCGGCGCGTGCCCGCGCCTAGCGTGCCGTCTCGGGAAGCGAGACTGCCGCGCCGTTTCTTCGCGAGGCGCGCCGACCTCGTGGCGCGCGCGCTGCTCGGTCGGCTGCTCGTCCATGATGGCGCGTCCGGACAGCGCGTGGCCGGCCGGATCGTCGAGACCGAGGCGTATCGAGGCTCGCTCGACCCGGCGAGCCATGCTTATCGGGGGAGGACGCCCCGGACCGAGGTGATGTTCGGCCCCGCGGGCTTCACCTACGTGTACTTCACCTACGGCATGCATCACTGCCTGAACCTCGTGTGTGAGCGAGGGGGCGTCGCGGCGGCGGTGCTGCTCCGGGCGCTCGAGCCGGTCGAGGGGATCGACCTCATGCGATCGCGGCGCGGGATCGAACATCGGGAGTCCCTGGCACGCGGGCCCGGCTGTCTGACGGCCGCCCTCGGTCTGACGCGCGAGCACGACGGGCTGGACCTCTCGAGCGGCCCGGTGGCTGTGCTCGCGGCACGCGCCGAGCGGGGGGGAAGGGCGACGCTGAGCGGGCCGAGGATCGGGATCCGCGCCGGGCTCGATCGATCCTGGCGGTTCTGGCTCGAGGGCCATCCGTCGGTGTCGGGCAAGAAGCGCTAGTCCGGCGTTGACACCTCGCGCCGCGCCTCCCTAGTATCCGCGCCTCGTGTTCGCGCAGCTCGTTGACCGTGCGCCCCATCCTCACGTGGCGGCAGCCCTGTGCCCAGGCTTCGCACGGTGTCCGCGACCGGATCTCGCCCTTTGAAGTCTTGAAAGGAGTACCGATGCGCTCTGCGCGCAAGGTTCTCGTCTGTTCGATCGTCCTGACGGCGCTGGCTGCCGCGATGGCGCCGCCCGCCCACAGCCAGTTCTTCGATCCCGCGATCCGCTCGCTCGACCTCGGCACCGGCTCGCCGGTCCGCAGCGCCCGGCTCCTCGGAATGGGCCGCTTGGCCCTGATCGGCGGCGATCGCGACGATGAGCTCTCGCTCTGGGACTTCGCTGGCAGCCCCGCGGGTATCTACGATGACGACACCGTCTCGACGCTGACGTTCCGCCCCGGCACCGATGCGGCCGACGGCGCACACGATCGATTCGACGGTATTCGCCGCCAGGATCTCGCTGCCCGCAGTCTGCGTCTCCAGTTCGAGGGCTTCCGACGGGATCGCCTCTCGGGCGGCGTGTTCGGAGTCGTGGGCGCGCTGCGCTCGCTGCGATTCGACCGTCCCTACTCCGATGCCCTCGCACGACGTGACGAGATCGGCGTGCCCGCGATCATGCCGATCCTCTCGGGGCGACTGCCGTATCTGGGAGGCGGCAAGGTGCGCTATGCCCTTCGTGGTCGCTTCGAGGGTGAGCAGGCTGCGCAGCAGTACCGCCTGATCCAGCAGAATGCGGCCGGCCAGTTCATCTCGCTCGACGGCGACGCGGCCAATCCGCCCGACCTGTTCGAGCCGGATGACTACCGTGTCAACACGACCGGTTTCGGCGCTTCGTTCGCGATGCCGGTGGCGGGCGGTCACACGGCCGCGCTCGGCATCGACGCCGTGACGCAGAATATCAAGGGTTCGAACGTCGGGACGCGGCACTCGACCGAGCGTGTGGAGGGCCGTCCGTACCTCGTGGGCCAGGCGTCCATGGTCGGGCGACTCGGGGCGCTCGAGTATGCGACCGATGGGCGCGCCTGGAAGGCGAACTCGAGCGAGGATTGGCGATTCACGGTCTCGGGCGGCGTCGGTGCGCTGGCGCTGACGGGCCGTGGCAAGTTGCTCGACCGTGAAGAGCGAGGCAGTTCGCTCGACTCGCGCATCCGGTGGAGGAGCGGGTCTTTCGAACTGGGTGGGAGTTTCTTCACGCGCGCCGTCGAGGCGACTCGGACGCCCCCCGGCGCGGCTGACCGCACATCGTTCAACGCGTTCATCCTCTCGCTTCGCAATGTCGCGGGAGCCGATACGCTGGCGCTTCCGGACAGCGTCGTGGCGAACGAGATCAACGACCGGACGTTCGGCTTCGCGGGTGGCCTCGGATGGACGGGTGCGCGTACGCGCTTGGGCGCCGAGTTCCATTGGCGACGAGACCTCCGCTACCAGCAGATCAATGGAACGGGCCCCGAGCGGCAGGCGTGGGATCTTCGCGGCGGCATGGAGTTTCGCTGCAACGAGGTGCTGACCGGACGGCTCGGTTACGCGATCTCCGACGTCGACGAGGACACCGGTACCCGGCAGAACGAGTACACGGGCCACGGGCCGACGCTGGGCCTCGGCCTGACACCGACCGGAGCCGCCTGGGACGTTCAAGCGGGTTGGGCGCTCCAACTGCGCCAGAGCGACTTCGGCGACCCCAGTCAGCAGCGGCAGTCCCGCCAGAACCTGAGCGTCTCGCTCCACTGGCGCTTCTGATCCGCCTCGCATCGTCAATCGGTTCGGCCGAGTGCCCGGGAGATTTCACTTGACGACTCCCGGGCACTCGGCCGATAGTCCGGGAACCGGGCGAGCGGCGCCAGATTCGCAGCTGTTTTCCCATGGCGCCCCTGTTCTCTGCGTCGACTCTCTGTCCGCACGTGCCGCCCTCGCCGCCGATGCCGCCTCGTGGCGTCCACCGGAACCTCGAGTGGAGTGCCGGAACTGCGTGCCCTCGAAGAGCTTGAACAGGCGAAAGCTGTTGACACATGGGCGTGTCATTGGCATTTTGACGCGGAATTTCCCACGACACATCACGGTGCTTCCGTCCGCTCCCCGGCCGACTCCTGGGAACGACCGGTTCCATCGTGATGCATCGCAACCACGGAGAGGCGAGTCACATGCGTGATCAGGCCAGAGCGTTCATCGCGGCGGTCATCGTCGCGGCAGGGACCCTGGCGCTGGTGCTCCCCGCGCTGGCGCAACAGAGAACCGCGGCACCACCGGCGCCACCGAGTCAGGTGGGTCGGATCACCGGACGTGCATTGGAGCGCGGCCGCGAGCCGGTGCCCTATGCCAACGTCGTCGTGCTCGGCACTCGTCAAGGTGCGCAGACGGATGACGAGGGCAACTTCGTCATCAATGGCGTGCCGGTGGGCAAGTGGCAGATCCGCCTGATGGCCATCGGGTTCGACCCCGTGACCCAGGAGGTCACGGTCAATGCGGGGCAGACCGCGGTCGTCAGCTTCAGCGTCGGCGCGACGAGGGTCGTGAAGGAGATCGAGACCATCGAGGTGCGCGCCGAGAAGCGCATCGACACCAAGTCGTCCTCGACCAAGCAGTCGATCTCAGGCGACAAGCTCAGGGAGATCCCGGTCGACAACCTGTCGCAGGCGGTCGCGACCAAGGCCGGCATCGTGGCCCAGGGCGGTGAGCTGCACTTCCGCGGTGGGCGAGGCGGTGAGGTCAAGTTCCAGTTCGACGGCATCGAGGTGACGGATCCCGGGTTCGGCAGCAGCGCGGGGATCGCGACACTCGCCGTCGCCGGCACCGACGTTCTGTCCGGCGGATTCGATGCCGAGTACGGCAACGCGCTGTCGGGTGTCGTCTCGGTTTCGACGCGCGAGGGCGGCGACAAGCTCTCGGGCGAGATGCGCTGGGACACGGATCGCTACGGTGACCCGACCAAGACGTTCAACTCGTTCGACCGATTCACCTTCGGCGTCGGCGGTCCGACGCCCGTCAAGAATCTGACCTACTACGGCACGTACGAGGGCACGTTCTCGGACACCTACCTGCGCTCGTCGCTGACGCGACCGCGCCGCACGGTCCTCGACTTCATCCAGCTCGGCAATCGCCAGAGCAATGACATCAACACGAACCTCAAGTTCGCCTATCGGCTGAGCCCGCGGCACAAGGTCACGTTCGAGACCATCAACAACCGCTCGCTCAACACGCCCTACAATCACATGTGGAGCCGCGAGGGCTTCGTTCAGGTGAACTACGACACCTCGCGCGCCATCGGTCAGCCCGATCGGCTGACGCCCCGCTACGGCGCGTGGTCCGAGTTGAAGCTCGACAGCACGTACCAGGCGATCAACATGCCGGACCACATCCCGACCCGTGATGACCGTTTCCAGCAGTTCACGGGTGTGTGGACGAACCAGCTCTCCGACAAGTCGGTGTGGACGACGCGCGCCTCGTCGCTGCGTTTCTTCACGCTCAACGCGGTGGGTGGCAAGGAGCCCTGGGAGTACCAGACCCAGAGCCCGTTCTACTGGAGCGGCAACACGATCCCGGGTACGGAGAACAACCCGTACTTCGCGACCCACGGCGATTTCCCGGCCTATACCCGTCGTGCCACCAACGTCTACAACCTCAAGTCGGACTTCTCGACTCGTCGTTGGAAGCAGCACACGGTGAAGACGGGCGTCGACATCAAGTACAACCGGTTCCAGAACCTGAACCTCAGCCTTCCGAACTCGGAGTCGAATGGGCTGCCGGGTGGCGTTCGCTCGGACTTCATCAACTTCAATCCCGAGGGTTCGGCCTATCTGCAGGACCGTTGGGAGTTCGAGGGCCTCGTGCTGAACGCCGGTCTGCGCTATGACGCGTTCACGCCGGGCGACCAGGTCACCGATGAGGAGCTGCGCAGCGGCAAGCGCCTCAAGTCGCAGATCAGCCCGCGCCTCGGGATCGCGTATCCCGTCTCGGATCGCGACGTCCTGAGCTTCCACTACGGCTGGACGTTCCAGACGCCGGCGCGCTCGTTCGTCTTCGAGAACCGCGGCATCAACACGACGGTGGCGGTCCGCGGCAATCCGGATCTGGAGCCCGAGACCAACATCGCGTACCAGGCCGGCGTGCAGCATCTCTTCACCAAGGACATCTCCGGCCAGTTCTCGGTGTTCTTCAAGGACATCTACGGCCTGATCACCGTGCGCCAGGAGCGAGACGAGTTCGGCAACCTCGTGAACTCGTTCTTCAACGGCGACTACGCCTCTGCTCGTGGCTTCGAGGCCAGCCTCGTGAAGTCGTTCAGCCACAAGTTCTCGGCTGAGGTGAACTACACGTTCTCGATCGCCTCCGGCGTCGCGTCGAATCCGAATCAGGCGCTGCAGTTCTTCAACGGCGGTCGACTCTATCTGCCGATCGCCGAGCAGGCGCTCGACTGGGATCAGCGCCACACGGTCAGCCTCTCGTCCACCATCCGCGACCCGGGCAAGTGGGGCATGCGCATGCTGTGGACCTACGGCTCGGGCTTCCCGTTCACGCCGACGTTCCGCAACGATCGTCGGCCTGATCCGATCCTGACGAACTCCCGTCGCCAACCCTCGGTCTCGCGACTGACGGTCACGGGCGACAAGTTCTACAAGATCTGGGGCCAGAACGTGACGTTGTTCGCCGACGCGCGGAACGTGCTCGATGCAAAGAACATCCAGAGCATCTCGATCGGATCCTTCCCCAATCCCTTCGTGAACGCCGCGGGCGATGACTTCCTGATCTACTACACGGAGACGGGACGCGCGGGTGGCGCGTACCTGCAGGACATCAATGGCGACAACATCCTCGACTGGGTGCCGGTGCGTGACCCTCGCGTTTTCGAGGAGGGCCGCAACGTCCGTATGGGCGTGAGTGTGTCCTTCTGATGCGCGCCGGCGAGGAGAGGGGATGGACGACGATGAGGAAGAGCATCAGGGGCTCGGTCCTGGCGGCGACGCTGGCCGCGGTCGCCGTGGCGGGATCGCTCGCTCCGGCGCACGCCAGACTCCAGCCGAGTGACCCCGAGTACCATGACCTGAAGGCCTTCGAGCAGGAGATGGCCCGTCGTGGTCGGATCGTCGGCGGCGAGACGACGACCCCGCGTGGACCGGCTCAGCCGGCCGCGATCCCGGACATCTTCGGGCCCGGCGCGGTGCTCAACGTCGGCAATCTGGTGATGAAGGTCACGAACAACGGTGTCGATGGCAACCCGTTCACGAACGTCTCGAGCGATCCGTCCTGCCAGTGGCCGGGCGCCTCCTCGGTCGAGTACATGAACTTCATCGGGCTCGCAGTCGGTGCGGTCAATCCGCTTGCGACGGACCCAACGGCCATCCGTCGCGTCAGCTACATCCAGGAGTGGCGTCCGGCGACGTTGGATGCCGAGGATCGGATCTACCGCGCCTACGACGGTATCGTGAACGGATCGCGATTCATCAACGAGGATGGGGACAACGACGCGCGCTTCGGATTCTCGGTTGCGGATGAGGACTTCCTCGACGGTCGGGACAACGACGGCGACGGCTTGATCGACGAGGACTTCGGGGCCATCGGACAACAGATGTTCTCCCTGGTGCTCCGTGACGACACGCAGCAGGCGATCGCCGCGGGTGGCGCCGAGCGTCACGTCCCGCTCGGGATGGAGGCTCGCAAGACCGCGTGGGCCTATTCGATCCCGGGCTATACGGACTTCAATGTCATCCACCATCGGTTGATCAACCGCTCGGGGCACGTCCTCGACTCCGTGGTCGTGGGTTTCCGAGTCGATATGGACTGCGGTCCGACGGACATCGGCACGTATTTCAGCGACGACTTCGATCTCAACACGTATCCGCAGGGCGATTTCATGATCGAGACGGCGGGCACCGATCTTCGACTGCAGCCGGCGACCGACCGGAGCAATCTCGTACTGGATGTCCCAGCCGATTCGGCGCTGTGCCCGAGGTATCCGATCCGAGTCCAGGGCTTCTCGGTTGCCGATGACGATGGCGATGACAACCGGACGCCCGGAATCGCCCACTTCCTGCTGATCGATCATTCGATCGATCCGATGGGGGAGAATGGTCCGGCGAGGGTGGGTTGGCGTGCGTTCCGTTCGTACGTGGGCGGAACGCCCTACACGCAGGGCGGCAATCCGACCATCGATCAGCAGCGCTTCGAACTCATGGCGGGCATCGAGAACATCGACCCGAAGACGGGCTTCATCAACGCCCCTCCGGGTGATCAGCGCGGCGACTTCTCGGCGTTCGCTTCGGTCGGGCCCTGGCTCAACGTCCCGGACGGCGGATCCATCGATGTGACGGTTGCCATCGGAGTCGCGGCGGGGACCTACCGCTCGGCGCTCAACTATCTGAATGACTACAACGCGGCGAAGGATGGCGACTTCGTCACCCAGGGGGCTTCGCTTCTGTCGGCCTACCCGGTGTTGGATAACGCCCTCTCGGCCCAGATCGCGTTCTCGGGCGCCTACGAGGTGAAGGACTGGCCGCTCCTGCCCGACTTCCACGGGCGGGAG
>JAYWEM010000173.1:0-32632 GCA_043779265.1 bacterium | reverse complement strand
GACAGATCCCCCGGCACGCCGTCCATGTCAGCCGACACGATGGGCGTGACCCCGTTGATCCACTCTGGATGCTGCCAGAGCACGGACTCGTCCACCGTGCCCGAATCCGCGTGGCCATATCGAATGGCCGAGAGATGAACGCGGCCGCCATCGACTTCGGCGTTCGCAGAAGTCCCGGACGACCCCAGTGACCGATAGGGAAGGAAGCGAAGCACGAGCTTGCGATTCTGACTCGTGAGGCCGCTGCCCGCCCGGATCACCCAGTAGTGTGCGCCCATGTGCGCGAGAGCCAGCTGCCGGGTCGCCCCGCGGAACTGTCGCGTCCACTTGAACTCGAGTGGTTGGCCGAGGATCGCCGAGGTGAGATCGACGACCATGGGCAGCGCGACCAGGTCGTTGCCCGCGTTGCCATCCTTGGTCTTGAACGCGCTCACACTGGTGGACGGCTTGAAACCGGACCAGGCGGGATACCCGTACTGTCGTTCATCGAGCGTGGGGTGGTCGGCGAACATGGCGACACGCCAGTTATGCAGGAGCACGCCGACGCGGCTCACTCCGTCCAGTGGGACTCCACCCGGACGGAAGTACTGGCGGTTCGCGCAGGTCGCACATTCCGCGTCCGCGAGCAGTGGTTGGAGGGTCCCGAACCCGTGCTGATTGTTGGCGCGTGCCTTGGCCCACTTGAAGAGCACGTCGTCGCGCATGCCCGACAACGTCCTCGCCGAATCCGCGTTGAGGAAATTGTAGGCGACGTAGGCCATGAATGCCGTGCGCGCCTGATAGACCTCGACCATTGTCGCGTCATAGGGGAACTCGTACGGCGGATCAGGAGCATAGTAGCCGCCCACGGCCTCGGCGCCGGCGGACCAGAATTCCGTTGACGGGCCAGCGTCCTGATTCGGTGGGAGCGCGTGCTGCAGCTCGTGATGGAACTCCGTCTGCATCTTGGTTCGCGGCCTGGTCCATCCGGTGCCGAGCGTGTCGATCTCCTGCCCCGGAGGCGGGCCGTCGAGGCTGATCGAGTTGGCGTTGAGGATCTCGCCCTCGGGGTGGCCCGAGGTGAGGTCCTCCTTCGGCGAGTTCCAAGCAGACGGGTAGCGCCCGCCGTAGCTCGCTCCGTTCGGATAGAGGCGACTGGGCAGCGTGAGGTAGAGGTCGGCGTGGCCCCGGTCGTCGGCAGGACAGGTGTTCACGTTTCCGACAACCCAGCCGGGCACTCCGAGGCGGAGAGGCGTCACGCTCGGAACATCCGTCCAGTCCATACCCTCGCGTCGGAAGAAGTCGTTGATGACCTGAACGCCTCGCCCATCGGTGGCGATGGGGCTGGGCCCGGTCGAGTCGACGAGCGAACCGGCGAAGCGGACCAGGGTCTTCTCGATCGGACCGAGCGTAGTGCCGACCAAGTTGGCAGCGTACAGCGCGTCCCACCCGAATTCGAGATCCCGGTAGTAGGTGTCCGCGCCAAGTGTCCCAGGGCGGAACATCTTGAACTCGTTGGTCGGGTTCGGTGGATTGGTGGTCGCGGCGGTCGGCGTCGCGCAGCGATCCGGCGCCGCGGTGGCTGCCGGCGCGCACCAGCCGAGGATCAGGACGAGACAGGTCACCACGAGTCGTGACATGCGAACCTCCTTCGGTGCTCCGCCAGCCGTGGCGCACGAGGCTTCGACGGAACCGACCCCTTCGGCTCGTCGGTGGCGATCGCGGTGACTCCGAGCACGCGCGCAGCATCCCTTGCCCCCCCCCCCCCCGATGCAAGTAGATTCTTCTCATGTCAGAGCGCGCATCGCTTCGCGGGATGCATTTCGTGTTCGTGATCGCTGCCGTTGCGGCCACGAGTGGGTGGGTCCATGCCGCTCCTCCCGGACGAGCATGGACGCCGATCCGCGGGTTCGTCGCCGCGGGCCATGCGGGAACAATGGCGCAGCGGTTCGAGCCGACGACCGGGGGCCGCATCGAGTTGGTCGCCACCGGATTCGGTGGCCCGGACTCGCAACGGACCTACGGATTCGAGTGGAGAGACAGCGCGTGGGTCTCGCGCTGGGGCTTCTCGTCGGCGCAGTCGGTCGCGCGAGTGCTCCCGCTCTCGAACCCGGACTCGATCCAGATGCTCACGTACTCCGCGACCACGGGCAACACTGATTGTTGGTTCGGCGTCCGCTTCGTGCGGGGTTCGGATGTCACTCCGGTCGACTCGGTTGGCATCCGCAACTGTTCGAGCCACGCGGTCAGTGGTGCAGCGTCGAGACAACTCGCATGGGCGTCGGCGCCCGAGATCGGACCGTCTGGTGTCGGTGTGTTGCTCGCCCTTCGCTCGAAGCGGCGGGGCGACACAACCCAGACGACTTGGACGAGGATCCCGCCACCTCCAGATGGCGGGCGGGCGCACATCATCGCGTCGCTTCGGCCGATGGACGACACCACCTGTCTGGTGGTGTGGACTCAGGACGCCGACACGGGTTCCGGCCTGTGGTGGGGGCTCATCGGCGAGGACCGCTGGGTCCGCGCGCCGGAGCTCGTCCAGTTCTTCTACGGAGGGGGGTTCCCGGTCATCCGACAGAGGACCGCGGACAGCTTGCTCGTGTTCTACGGAAGCACGGCGGCGAACAGTGTCTATCGAGTGTTCTCGCTCGCCGACCGCGCCTGGGGGCCGCTCGTGGCGGTCTACTGGGCCGTCGCCGAGGACCTGCCCAGGCAGCACTACTTCTACGAGACGGATGGCAGCCAAGATGGGAGGCCACTTCCCACACTCTCCGCAGCCTCGTACAGTAGTATCACGGGTGCGCAGTACGCCCATGTCGCGGTACCGGACTCAGGCAAGTATGGCACCGGCGAGTTCATACCCGGCTCTCGCGGTGCTGGTCCGCCATTCATCGCTCGTGACGAGAATGGCGATGTCTGGCTCGCTTGGTCGAACTTGTTTCCGGACAGCGTCTACTGGCTCCACTCCTACGCCACTTCAACGTGCGAGCCCCCCACGATTGAGGACGATGCCGGCCGGCCGCGCCTGCGCTGGACGCTCACCGAACGCACGCCCGAGAGCGCCTGGAGGGTGCTGCGCTCAGTGGATGACGGGCCGTTCGAGCCGCTGGGACGGGAGATCGCCAAGGACGAGGTGCGCATGACCTGGGCGGACTCCTCCGCCCCTCCAAGCGCCCGCCTGCGCTACCGCATCAGGCGCGAGTGCCGCGATGTCCGCTACCTCTGGGAGAGCGGCGAGAGCGCGGAGTGGCTGCCTCGCACCTCCCGGCTCGGAGTCTCACTTCGCTCCGCCAACCCCGCCTCCGATGAGCTGAGGATCGAGCTCACGGGCGCCCGCACGGAGAGCATCGAACTCCGCCTGCTCGATCTGCAGGGCCGCACGGTAGCGGTGCACCGCACGACAACGGGCGGGCTCGGCAGGGACGTGGTGCGACTGTCCCTCTCCGAGATCCCGCGCCTGCGCCCGGGGCTCTACCTGCTGCGCGCGACGAGTTCCAGCGGCGTGCAGTCGGCGGCTGTCAAGGTCGCGGTGGTGCGGTAGGAAGCCCGAACGCCGCCCCGCGGCATCGCGGAGCGGCGCTCGGGACATCAGGGCGGCGGCGCCCCTCACTGCTTGCGCACCGCCACGGTGGTCTCGTCGCCGTTCGACTCCTCCATCACCCAGCGCACCGAGCGTGAGCACGGGCAGCTGCCGCCCACGCGCTTCAGCTTGGGCATGGCCTTCACGGCCTGGTCGCGCGTCAGCTCGCCCGCGCCCACCTTGCGCAGCGCGTCGGCGTAGTTGCGCAGGTCGCGGCTCGCCACGTAGCCGTCGTTCAAGTGCTTGGCGAGATAGTGCAGATAGGCCTCGACGTCGGTGAACTCCTCGCCGTCGATGCCCACCATCTCGAATGCGTGCACGCCCTTGCGTCGGAAGAACCGCTTGTCGGGCACGCGCAGCAGGTCCTCGAAGCGCACGCCGTGATGGGTGCCACGCCCGCTCTCGAGCTCCGAGAGCACATGGTCGACCTTGTCGGGCGAGTAGTCGGGGAAGCGCGCGCGCAGGAACCGCGAGTTGATGTCGCGGATCATCTTGATGATCTCGACGATGTACTGCTCCACGGCCTCGTTGTTGGTGAGGTCCTTGAATCCGTACTTGATGTTGGTGTCGCCGCCTCGTTCGTCGCCGAACATCTCGAGCCCGCGCGGCACCCACTTGTTGAGCGAGTGCTGCATCATGTGCATCGAGATGAGCGGGTCGCCCTGCGCCGCCTTCTGCGCCCAGCGGCGCATCGGGATCACGCCGGCGGCGAGGTGGAACGCCTCCTCGCGCAGCATCGGCGGCATGGAGTCGGCCATCGGCTTGTAGGCGCACACCTTCTGCATCGTGAGCTGGTACTTGCCGACGCGGTCGATGATCGCGGCGAACGTGACGTTGTCGACGAACGAGTCGTAGTCGAGGTTGAAGCTGTCGAGCACGTGGCTGCCGGTGGTCATGGAGAGGATCTCCTCGACCATCTGCTCGCCGGTGATCCCGCCCGAGACGTGCGACCAGTCCTCGGTCAGAAGCAGGTGCAGCATCTGGTAGCCGTGCCGCAGCTCCTCTGCCATCACGCGCGTGACCCAGGCGCGATCCTGGTCGTCCATGGCGCGGTCGAGCGTGCCGGCGTGCTGCTGGATGGAGCCGAACTCGGTCGAGGCCTGCGCCTTGATGATGGCGAGCAGGTGCATCGCCTGGCTCTCGGTGAGCTCGTCGGGCTTCAGCTTCTTCTTCTCGCCCTTCTGCTCGCCGATCTGGATCACGTCCGGCGTGCCCAGCTCCATCTTGGCGCACAGGCAGAACGGCTCGTCGGTCGGGAAGTACTTCTGCCAACTCTCGGCCAGCGAGTCATAGTCCTTGAAGTTGTGCCGGCGCCAATGCTCCACGGCGCTGTGATATTTCTTCGGAAGCTCGACGGTCTCGACCTTCAACACGGGGTCACTCCTCTTCTCAGAGCTGCATCTCGAGCGCCTGGAGCGCCGAGGGTCGGAAACCGATGCTTCCAAGAAAACCGGTGATGCCGGTGTCACTCTGATCCACCAGCGTCCGGACGTTCTTGATCCCGCATGCACGGAAGTGCGCCACGATCGCCTCGAAGAGCGACCGGCCCAGGTCCTTGCCGCGGAAGTCGGGGTCGATGCCGAAGCGCTCCACCCAGCCGCTCGGCTCCTCGAGCCCGAACTCGCCGGCGCGCACATCGGCGAGCATGAATCCCACCACCTTGCCGTCCACTTCGACCACTTGCGATGCGAGCGGGTCGCGGCGCAGGTAGTACGCCACGCGCTGCTCCCACAGATCGGGTTTGTACTGACTGGTGATGCGCTCATCGATCCGGATGATGCCGGCGATGTCGAGCTCATCGAGCGGGCGCACGCGGGCGCTGCTCTGGACCTCGGGCATGGGGATGCTCCCTTCGTGGACGGCGGACGCAAGTGCGAGTGTCGGGCACGACAGTAGCAGCGGAACCGCCTCTGCCGGAAGGGGTTGCACCTCGCGGTCGGACCTCGATGGCCGTCGGTACAATTAGAGGGAGGCGAGCATCCCTCTGCTACATTGGAGCGCGACATGCTCCACCACCAACTCCCCATCCCGCCTCGCCGCTCGCCGGCGACCTGGCCACTGCTCGGCGCGGTGCTCGTGCTCGCGCTCATGCCGTGGCTGGCGGCGCTATGGGAGTCGGGCGAACTGGCGCGCTCGCCGCGCGACCTGTGGGCCGCGGCTGCTGCGTCGCTGGTCGCGGCGGTGTTCGGCAGTTGGGTGCTGATCCTGATCCGCCGCGAGCGCGAGACGGCGCGCCGCCATCTCACTGAACTCGAGGCGCTGACGCTCACCGATGCCCTCACCGGACTCGGCAATCGCCGCGCCCTCGAGCGCGATCTGGCGCGCGCGATGCTGCGCACGCGCCGTCAGAGCCACCCGCTCACGCTGCTGTTCATGGACGTCGACGACCTGAAGACGGTGAACGACCGCTTCGGCCACGCCGCCGGCGACGAGATGCTGCGCATGGTCGCCGCCGTGATCCGCAGCAGTTCGAGAGAGGGCGTCGACAGCGGCTACCGCGTGGGCGGCGATGAGTTCGTGGTGATCGCGCTCACCGACCTGACGGGCAGCGAGGTCATGGCAAGCCGCGCCGCCGAGACGTTCCGCGCGCGCACGGCGTTCGGCTCCACGCTCAGCATCGGCGGCGTCGAATGGGACGGCGCGATGAGCGCGGGCGAGCTGCTGTCGCAGGCCGACAAGCTGATGTACCGCGACAAGCACATGGGCCAGCGCGCCCCGACCGACGCGCGCCAGCGACGCGGCCGGTGAGCCCTGAGCCCGCGCCGCGCCGCGTGTTCACGCTGCGCCCCTCCGACTTCAACTTCCTGTGGGAGGAATGCCGCCGCTGCTACTGGCTCCTGGTGGCGAAGGACTGGCGCCGCCCGCGCACGCCATTCCCACGCGTGTTCGGCGTGCTCGCCGACCTCGAGGCTGCGAGCTTCGACGGCCAGCGCACCGAGGACATGCTGCCGGGCGTGCTCGCGCCGGGCACGTTCCGACACGGCGAGCAGGACGTGCTGTCCGCTGCCATCGCGCTGCCCGGCACCGATTCCGCCGTCGAGCTCAAGGGCCGACTCGACATGATGATCGCGTTCGACGACGGCGGCTGGGGCGTCATCGACTTCAAGACGTCGCTGCCGCATGAGGTGAGTCCGGCGCGCTACGGTCGGCAGCTGCATGCCTACGCGTGGTGCCTGGAGCGTCCGGCCGAACACGCGTTCTCGAAAGGCCCCATCGGCACGCTCGGCCTGCTCGCACTGGAGCCGCGCGAGATGCGGCGTGGCCGCCAGAGCGCCGAGATCTACGGCCGCTTCCACCCCGAATGGGTTCCGGTCCAGCGCGACGATGCCGCGTTCGAGGCGTTCCTGACCGAGGTCGTTTCGGTGCTGTCGGCCGAGGAGCCGCCGCCCGCGGGCCCCCGGTGCGGCCACTGCGACTACCGGGCCCGGACCCGCACTATCCCTTGGTAGCCCCACGCGCCGCGTGGCGCGCAACCCCTGGGGTTCGCTACACTCCCGGGTCTTCGAACGACCGGTGCGCGTCCGCCGCCCGCGTTCCGCCTGCACTCCAGCCGAGGCTCCCGACATGATCCGTAAGCTACCCCCCATCATCGCCATCGCCGCGCTCGCCACCGGCGTCACCCTCGCCTTCGCGTACCCCGCGTTCCGCGACGGCCCGCTGCCCGGATTCACCGGGGCGCCCTCGATCAATGGACTGCCCGAGGAGTCGAACTGCACCGCCTGCCATCAGGGCAACGACGTCCGACTGAATCTTCCCGGCGGCTCGGTTCGCATCCTCGACCTGCCCGAGAGCTTCAACCCCGGGCTCACCTACCGCATGCGCGTGCGGCTCGAGAGCGACTCGACGATCCAGTTCCCCGATCGCCGCTGGGGATTCGAGGTGACCGCCGTGAGCCTGCTGACCGGGGATGGCGCCGGCACGTTCACCGTGCGCCCCGACTCGCTGAGGATCCAGGTCGCCGACCCATTCGACCCCTGGCCGACGCGCAACTACGTGACGCACAATGCGAGCGGGTACAACCAGGGTGCCACGGGACCCATCGAGTGGAGTTTCGACTGGACGGCCCCGCCGACCACGGTCGGCCCGGTCGGGTTCTATGTCGGGGGCAATGCCGCCAATGGCGACAACTCGGCCGGCGACTTCGACTTCATCTACACGTCGTCCGACACGATGGCCGACTCGACGACCTCGGTCCGTCCGGCCTCGTGGGGCACGATCAAGGCGCGCTATCGGCGGTGAGGGGGGGGAGGGTCCCGAGCTCACGCCCCGCGACCCTCGACGAGAACATTCCGCTTGACGGGTTGTCGACGGCGTCTTGCCCATGCTCGCGGCGACCGGCTGCAGGCCGGCCGAGGCGCGCAGAGTCGTCGCTGGAACGAGCCGCGCGGGCGATTGCTCGCGAGTTCCCTCGAACCCTTGCGTTCGGCGGCTGACAGCCGCCCACGAGCGCCGCGAACGCCCATGATATGAAGGGCATGCGCCCCCGCGACTCGCCCCCGCGGATACCTGCCATGCGCTTGCTCTCGCATCTTGCGGATCATGTGCTTCGTCAAGCCCTCATCGCTGCATCCGCGCGCAATCGCGCCTCGACAGCGGAACTGCTCGTGCACATCGCCGAGTTCGATGCCCGTCGCCTCTACCTTCCGGCTGGCTTCCCGTCGATGCACCTCTACTGTGTGCGCGAACTGCACATGTCCGAGGACACGGCCTTCAAGCGCTGCCAGGCGGCTCGCGCCGCACGCGACTTCCCGTCGATCATCGACGCGATCGCAGACGGTCGCCTGCACGTGAGCGCAGTCGTGATGCTGGCTCCGCATCTCACGAGCCGGAACTCCGCGGAACTTCTCGAAGCCTCCAGCGGCAAGACCAAGAGCGAGATCTCGCTGCTCCTCGCCGAGCGATTCCCTCGCGCCGACGTCCCGGAGAGCGTGCGAGCCTTGGCCACCATCTGCGCGACCGAGGGCCTGGCCTCGATACCGACTCTTGCGAGCACTCTCTCACCTGCCCCGGGGCAGGTGATTTCGCCGCCTGCACCCCCTCGTCCGATGGTCGCCCCGCTCTCACCCGGACGATACGAACTGCGCCTGACGCTCGATGAGGAGACCCACTCGCTCCTGCGGATGGCCCAGGAACTTCTCGGTCACGCGATTCCCTCCGGCAACATCGCGCTAGTGCTCAAGCGCGCATTGGCCAAGTTGGTGGAAGTCGAGGAGAAGCGGGTCTTCGCCGCCTCATCGCGCACGCGCGTGCGCCGCGGCAAGCCGAAGGGTCGATACGTGCCCGCCGAGGTGCGCCGAGAGGTTCTGCTGCGCGACGGACGGCAGTGCGCGTTCAAGAGCGACTCGGGCGAGCGCTGCCCCTCGCGCACCCGGCTCCAGTTCGACCACGTGACGCCAGTGGCGCGAGGCGGCGAATCCACGGCGGCGAACCTCCGACTACTATGCAGCGCGCACAATCGGCACGAGGCCGATCGCGTGTTCGGCGCCGGGTTCATGGCGCGCAAGGTCGCCCGTCCCGAGCGCCGTGAAGTCGAGCGAGCGGCACCCGCACTGGCCCCGGGGCCAGTCGAGCCGCAAGCGTGCGAGCGTGAGGACGTGATCCCCTGGCTCCGGCAAATGGGCTTTCGCAAGGACGAGGCTCGGCGCGGTGCGGCGATGTGCGAGGAGTTGGGCGATGCCTCGATCGAGCAGCGCCTGCGTGTCGCGCGGTCAGGGCTGGCGCGGGCGCGATATCGACTGAGCCCACGGCAGGCGAGTGCCGTCGCTTGAAGCGAAAGCGATCGGCTTCGGACTCGGCGAGCGTACCGAGACGAAGCTCGCGCTCAGGTCGCGCTATCGACCGTGAGGCGGCGGTCGGTGCGGCCGACCTGTCGGATCACCTCGACATCACTCTCCATCGCCCACGGCCAGCGGAAACGGGCCGCGAGGTTCTGCGGCTGGTCCACGGCGTGCCACTCGGGACCATGGATCTCGCCGCGCAGCTCGTCGGCGAAATCGGGATCGACGGCCTCGGCGGCCAGCCACGCCTGATCGGTCCGCAACGCGGCGGCGCGCTTGGGGCGCGGCGCGGGTGCGTGGTGCCGCGACAGCTGCTTGCTGAGCCAGCCGATCATGCGCGGCCGGAGATCGCCCAGCACGTTGAAGCAGTCGTGCGCGCCGCGCGGGTAGTAGATCAGCTCGCGCTCGCACCGGGCGGCGGCGAAGATCCGCTGCGCCTCCTCGGGCGGTGTGATGATGTCGTGTCCGCCGCTCGCCAGCATCAACGGGCAGGTCAAATCGGGCAGCGCGTCCTCGAGCGTGATGCGCGGGATGTGCTTCTCCATCTCCTCGACCTTCATCGAGTAGAGCGCGGCCAGTTCGGTGCGCAGCGAGGAGAGCGTGACGTCCCAGTAGACATCGGCCGAGTAGGGCGGGCTGATGGCGGCCACGGCGCGGATGCGCTTGTCGTGCGCGGCCATGCGGATGACGCAGTAGCCGCCGAGCGAGAGGCCCATGAACGCGACGGCGTCGGGGTCCAGCTCGGGGATGGTCTCGATGTGGTTCACGATCGCGACGCCCATCGGACGCGGCTCGGCGACGTGCGCCAGGCGGTGGAACGTCTCGCCGAGGCCGGGGCCGTCGAAGGCGACGACGGCGATGCCGCGACGCACGAGCGCCTCGCCCCACCAGTGCAGCTCCTCCTTCACGGCGTTGGTGCCATGGAACAGCACCACGACCGGACGCGGCCCGTCACCGGCGGGCACGCGCAGGTAGCCCTTCAGCGTGCGGCCGTGGAACGGCACGTGGAACGGCACCGCGGGCGGATCGAAGTGCGCCGCGGCCAAGCTGTACGTGCGCACGCACGAGGCGTGCAGCACATCCTTGCGCGAGGGATCCAGGAACAGAACGTACTGCGAGAAATTGTAGGCGGCGCTGGCGGCCAGCAGGTGGTCGCGCGCCTCCTCGATCCGTCCCGCCTCCATGGCGGTCATGCCGGCACGCTCGCGGCGGCGGCCGAGCGTCTCCCACTGGTCGGCCCACGACTCGAGGCCGTCGATGCGGCCGAGCACCCACTCGAGATCGTCGGGATGAACGCCGTGATGGATGAACTGGAGCTTGGCCCACGCCGGCATCGCCCGCGCGACTCCGAGCTGCAGCGACAGGCGCACGAATCCCGGCCGGAGGAACTGACTCCGGAGCATGTGCGGCACCAGCGTGTCGAGCCTTCCGGTCTTGACGTGCAATGGAGCGCCTCGCTGGAGGATGGCCGTGCGCGGCCGAGTGGACGATTGCCTCACCTGAGACTCACTGCATAGCACGTGCCACCCCGAGCCGCATGCCTCCCTTCGAGTTTCGGGTGCAGAGGCGGGGTTCTTGAGTGTTCGGGCCGGGTCCGTGTCGCGGGCGCGCGACAGCCGTGGGCGATTGCGCGCAGCCGGTGGGTGAGGCGACGTGCGAGGCGCAGCGCGACTCACTCCGCGCCACGAGCCCGATCCCGCCGCTCACCCTTGCCCTTGCCGCTTTCCTCGCTGCCGAACGTGGCCGTGAGCCCGCGGATCAGGTCCTGCTTCTCGGCGGCACTCAGGCGCGCCTCGGGGTGCGCGAGCAGGTAGTCGAATGGCGGCATCTCGCCTTTCTCGACCGTCTCCGCCGCTTCCCCGGCTTCCTCCTGGGGCCGGTCCATGGCCGAGATGTTGAACTTGCCGCGACCCTCCTCGACATGCTTCTGGATGCGCCACGAGAGCGGGGCGATGGTCGAGTACCACGGCCACTTGGTATCGTTGCTGTGGCAGTCATAGCAGGCGCGACGAGCCAGTTCCTCGGTCCGTGGCGAGTCCCAGGCGGGGGTTCCGGTGACGGGCGGGTTCGCATGTGAGCGCCCGTAGGGCACCAACTGGATGAAGGCGAACAGGCCAGCGAGCGTGATTCCGGCTCGAAGCAGCAGACGTCGACTGGCGTTCATGAGAGTCCTCCTGATGTGAGGGTGGCGCCCCGTGGGGCGTGGGTCCATGTTCCACGCTCAGTGTCCGCCGTTCCGCTTCGGCTGCAATCGAGCAGATGGCGGAGTCGGCCCCGGTAACTCGTTGTCCCGAGGGAGGTCCGTCATCCGACGGAGGTCCGCATGAACGCCGGAACCGATCGGCCGCCCCTGTGGCTCGCGGGGCTACTGCTGCTCATCGCGACGTTGGCGATCGCCGACCTCGCACTCGATCGGCCGATGCGGCTGCACGATCCGCACCTGTGGCTGGAGGTGGGGTTCGTGGTGTTGTGTCTGGGATCGGCCGCGTGGCTCGGGCGGGCGTGGGTCAGGGCCGAAGGCTCGCTTGCACGTGTGCGCGAGGCCCTGAGTCAGCGCGAGAGCGAGCGCGACATCTGGCGACGGCGCGCCGAGACGGCCCTCGCGGGGCTCGGAGTCGCCATCGACGAGCAGCTCACGCGCTGGCAACTGACTCCAGTTGAGAAGGAGACCGCGCTGATGCTGCTCAAGGGCCTGAGCCACAAGGAGGTCGCACAGGTCGGAGGACGCAGCGAGCGCACCGTGCGACAACACGCCATCGCCGTGTATCGCAAGTCCGGGCTCGCCGGCCGCGCAGAACTCTCGGCCTATTTCCTCGACGATCTCATGCTGCCCGCCGAGCGCGTGCGTGAAGGTGATCCGGAGGACGTCCGATGATCCGTCCCGAGGTCATGCAGCGGATCCTCGTGGACTACGAACTGCCGGGCATGGGACTCCACGGCCTCGCTCATTGGGGCCGGGTCCTCGAGACGGGCCTGCGGCTCGACGGGAGCACGGGAGCCGACCCGGCCGTGGTCCGCCTCTTCGCGGTGTTCCACGATGCTCGGAGGTGGAACGAGCACTCCGACCCAGGGCATGGTGGCCGAGGCGCCGAACTCGCGTTCGAGATGAGACCGCTCCTCGACGTCTCGGACGCGCAGCTCCAACTGCTGGCCATCGCATGTCGCCATCACACGGACGGGCGGACCCAGGGGGATCCGACGGTCCAGACCTGTTGGGACGCCGACCGCCTGGATCTCTGGCGGGTGGGGATCGAGCCTCTCGGCACACGCCTGTGCACCGAGGCGGCACGACAGGAGTCGATGCTGGAGTGGAGCCGTGTGCGCAGCGAGTCGGACCTGGTTCCGGACTGCGCCCGCGAGTGGTCCCGATGGGCCGCTGGTGGGAGCTAGCAACCGGTTGGGCTCCGCGAGCCTCTAGAGGGAGCGAGCCCGCTCCCGATACGCCGCGCGCAGCCTCTCGCCCAGTGATCGCGACGGAAGCACCCGCCCCTGGAGCGCCGCCAGCGGCAGCACTTCCTGCACCGAGTTGGTGACGAACACTTGGTCGGCGCGCGAGAGCTCATCGGCCGTCACATCGGACGCGCGGCAGTCGATCGCGAGGTCGCCGCAGAGTTGCAGCACGATGGCGCGCGCGATGCCGGGCAGCACGTCGCGGCCCAGAGGCGGCGTGCGAAGGCTGCCGTCGATCACGGCGAACACGTTGCTCGCGCCGCCTTCCAACAAGAAGCCGTCCCGATCGATCAGCAGGGTCTCGTCGACGCCCTCGGCGCGCGCGAACTCGCGGGCGAGGTCCCAGGCGAGACGGCTCGTCGTCTTGTGGCGGCCGATCCAGCCGGGGGAGAACGCGTGCGGCAGGATCACGGCGGTGCCGGCTCCGGCGCGCGTGCCCTTCCACAGTCGACCGGAGAGCGGCTCGGCCTCGACCCAACAACCGGTGCGCGTCGGCCGGCCACCCGCGATGCCGCGCGTCACGGTGATGCGCACGACGGCGTCGGTCAGCTTGAGCGCCGCGAGCAGTTCGGCCACCGCGGTATGTAAGATTGCGGGGCCCGGCGGCACCGGGAAGCCGAGTTCGGCGGCCGAGAGCACGAGCCGCTCCATGTGGCGCTGCCACTCGAGCGGCCGCCCGCCCGCACAGCGCAGCGTCTCGAAGATGCCGCCGCCATTGCGCGCGCCTCGGTCATGCACACTGAGCGCCGCGTCCACACCGCTCACCAGGCGGCCATTGAGCCACACGGTGCGATCCGGCACGCGCGTGCCGGGGGGCAGCGCCAGACTCAACGAGTGCGCTCCATCTCGGGAGTCAGACTCAACTCGCCGAGCACGCTCGAGAACGCGGCACGCAGGCCCTCGGCCTTGTCGAGTGTCTCTCGGTACTCGGCGTCGGGGTCGCTGTCGGCGGTCACGCCGCCACCGGCCGAGAACCGCAGCCTGTCGCCCGAGGCGACCGCGGTGCGGATCGCGATGTTCCAGTCGGCATCGCCATCCCATCCCATCCATCCGATGGCGCCGCAGTACACGTGCCGCCGCACAGGCTCGATCGAATCGATCAGCTCCATCGCCCGGATCTTGGGGGCGCCGGTGATCGAGGCGCCGGGGAAGCAGGCGTGCAGCAGGTCGAACGCGTCCAAGTCGTCCCGAAGCCGGCCGCTGATCGCGGACACCAGGTGATGCACCTGGGCGAAGCTCTCGAGCGTGCATACCTCGGTCGCGGTCACGGTTCCGGTGTCGCACACGCGCCCCAGATCGTTGCGGGCCACATCCACGATCATCACGTTCTCGGCGCGGTCCTTCTCGCTCGCCAGCAACTCGGCGGCGAGACGCTGGTCGTCCTCGGTCGTCTGGCCGCGCGGACGCGTGCCCTTGATGGGGCGCGTCTCGACATGCTTGCCACGCAGCTCGAGGAATCGTTCGGGACTGGCCGAGATCACCGCATGGTCGCCGTGGTGGAGGAAGGCAGCCGAGGGAGCGGGAGAGTGGAACACCAACGCCTCGTACAGCTCGAGCGAGCGACTCGCCGCGTTCGGCACCGGCACCGTCCAGCGCTGAGAGAGATTGGCCTGGAACAAGTCGCCCTTGGCGATGTGCGCTCGAACGGACTCGACCGCCCGTCGATAACCCTCGGGCGTGAACGTGCAGGACGTGACCGGCCCGACGCCCGGCATCTCGATCGGTGCCGCATGGAGCGGCGCGCTCTCGAGGCGGGTGCGGAACTGGATCAGGCGCTCCTTGGCGCGCTGCAGCGCATCGGCGCCCTGGAACGGCATGCCGGTCGAGATCAGCCACGCTTCGCAGGTGTCGTGATCGTAGGCGCCCACCACATCATAGAGTGCGAGGACGAAGTCGGGCAGGCCGGTGTCGTCCTGCGCGATCTCGGGCAGCTTCTCGAGTCGGCGGCCGTAGTCGTAGGCCCAGTAGCCGACCGCCCCGCCCCAGAACGGCGCGTGCGTGCCGAGCACGGCCTCGTCGGGCATCGGCGCGGTGGCCGCGAAGCGGCGGAACGCCGCGATCGCGTCGGCCTGGTCGCCGCCGCGGAACACGGCGAACGGATCGGCGCCGAAGAAGCTCCAGCGGGCCCGCCTCGGCTTCACGCCATCGTGATCGGGCAGCGCCGAGTGCAGCAGGAACGGGTGGCGCAGGCGCGTCAGCGCACGCAGCGGCGCCAGCGAGCGGCCGAGTTCGAGCGGATGGACGAGCGGGAGCAGGGCACGCGGAGGCATGACTCAGAGTAGGGCCGCGCTCGCGCGGGGGTCAACGAGTCAGTGCGTGCTCGATGTGCTCGACGTCGAGGCCGAGCCCGCGATGCAGCAGTCGCACCGACGGTGCGGCATGCTCCTCGCGCACGACGAACGACAGATTCACGCGCGAGGCGCCCTGCGAGATCATCTCGACCGGCACGCCGATGCCGCCCAGCAGCGTGAACAGGTGCCCGGCGAGGCCGACCTGCGTCGGCGCCCCGTCGCCCACCACCGCCACGATCGCGAGTCCGCGGCGCACCTCGACCTCGCCGATGCCCTCGAGGTCCGCGAGCGCAGCATCCAGCCGGTGCGCGTCGTCGAGCGTCACCGAGATCGAGACCTCCGATGTGGTGACCAGATCCACCACCAACTGGTGGCGGCCGAACACCTCGAACACGCGCGCCAGGAACCCGTGCGACATCAGCATGCGGCTGGAGACGATGGTGACCGCGGTGATCCCGGTGCGGCAGGCGATCGACTTCACGCGCCAGGCTCCGGTGTGCGCCGCCGCGGTTGCGGTGATCCGCGAGCCCGGGTCCTCGGGCCGCGACGTGTTGAGCACGCGCACCGCGATGCCGCGCTCGATCGCGGGCAGCAGCGTCTTGGGGTGCAGCACCTTGGCGCCGAAATAGGCCAGTTCGCTCGCCTCGGTGAACGAGAGTTCGGGCACCGGGCGGGCCTCGGCGACGACGCGCGGGTCGGCCGACAGCATGCCGCTCGTGTCGGTCCAGATCTCGATCTCGCTCGCCTCGATCGCCGCGCCGATCCACGCGGCGGTGAAGTCGGACCCGCCCCGCCCGAGCGTGGTGGGGCGGCCATCGAGGGTGCGGCCGGTGAATCCGGTCACCACCGCCACCTCACGCGAGGCGGGCAGTGACTGGGCGAGTCGGCCCCTCGACTCGGGCAGCGGGTGCGCCGCGCCGAACCGGTCGTCGGTCACCAGCCCCGCGGCTCCGGCCTCGACGGCGCGCGCCGCCACGCCTCGCGCCTCGAGCGCCGCCGCGACCAGCGTCGCCGACAGCCACTCGCCGGTGGCAAGGACCTCGTCGCAGCGCTCGGGCGACAACACCTCGGCGCCGGCGGTGTCCGCGCACCGGTGCCACGCCGCGAGCGGTTGTTCGAGCGCGTGGGCGGGCAGTCCCATCGCCAACGCATGCGCGACATGCCGGTCGACCAGCTTGCCGGAGAGGACCGAGCGCTCGCCCGGCGAGATGCAGAATCGCACGAGCAGGTCGGTCACGCCCGAGAGCGCGCTCACCACCACGAGCGGAGCCGCCTCATCGCGCGCGATGCGTGACTCGATGAGCGCCATGGCGCGCGTGAGGTTGTCGGCCACGCCGACCGATGTGCCGCCGAACTTCATGACCACGCGCTGCATGGAGTCTCCTCCCGAGGATCGAGCTCGCATCCTAGCGGGCCGCGTTCGCCCCGCCCAGGGCCTTGACTCGCCCTCCGGAGCGTTGCACCTTGGCGCGTGGCCACTCCGCTGGCATGGATGCCGGCACCCCCTCGGGTCCGCAAGGAGGCAGACCGCTGCTGCGCGACACCCTTCTGTCGCATGCTCCCGCCGATCGGCGTGTGAGCCCGCGCGAGCCTCGTCCGTGATCATCGGACCCTGCACCGTCGTCACCGGCGGCCCCGAGCCCGTGGTGCACGAGAACGCCGCTGTCCGCGTGGTCGGCGCCCACATCAGCAACATCGGCAAACTCGGCGATCTGGCCTCGGCCCACCCCGACGAAACCCTGTGGCCGGCGCGCGGCCGGGTGATGATGCCCGGCTTCATCAACACGCATGCGCACCTCGCGCGTCATCTGGCGCGCGGCCTGGCATTGCGCAGTCCGTCGGACTGGCGCCGCTACGATCGCGTGTTGTCGGCCGAGGATGTGCGCTGGGCCTGTGCCGCCGCGCTGATCGAGGGCATGCGGCACGGCGTCACCACCGTCGTCGACTTCCACCGCTCGGGCGCCTGCCTCGATCTGTCGCTGAGCGAGGTGATGAGCGCCGCCGATGAGGTCGGGGTGCGCACCGCCACCTGCTACGGCGCCGCCGAGGACGACACGCCGCTCGAGCGGCGCGCGGCGATCGACGAGAGCGTCAACTTCGCGCGCGAGACCGCGCGCCGCGGCAAGGGCCGCCTGCGCGGCATGCTCGGCGTTCAGGCGACGAGCATGCACGGCATCGAGACCCTGCTCGCCGAGGCGCTCGAGAGCGCCGGCCGTCAGTACGCCGTGCATGTCGATCTGGCGCTCGACCTGACACCGGCCGAGCGCTGGGCGCGCGCCGACACGCTTCCCGCCACCGCCTTCCCCGCGCTGTGGGCCCATGCCGAGCGTGCGCCGCGCGGCTTGATCGATGCGGCGCGCGGCCGAGGCGATGCGTTCACCGCGAGCGGCACCGGTGCGATCGCCGCACTGCTGCGCGAGGCCGATGCCGGCTGGGGGAGCGACGACGGCGCCAATGCGCCGCCGGTCCAAGAGGGACCCTATCTGCCGCGCAATGCCGAGGCGCACTACCGGCGGCTGTTCGTGACGGGCGCGGCGTGGGCCTCGGACCACTTCGGCGAGGCGCTCGGGCGCATCGCGCCCGGCTCGCCGGCCGATGTCGTGCTGGTCGACTACCTGCCCTCGACCGAGTTGTCCGCGCGCACGCTGCATGCGCATCTGGCGCAGGGACTGCTGCGCGCTCCGGTCGCCGGCGTGATGGTGGCGGGCGATGTCGTGATGGACAACGGCGTGCTGGTCAACGTCGATGAGCGCGAGGTGCAGACGCGTGCTCGCGAGTGCGCCAAGCGGGTGTGGGCACGAATGTGAGCAGTGTCTCCGCCGCGCGCGGATCGCTTCGGGAACTGCTCACGCTCGCATGGCCCATGGTCGTGTCGCGTTCGACGCAGTCGGTGATCGGGCTCGCGGACGCGCTCATGGTGGCGCCGCTCGGCGCAGCGGCGCTCGCCTCCACGAGCACCGGGGCGATCAACACATTCTCGCTGGTCATCCTGCCGATGGGCACGGTGTTCATCGTCCAGAGCTTCGCCTCGCAGTACGCCGGCCGCGGCGATCTGGTCTCGGCTCGCCGCTTCGCCTGGTACGGGTTGATCCTGGCCGCGCTCGCGCAGGTGATGGCGCTCGCCGCGCTGCCGTTCGTGCCGCGCACGCTCGGATTGTTCGGGTTCGAGCCGCAGGTGAGGGAGGCGATCTCGGGCTACATGATGATCCGGTTGTGCTCGACCGGCTTCATCATCGTGACCGAGGCGCTCGGCAACTGGTTCGGCGGCATCGGCGACACGCAGGTGCAGATGCGCGCGAGCATCCTGACCATGATCGCCAACATCGCGCTGAACTGGGTGTTCATCTTCGGACACCTGGGAGCGCCCGCGATGGGCGTGCGCGGCTCGGCGCTCGGCAGCGCGCTCGCCACCTTGGTCGGCGCCGTGTTCATGTTCGTGGCATTCACGGCGAAGCAACGCGAGATCGTCGGCGGTCAGCCGCTCGCGCTGCGCATGAGCGAATTCCTGAGGGTGGTGCGGTTCGGTGTCCCCAACGGCGTCAATTGGTTCATGGAGATCAGCGCGTTCACGCTGTTCCTGAATGCCGTGGTGAGCCAGCTCGGCACCGTCGTGCTCGCCTCGATGAACGTGATCCTGCAGCTCAACTCGGTGTCGTTCATGCCCGCCTTCGCGCTCGCCTCGGCGGGCGCCATCCTGGTGGGGCAGGCGATCGGCCGCGCCGCGAAGGACGAGGTGCCGGCACTGGTGCGCCTCACCATGGGTGTCTCGCTCGCCTGGCAGGGGACCGTTGGTCTGATCTACATCCTGTTCCCGCGCATGCTGATCGCCCCGTTCGCGACGCATGGCGCCGAAGCCGAGCAACTCCTGAAGGTCGGCACGCTCATGCTGGTCCTGAGCGCGGCGTGGCAGTTGTTCGACTCGGTCGGCGTCACCGTGGGCGAGGCGCTTCGCGCGGCGGGCGACACAGCGTGGTGCATGTGGGCGCGGCTGGTGGTGGCGTGGGCGCTGTTCGTCCCGGTCTCCTGGTGGTTGATCGCGCATATGCGGGGCGGGCCCGCGACCGTGATGCTGTGCGTCGTCGGCTATCTCGCCATCCTCTCGGTCGTGCTCTACTGGCGCTTCCGCACCGGGGCGTGGCGTCGCATCGAGTTGACCGAACACGAACTGCCGGTCTGACACCATCGCGAGGGTGGTTCGCACGATGAAGCGAGACGAGCGAGGTTCGTGGCATTCGGATGAGATGCCGCGCTGGGCGTGGGCGGGGCTCATGCTGATGCGATTCGTGGGCGTCGTGATGGTGATGCTGCCGATCGCGCTCGTGGTGATGGGTGCCTGGTGGTGGACGCACCCGCCCGATCCGACGCTGTCGCTGCTCGCGCATCGCGGCTTCACGGGCGCCATCCTCCGGGAGCCTGCGCCCGAGCTGGGCGAGCGCCTGGAGCGCTGGCGCATCGTCCCGACGCACGGCGACACGCTGCGCGGTCTGTTCCGCGCCGCATCGCCCGAGGCGCGCGCGCGTGCGGGGAGTCGTCCGTGGGCGGTGGTGATGCTGGGTGGGATCGGCACCGGGGATCGCGCGGCGCTCCTGTTGCCCGAATCGCTCGCCGTGGACGCGCTGGCGATGGACTGGCCATGGCGCGGCGAGCGGCGGATGCCATGGCACGCGTTCCTCCGGCGCGTGCCGGCCATGCGGCACGCGCTGATGCACTCCCCGGCGGCACTCGCGCATGGCGCCGAGGCGCTGAGACGGGAGCGCGCTCCGACGAGGGTGGCGTTGCTGGGCGCCAGTCTCGGCTCACCGATCGCCGTGGCGGCGCTGCGGCTGGGCCCTGCCGATGCACTGGTACTCGTCGACGGCATGGCCGATCTGGAGTCGCTGCTCGAGTCCGAACTGCGGAGAACCCTGCCGCACGGCTGGCTCGATGCGGTGCTCGCGCCGCCGCTCGCCGTGCTCGGTGCGCGATGGGTTCATGCGCTCGAGCCCTCGAGACACGCCGAGGCGGCCGAGCGCGTGCCGACATTGCTCTTGGATGCCGAGGCGGAGGAGCGCTACCCCGGCGAATCCGTCCGTGCGCTGCATCGGGCCCTGCCGCACGCCGAGCGGCGCACGCATCCGGGAGCCCATCTGCGTCCCGAGAATGCCGCGCAGGTGCGAGCGATCATCGCGCAGGTCGATGGCTGGCTCGCCGCGCTGCCCGACACGAGCGCCCCGTCCGGCCGCTGAACGCAGTCGCACACTTCGGTGCAGCGGACTGACCCGGGCGGGCCACGTCGGGCGTCGATGCCGATGCTGTGGATGCCGTAAGTCGTTTGGCCACAACGCAGAGGCGAGCCGGCTCATCGGCGGCACACGCCCTGCAGTGCGTCTCGTGCGAAGACGCCACGCGCCACGGCGCACCGGCTCCGGTTCCCAGCAACGCACTCGCCGCTTTCCCTGATACAGGGGCGCAACGCCCCAGGAGGCATCTCATGAAGAAGCTCGTGTCGCTCATGCTCGTCGCCACGTTCGCCATGGTCGCAGGCAGCGCCGCCGTGGCCGACGCCGGGACGCCGAGCGTCGATCGACGCGAGGCCAACCAGGCGGAGCGAATCCGTGACGGTGTGCGAAGCGACCAACTGACGCGCGCCGAGACGCGCCGGCTGGTGCGCGGTCAGGCGCGGGTGCATCGCCTCGAACGTCGCGCCAAGGCCGACGGTGTCGTCACGGCCCATGAGCGTGCTCGCCTCGCTCGCGCCCAGAACGTGCAGAGCCGCGAGATCGCGCGGCTGCGTCACAACGATCGCGATCGTCGCTAGCCGGTGGAGACACACGCACGGTTCCGTAGGTAGCCAGGGCAAAGGGACGGGCCGTGCGGTGGGCCCCCGGTGGAGCGATCCACCGGGGGCTGCTCTTTCTCACCTCACGCGCAGCATCCCCAACGACTTCTGGAACGAGATCGTGAAGCTGGGCACTCGCTCGTCCTCGGGGCCGACGGGGACGGCGTAGTCGAACCGCACCGCTGCGTCGGGGTCGGGCACGCCGATCCGCCACAACATCATGATGCCGGCTTCCGACTTCCAATCGCCCGAATCGGGCCACGCCCGATCGCTCGCGGCGGCGAGTCCGGTCACGGGATCGATGCCCCACACGGCGCCGACATTGCCGAACACGCCGAAGGAGAGCGGCAGCCACGCGGGGTGCGGCACGCCGAGGCGGGTGAGCGCATCGCCGACGTAGAGCAGGTCGGCCTGCATCACCGCTCGCCCGGAGCCCACGCGCTCGTTCCGATCGTACGTGCGCAGGTTGGGCGTGCCGCCCATGTAGAAGGCCTGCTGCGGCAGTGCATCGCCCTTCAGCCGACCCCACTCGAACTGCGGCACGAGGGCGACACGGTCGAACAACCCGATGTCGCCTGCCACGGCGACGCGGGTGCGGCGATAGGTGAAGTCGCTGGCGAGCTGCCGACCGCTGGTCCAGTGCTGCGCTTCGAGGGTCCACGGCAGTCGCGGCAGCGACAGGCGTCCTCCGAAGCGTGCCTCGCGCGCCCGGCCCTCGGCGGCGGGCGCGTTGAGCAGCGGATCGGGGCCGACTCCCAGAACCGTCCACTCGGTGCTCGTCACCCTCGCGTGCTCGGCATGATCGCGGATGCCGGCGAACAGACTCCATCCGCTGGTGAGTCGCTCGAGCAGGGCATCGACGCCGGTGCGCGTGAGATACGTGTTGCGGTCGCCGCCGCCGAGAAACGCGCTGACGTAAGCGAACTGCGGGTTGAAGTGGTCGCGGTCGAATGAATCGGTGCGGCGCGACGCGGAGCCACGCAGCACCCATGCGCCGTCCTCGTACGGCTTGGTCCAGCGCTTGGCGTAGGCGACGCCGCCCAGCCACTCCTCGGCCGCGAGCGCATACTCGAGCGTGCCGTTCAAGCGTCCGAGCAGGCGAGCGCTACCGACACTCGCCTCAGCGCCCACCACACCGCCATCGACTCGGGTGAACGCGAGCGATGGCGAGAACGTGATGCGACCGGCGCGTCGCGCGCGCGCCGCGGCATTGGAGTCACTGCCACGCGCGAGTCCGCCGACCAAGGCACTGTCGAGCCCGGTCGTGTCGAGTGGCGCGGCGGACATGCCGAACCACACATCGGTCGAGTCGCGCATACGGCCGAGGTAGTCGTCGAGCAGCGAGTCGGGTGCCGCGGGTGTCTGTGCGAACGAGGGCGCGGCGTTCGCAAGCAGGGCGGCAAGCGCGACGGCCATCAAGGGAATCACTCGGGACATGGTGTCTCCTGTTCTCATCGGCCGACTCGCACGGCGTTGCCGCCACGGCGGCGGGGCGCCGACGTGAACAGCGAATCGGAGAGCCCTTGGTTGATGGAGTAGTCGCTGTACTGAAGGCTGAAGTCGAATGACCGTCCCAGCTTGGGCAGCGGAATCGTGGCCTCGACGCGCGCCAGCACGCGAGAGAGGACCCAGTGATCGCCCACTTTGGTGCGCTCGATGGTCACACGCCGGATGCCCTTGAGGAAGAGGGGCACCGGGGACTCCTTGTACTTGAGTTCCTGGCGCACGATCACGAAGTCGCGCGTGTTCACCCACACCTCGCCGCTCGGCTCGTAGACCGCGAGCGCCGAGCGTGGCTCGAACGCGATGCGGTAGATCAGATGATCGCCCAACAGTTCGCGTCCGACGATGCGATAGCGATACGAACGCCTCGTCGCGGGCCGGAACGCGAAGTTGACGATGTTCTCCCCCATGCCGGAGCCGAAGTCGGTCTCGACATCCTCATCGTCATCCTTGCGCTTGGGGTCGGGCTTCTCATAGTGGCGCAGCATCACGACGCGCAGAAGACCGGGGCGCTTCTTGTAGATCTGCGACACGGACTCGACCAGCAGCTCGGGCCCCTTGCGGCCGGTCACATCGCGCACCATGCGCATCGTGGCGACGTAGCGCTGATCGACCATGAGCGACTCGCGCCTCGCCTCGCCGCGGGCGACCCGGTCGAGGATCTCATCGAGCGTCACCCGGGGGGCGCTGACCAGCACCTGCTCGACCTCGGTGCGCATGGTGTCCTCGACGGCGAGCGTCGGGCCCGTCTGCGCCCATGCGGGAGGACTCGCGGCGAGCGTGAGGCTCAGCGTGAACAGGTGTGCGGCGGGGAATCGCATGGGTCGAGCGCTCCGGAAGAGAGGGTTTCGGGATGCTGGGGGTGCCGAGGCGGAGCCGCAACACTGCGCGACACACTCGCCACGCGTGATCGCCTCGGAGGGGCTGCCGGCGACTGCCACGACACGCGTTAGCGATGCACTGCCCTTGCGCTTGAGTCGGCCACCGGGCTCTCGGCACGCCGCGTGCCAGAGTCCTGTGCATGGACCAGCCCGGCGACCCCGGCCGGCAGGGAGGACCCCATGAACCTACTGCATCCACGCTCCGCGCTCGTCGCGGCTCTGATCACCCTTGCAGCACCCGCGGCGCAGGCCGAATCGTCGTCCCGCTTGGCCCTGCCCTCGGCAGGGCTCACCGAACCACTCTCGATGGTGGTGGCCATCTCGTCCGCACCCGCTGCCGTCGTGACCGGATCGTCGCCCTCGCTGGCGGCGGTGTTGTCGCCGACCCTGCCGAGTGTGGAGAACGCGGGCGTCCGCTATCGGCCGCGCAGTTCCCGCTCTCGTCGCGCGCCCGACGCCGAGTGCGTCAGCCAGCTCCACATCGGCGTGTTCGATCCCGAGGGCGAGTTGGAGGACCGTTTCCTGGTCGGCCTCCGCGTCGGTCCGATGATCGATCCCAATATCCAGTTGGGCCTCGGAGTCGATTGGATCCACAAGACCGAGAACGCCTCGAGCGTCACCAGTTCGCAGATCGGGCCGGGCGGCGTGCCGATCACCGTTCGGCAGGACCTCTCTCGCGCCAGCACCGACTTCTTCCCGGTGATGGCCTTCCTGCAGGTCTCGGCCAAGGATGACATGCCGGTCGTGCCCTATTTCGGCCTCTCGGGCGGCTATCAGGTGATGGTGCTCTCGGCGCAGGACTTCACGACCGGTGAGGAGTTCGATGGCACCTTCGGAGGTTGGGGCTGGCAGGCGTGGGCCGGGGCGGCGCTGCCGCTCTCGGGGCGCACGCGGCTGTCGGCCGAGCTGTATGTGAACGGCGCCGAACTGTCGCGCGATGTCGAGGACGTGCTCTCGGGCTACGAGATCCGCGAGAGCATCGACGCCGATGGCGGCGGGCTGAGGGTGGGCCTGAGTTGGGGTTTCTGACGCCCGAGCTTCGTGGAACACGAATGAGCGGCCTGGGGTAGAGCGAGGGAGAGTGTGCTGCGGGGGGCCTGGGGGCCGGGTTGGGTCCCCTCGCAGAATCGCCGCGTACCGCATCGATTGAGTCGTCTCGCGTCCGTTGCCCGGAAGCCGGGCGTGAGCGAGGGCCCCGTGGGCGGAACCGCCCGCGGGGCCGCTTCCTGCGGAATGCGCGTGCAGCCGGGGGCGGTGGTGCGTTGGAAGGGCACGGGGCGGCAAGCCCCCATCGCCACCCTTCCACCGAGGAGCACCCGATGCGCCCGCCGAACCCCTCTCTCGCCCGATTCCTCCCGGCCCTCTGGATGGCGCTCGCGTTCGCCGTGATCCCGCCGGCTCCCGTCCACGCCGAAGCCGACGCCACGGCCCACGTGTCCCGCCCCGATGTGCCGGGCGAGGTCGTGGTCGCGCCGACGCCGCGCCAGCGCGAGCGCCGCGCGATGCGTCAACTGCTCGCCGAGCGGAGTGTCGAGTTGGCCGCGCTGCAGGCGCGCGTGGCCACCGCCCCCGAGAATGAACAGGCCGAGCTGCAGGTGGAGATCGAACAGCACAAGCGCGCCACACGGCTTGCCCTGCTCGATCGGCAGCTGACCTACGCGCAGTCGCGCGGCGACATCGCGCTTGCGCGCCGACTCGAGATGCAGCGCACGCGCGCGGCCGCGTTCGTCGTGGCGCCGCTGCGTGAGGAGGTGGCGCGATGATCCGCCGCCTGTTCGGCTCGTGCGCCTCGGCGCTGGCTCTGCTGCTGTTCGCCGCCCCGGCGCTCGCCACCAGTTCGCCGCCCGTCTCGGTCCAGCTGGTCGGGCTCACGAAGCCCGCGAAGCAGGGCGTGTCCTACCCGTTCGACGTCGTGCTCACGGCAGCGACGACCATGACCTTGAGCCAGTTCTCGATCACCGGGACCGACTCGCTCGACTCCGTCGCCCACAATGCTCCGCAGTTCCCGGTGCTGCTGTCCGGGCGCTCGAACACGCGCGTGATCCGCGTGACGCTCACGGCGGCCACGTCCGATCCGGGGATCCGCATCAGCTTCCGCGCCAACTCGACCGTCGTCACGCGCACGTACGACTTCACGGCGGATGGCTGGCAGCTGGCCACCGGGGCGGGCGGCAGCTCGCTCGTGCCGGAAGGCGTCTTCATCCCCGAGCCGCTGTCGATCCTGCCTTCCGAGGGCGTGTTGCAGTCCGTGCCTCGCGAGGAACGGATCGATACCCCCCGCGAGAAGCGCGAGGCGCTGAAGTCCCAGTCGAAGACCACCGGCGGCCGGAACATCCTCGTGAAGGGACGTTTCGTCTATCTGCGCTCGGATGGTCAGACCCTGCCCGTCGACAACACCACGGTGCGTGTCTACGACGAGGACTGGGACTGGGACGAGCATCTCGGCAGCGCCACCACGGGTGTCGACGGGCGGTTCGAGGTCACGGTCTATGCCAGCGAGGACGAGCCGGACCTCTACCTCGAGTTCGAACTCGCCAACACGCGAGTGGTCGTCGAGCACGGCATGCTCGAGTTCAACTACCTGTTCACGACGGGCGTGAAGGATGACTTCACCGGCTCCACTGCGGACTTCGGCACGAGGCAGCCGACCACGGAAGTGGGTCGCGCCGCGTGCCACATCTTCAACAACGTCGTGCGCTCGTGGCGTGAGATCTACGCCATGGGCCGTGATGTGCCGTCGGTGGACGTGGTCTATCCCAGCTCGGACTGGCCGAACTACGACGGCGAGATCAACATCCCGATCCAGACCGGGAGCAGGAAGTGGGGCTGGGAGAGCGGCATGCATGTGCATGAGTACGGCCACCACATCCAGCGCTCGTTCTTCTACGTTCCCGATCACGATTACGACAATGGGATCTGTGACAATCCGAATGGCGATCCTGGTCACTGCGCTTGGTGCGAGGAGGACGATGGCACCGCGATCAAGGAGGGGTTCGCCAACTGGGTGGCCGACATCGTCGGGCGACGACACGTCCAAGCCTATGGGCAGGCCATGATCAATGGGCGCGAGACCGAGTTCACCGGTAGCTGCGGCGAGGGCAGCATCTACGGAGACCAGCCGTCCATCATCGAGGGGTATTTCGCGGCGCTCCTTCGGGACCTCGAGGACGGCGGCAGCGACAACGAGGACGATCCGAACGAGCGCGGCATCGACATGCTCTCGATCTCGCCCTCGGAGATCCTCAGCACGATGGCGGACGGCAACCATGAGGGCCCGAACGGCTTCATCAACAAGTTCCTCACCCGCAACCCGAACCTGAACCGGCAGTCGGTGTGGAACACGTTCGTGAACGCGGGCTACGACCTGGATAGTGCGCCGCCCGGCATCTCGCCCTACTTCGAGTCCACGAGCCACAACGAGGGGCTCCAGCACGACGCGGTCCCGGATCGCACCATCGATATGACCTGGCAAGCGGCGGGCGACGACTACTCGGGTGCGGTGGCCTACAGCCTCGCCATCGGCACGAGTCCCACCTTGCCCAACGAGACCATCGAGGTGAATGCCATCGATGGGCTCGCCTACACGCTCCAGGCTCCCGGGCCCGGCAACTACTACATCACGCTTCGCGCCAGGGATGATGACGGCAACTGGAGCATCGGCTACGCGCAGGCGGGGCCCTATCGCATCCGCGATCCCTACCCGGCCGATCTGGCGGCTGCTTCGCCGCTGCCCTCAGGATGGGATGCGGCGGTCACCGTTCGTGGCAATACCACCGCGACCAACACCTGGGCCGCGGCCTCGGGGTTCCTGAATGGCGGCGGCAGCGTCTACTGGAACACCGTGGCCAAGAACTACGGGGAGATCGCCACCAGCTCGAACCGCGTGCGGTTGTTGGTGGATGGCGTCCAGCGCGACTCCATCATGGGTGCCGCGGCCGCCGGCGGAGCCACCTCGTTCATGATCAACCGCGGGCCCATCGTGGTCGGCGGCGGGCGGCACACGGTCGAGGCGTGGTACGACGGGGCCGAGTGGGAGGCCGAGACGAACGAGGACAACAATCATCGTTCACGGCAGCTCGTGTGGGACGCCGACCCGCTCAATGCCTACACGTTCTACACGAACCCCGCGCCTCCCAAGCGAAGTGCCGGCCACGCGGACCTGCTGTCCGGGGTGATTCCGTTCGACAACTGCGACGGGTTCGAGATCTCGCACGTGTACACGCCGCCGGGAGGCACGATCGCGGGGACCGCTTTGTGGTCGGGCGTCTACGCCCACTCCGGCACCGGTCCGCTGGTCGATGTGGACCTGAAGGTGTTCGACACGTCGACGGGATCGACCAACGGCTTCGCCATCGCGAGATCGTCCTCCAGTCGCACCTCGGGATTGCTCGACGCGGTCTTCACGAACCGCGTTCCCAACGGCGACAACACCTGGGATGTCGGTGTCTATCGAGATGGAGTGTTCTCGCTGCCGTATCAGCTCAAGCAGATGATCCCCGCCACGATCCGCCCGGGCGACTCGCTCACGGTCTCGTTCGCCCAAGACGAGATGATGAAGCTGTACGTCTTCACGCCCTCGGCGGCGCAGACCGGTTGGTACTCCGTCGACGTGCGTGGTGCACCGGCGATCGTCAACAACGTCACCTCGCTGTGGTTCGACTACGCACGGGAGACCGCTGGCATCGAGGACTTCGATCGCAAGGCGACGTCCAACCTGAGTGGCCGCTCGACCCTGTCGGTGACCGCCTTCGACGTGGGCACTTACCTGCTGGCGGTGCACCGCAACCCCAGCATCGCCCAGGGACCGATGAGCTTCGGGCTCAAGCTGAGTCTGGCGCAGGCGGACGTCCGGCCGTTCGACTCTTCGGGATGGGCCGCGCCGCTGGTGCCGCGCCGCACCGCCGATGCGGCGCCTGGCCCCGCCGTTCCGACCGCGACGCTGAATGGGGACGGCACCACCTACATGAACGTGAGCGCACGCAACGACGGCTCGGTGCTCGCCGGTCTCGTGAAGTCCGACCTTTTCTGGGACGGCGTGCGGAACACCGGCCCTCAGTTCATCACGTTCAGCGGAGGCACCACGCGAACGGCCTACGACATCTCGCCCACCACGATTCCGGGCGGCCGTCACACGCTCTGGATGGAGTTGGATCCCGATGACTGGGTCGTCGAGTCCGACGAGACCGACAACATCTCCGGCCAGCAGTGGGTGTTCACACCGCCGGTGCGACCGCTCAACACGCCGCGCTGGCGCAAGAATGGCAAGGCCGTGGACGCGGGTTGGAGCACGCTGCCGGCAGGCGAGATCGTGCAGTTCAATCAGGACGGCATCCGCACGCCCGACTTCACGAGTGGTCTGGGACACAAGTGGGGTGGCGTCGCACTGATGCCGCTCGGCGCCTCGGACATGGATCTGTGGCTCCACGAGAAAGCGCCCGGCTCGACTTCCGGGTTCGACTCGCCGCTGACGACATCGGACTGGGGCGCAGGCGTGTTGGACTACGTGCTCGTCGACTTCGGCACGACCGGCTATCGCGGGTTCGACGCTGGACTCCTGCGCGTGGATGTGCCGGGGATCAAGGACACGGCGCAGTACGTCACGGAGGTGTTGGGAGCCCAGACCCGTGCGAACCCGCTCAGCGTGATCGGTCCCGTGACCATCGGCTACGGGGAACTCATGGACCTCTACACGCTGCCGCTCACGTTCGGGAAGTGGAACATCCGAGTCGTCAACGGGTTCGGGTCGAACGTGGACTGGGGTGTCGCCCTGCATCAGCCCGGCACGCCGTTCCAGAACCGCACCGACGGTCGAACGCGCGCGAGTTGGCTCGGCGGCAGCGGCGTCAACGAGTTCATCAGCGTGAACGTGGATCAGCCTGGTGACTACTGCCTCGTCGTGTTCAAGGCGGGCGAACGCGACATCATCAAGAGCGGCAGCTACACGGTGCAGATCACGTTGTCGACGGTCGACGTCGATACCGACGGTCCGCCGCTCACGACGGGACTGCGCTCGGCGGCGCCCGATCCGTTCGTGAACGACGTGCGATTCGGACTCGATCTCGCCGAGGCGTCGAATCTGCGGCTCGACATCCATGACGTGACCGGCGCTCGCCGGCGCGTCCTGGCCGAGGGTCCGTGGTCGGCGGGGCGGCACTCGCTGGTGTGGGATGGCCGCGACGAGGGTGGTCGCTCCGTGCCGCCGGGGCTGTATCTGGTGCGCATGGTGGCCGGCGGCAAGGTCTCGACGCGCAAGGTGGTGCGGACGAAGTAGCAGCTTCGAGGTTGTGGCAGGCGGCCGTCTCTCGTGGCGAGGGGCGGCCGCTTCGCGCTCCGACCCTGCGCGAGCGCGCGACGCCATGAGCATCGAGCCGTGCTAGGCTGCCGCTCGCCATGCCCCGCAAGTCCCCGCGATCGCGCCGCAAGAGCGGCCCCGCTCCCAAGTTGCCGTCGGCGCCGCGTGTGCGCTCGGCACCGGGCACGTCGCGCACCAAGGCGGCGGCCAGTGACGGCGCGCATGCGCGCAAGGGCGCACGCCCGGCGGCGGCGAGCGGCAAGTCGACGCGCGCGGCGACCAAGCAGCGATCGCCCAAGTCCGAACGCCCACGCACGCGGCAGCTGACGCCCGATCCCAAGCGCGTCGCCGCCATCCTCGAACAGTTGCGCGAGCTCTACCCGGATGCGCGCTGCGCACTCGACTTCAAGAGCCCGCTGCAGCTGCTGATCGCCACGATCCTCTCGGCACAGTGTACGGATGAGCGCGTCAACATGGTGACGCCCGAGCTGTTCGCCAGATATCCGGACGCCGCGGCCTTCGCCAAGGCCGATCTGGCGGACCTCGAGCAGTTGATCCATTCGACCGGGTTCTTCCGGAACAAGGCCAAGGCGATCCAGTCCGCCTGCGCCGATCTCGTCAAGCTGCACGGAGGCGAGGTCCCGAGGGATCTCGATGCGCTGGTCGCGCTGCGCGGGGTCGGTCGCAAGACCGCGAACGTCGTGCTGGGCAATGCCTACGGCATCGCTTCCGGGATCGTGGTCGACACGCATGTGACACGTCTCTCCAACCGGCTCGGTCTGACCCAGGAGAGCGATGCCGTGAAGATCGAGATGGCGTTGCAGCCACTCGTCACGCGCGAGGACTGGGTGCTGATCTCGCACTGGCTCATCCTGCACGGCCGCCAGGTGTGCAACGCGCGCAAGCCGCGCTGCTCGGATTGCCCGCTCACGTCGCTCTGTCCACGCGTGGGTGTGACGGTCTCGCAATAGCGGAACGTCCCGCGCGACTTCGGTTCAGCGCGCTGCAGCGGCTCGCAGCGCCTCGGCCCGCGCGCTCTGTGAATCGAGTTCCAGATAGGCGGTGATGTAGCGCTCCGCCTCGCTCTGGGGCCCGGTCTGCAACAGCAACCACGCGCGGTTGTAGAGCGCGAGTGGATACTCGGCGCTCGACGAATCGACGGCGGCGAACTGCGCGACGGCCTGCAGTTGGAGTGCGCGGGCGCGGAACGGGTCGCCCTCACGGATCGCCATGCGCGCCAGCGAGACGCCGAGCCCGAGCCTCGCTTCGGCGTAGTGCGGCGCCAGCTCGCACGCCCAGTGATAACGGCGCGAGGCGAGCGCGTCTCGATGCTCGATCAGGTCGAGGGCCGCGAGGGCCGCGTGGGTGCGCGGCTCCAGAGGTCGTGCGCGTTTTGCCTGATGCAGGAGGGGGGCGACCATCTCGGCGCGGGAGCGAAGCGCGGGTGCGCTCTGCCGATCCACCACCTCGCCGCCCAGGATCGCCGCGCGGAACCGCAGCCCATCCATGGCGATCGCGGCCTCTCCACCGAGCGTGGCGGCGGCCACTTTGGCGCGCGGATCATCGGGCAATCCCTCGGGGTGCCGGGGCCGCAGCTTGAGCGAGATGATGGCCGCGGTGCCGAGCAGCGCCAGGTTGAGGATGAACAATGCGGTCGGCCACGCTCTCCACTTCAATCGCCGCTCGAGTTCCGCGACCGGCTCCGGCGACTCGCTCACCGCTTGATGCCCATCGTGGTCTGCAGCCAGGCCACGAGCCCATCGAGCATCGCGGGCGCCATCGTCTCGGGAATGAGGCTGTACTCGGCCGGCAACCCGGTGGTCGCGGTCTGGAACAGATGGTTGAGCTTGGGCCAGCGATGCACCGTGAGAAGGTTCGCGCGCGGCCCCTTGAAGTGCGCGTGAAGCGCGGGGATGTTGGAGTCCGGGGGCACCTGGAGATCGCGCTCGGCGAAGTAGGCCAGCATCGGCACGCGGACGCGCGCGAGATCGGGGCCGGGGTCGAGCCGCACGAAGGAACGGAACCACGGATCGGCCAACTGCGTTGCCGTGGTGCGTGCGAACTGCTCGGCGTCGCCGACCTGCCCGCGCTCCGACTCCGGGAGCGAGGCCACGAACACGAGCGAGGCGCGGGCCACCCGCGCTTTCAATGTGTCCTCCGGCGTGTCCTCGAATGCGTACTGCCAGGCTTTTCGGTTGAACTCCATCGTGTTCGCCTGTCCTGCCGAGTCACGACCGGCCGCGCGCATGAGCGCGATGCTCTGCGCTTCAAGCAGGGCGTCGCCCCGAATCGAGGGTCCCGCCAGCGAGACGATCGCCGCCAGTTTGGGATCACGTGCGGCGACCCATGGCGCGATCAAACCGCCCTCGCTGTGACCGATGACGACGATGCGTGCGCCGTCGATGTCGGACCTCGTTCGCAAGTAGGCCACGGCGGCGGCGGCATCGGCCGCGAAGTCGGCGGTCGTCGCAGCGCGGAAATGCCCGCTCGACTTGCCGATGCCGCGTTCGTCGTAGCGCAACACGGCGATGCCAGCACGGGTCAGCTGGTCGGCCAGAAGCTTGAACGGTTTGTGTCCGAGCAGATGGCTGTCGCGATCCTGCGGGCCCGAGCCCGAGACGAGCACCGCGGCTGGCGCCTTCGAGGCGCCGCGCGGCGAGGTGAGCGTGCCGGCGAGCGTCACCGAGGCCGCCGCGTTCTCGAAGGACACGTCGGCCACGTCGTAGGGATAGGGCGGGTGTGGCTCCTGTGGCTTGCGATCGTCCGGTGCGGCTTCAAGGCGCGTCAGCGTGAGAGGGATCGCGGCGCCGCCCTGCGACCATGTGCCGGTGAGCGTCGAGCCGTCCTCGGAGATTCGCCCCGACCATCCACCGTTCGCCGAGGCGAGCCACACCGAGAGCGAATCCTCGGAGAGATGTCTCAGCTCGACGTCGAGTCCGAGTGTGCCCTGATCGGGACTGTCGAGCTTGGCGAGACGAACTCCGCCCTCGCTCTTGAGATGGATGCGCAGGCGGATGGCACCCTGCAGCTTGCCCTCCCACACACCATCGGTTGGAGCGGC
>JAYWEM010000172.1:0-16077 GCA_043779265.1 bacterium | reverse complement strand
GCCCAGCCGTTGTGGTTGCCAGCGTCCGCCAGCGACGTGCCGCCGATGGAGTCCATGACGGACACCCAGACGCGCTCGTTGCCACGACGGTCGTTGTTGTCCACGAACAGCAGGCACGCCATACCAGCGCCGCCGAAGCTCGGTTCCTTCCACCGATCGGGAAGCACGCCGAACTGCTGCCAGCGGTGACCGTCCGACGAGCCCTCGCTGCTCTGCGGGAAGATCAGGTTCGTGTCCGGGCACATCGCGATCGACAGCAGCGGATCGACAGCGTGCGACTTGCGGAAGAAGTACTGCACATGTGCACCGGCCGTCAGCAGTCCGTCCGGGATGATCTTGGTGTGCTCCTGCGTGGTCGGGCTGCCGTTGTAGCCGTTGCCGGGAGCGCCCGACGTCACCCACGCCGGCACCGTGTTGCAGTCGATGTTGGAGTGCGTGACGGTCGTGCTGGCCGGGTTGATCAGGAAGCACTTCTTCTTCGCGATACCGACCTCGGGACGGATGCCCGCGGGGAGGAACTCCTCCTCGTGGTACATGGACGCATAGGTGGCAAGCGTCAGCAGCGAGCTGACGCCGATGCCGGACACCGGGAAGCGATTGGCTTCCGCCGTGTCGCAGCGCACGCTGTTCCAGGTCAGGTGATCCCAACGCGTGTTCCCGAAGTGATCGCCCTTGGCGTATGCGCCCGGCTTGACGATGAACGACGAGAAGAAGTTCTGCGCACCAGCGCTCGGGCTCGGATTGTAGACACCCGGGACCACGACGCCGGCCTGATCGGTGGGCACGGTCAGCAACTGCATGAACGGCGCCGGCGGGAACGTACGGCCGGCCGCGATCCGATAGTTGCCCGGTCCCGGAAGAACGCGGAACACCATGTCGACGCGGACCTGCGCGTAGGTCGGATCGTCCGGCGAGCTCACCACTGCATTGCCAGCCTGGACGACTGCTGTGTCGCCGGGGATGTCGTTGCGGAAGACGCTCCCGGTGATCGGGTAGTTGTTGATACCCGTCTGCAGCCACGCACCCAGCGTGTCGAACGATGCCGTGCCGGTCAGGCCGTTCGTCTCGTTGGCCGGGAAGGCGTCGTTGTAGAAGTTCCAGATCGACGCGGTGATCGGGCCCAGCGTGATCGCATTCGCAGCTGAGGTCTGCGTCGCCGGAAGATCGACGAAGGCGAGTGACACGTTGTCGAAGTAGGCACCGTCGGCCGAGTTGCAACCGAGCGAGATGGCGAATCGGAAGCACTGCTGGTTCACGCCGAGCGAGACGCGCAGCGAGTCCGGCGTGCCCGACGGGTTCGACGGGTTCGACGTCGCGACCAGACCGAATCCGTACAGCGGCTCCCAGTCGATGAAGCACTGGGGCTCCGGATTGATGATCTGGAAGCCGGGGTAGCGAGCAGCGCCCCACGTCAACGCACCGTTGATGGTCTGGGTCGCCGGGTACGACTGGCCCGAGAAGGTCCAGGCATTGCCCGAGAACGCCAGGTTGAACATGCCGGCGTACATGTCGTACCAGATGTAGATGTCATCGGTGGCGTTCACCATGTCGCCGGTCAGTCCCATGTTGTTCGGCGTCGAGGGACCAGCGGTCACGAGGTTGATCGTCGGCGAGACCATCGAGTGCATGACTTCACGATCCGACAGGTAGCGTGAATCCCCGTGGCGTTCGAGATCATCGTTGTTTCCGGCCGTCATCACGACACCACCGATGTTGCAGGAACGCGACGGTGAATCCGGCGGTCCGCACAGATCGGCGTACTGCAAGTCGTCGAGCGCCTTCGTGTGGAAGTAGATCGCCGGCGGCTTGCCGGTGCTCTTCCAGTTCGTCAGCGCCGAAACACCTGTTTGATTGTCGATGCTGTTCGCACCGCCCTGCTGCGGCGTCTCGAAGTCGCCGATCACGACGTTCGCGCCAGCGCCGATGGCGTAGGACACGTTGTCGATGATCGCGGCGCCGTGGCCACGCGAGCTGAAGTTGCCGATGCGACTGTCCGTGTCCGAGAACGACTGATTCGTCTTGACGCGGAACACCAGTCGGATGGCGCCGGGATTCCCCGCCGTGTTCAGGATGTTGTCGACGATCGACGAGGGAATCGCCGCAGCGTGCGCCACCGACGAACCGCTGAGCGTGTCGCCATTGATCCCGAACGTGGAGAGCATCTGGTAGTACGGCGCGCTGCCCTCGTTGACACGCAGGACCTCGGAGAACCAGCGACGCTGCAGGTCGAAGACCGGCGCCGTCGTGCCATCCGAGAGACGCACGCCAGCATCATTCGCCGGCGAACCGATGTAGACCATGAACGAGTCGATCGGAGCCGCGGCCCCTGCAGCCGTGGCGCTGATGAAGTTGCCGGCCGTCACTGCGAGCGGGTCCTTGTCGAACCAGCCCGTTCGCGTCGAGGCCGTCGTGATGACGCCCGTCGACAGGTAGGTGCGGTAGCTGAAGCCGATGCTCAACGACTGCCCGGGCGTCGCAGCGATGTCGCGGTACAACATCTGATCCATGTGATTGGCATAGCCCGGGAAGTTCGAGTTGACGCCTGTGCCGCCATCGCCCTCGCTGCCGTACATCTGGGTGGTCTGGTTGTAGGCGTTGCCCGTCACCAGATCCATGGCGCTGACGTCGCCGTGCTGGCGTAGCCCGCACCATGCCGACCGGCCGCCCGAAATGGGCGACCACGTGACCGCGCTGCCCTGGCCGATGCCGGCATCGTCGTGCCAGTAGCCCGTCACCCCGAACGTGCGCTTGCCGCCCGCCCCTTGATTGATGACGTAGTTGCCCTGGTTCCCGATCTGGATCGCGTGCCAGGGTCGCTGGTTGTCCGCCAGGACGAGACCGCCCGTGATGCCGTAGGGGCGCCGTATGGGCCACCAGCCGGCGAGCGAGTCACCGACGTAGGCACCGAAGCCCGTCGAGTGATCCCAATCCCATATCGCGTTGGTCGGATCGTTCACTCCCGGGCGATAGCCACCTGTGTAGATGTTCCAGTAGTTCACGATTGGGCCGGGGGCGCCGGTGTGATCGGTGTACGAATGCCCTAGGTACACCGTGTCGGGGGCGGCGCCACTGGTGCGTGTCCGGTTGGCGCGCGCGGCGAGCGTCGCCCTCGCCATCTGCCCGTTCTTCAGCACCTCACCGAGTGGCTGCTCCTCTTGGAAGGCGTGCGAGGAGTCGGGCGGGAGCACGAGCAGGGCAAGGAGCGCGACGAGCGCCCGCGAGTGCCTCTGGTGCAAGGTGAGCCTCCATGCAGAATGGTCAAGCGTGGCCCGCGTGAGTGGGGCCTGCTACCCGGGCATGGAAGGGGGTCGAGTGCCCCGAGTGGACTGATTGTGCTGGAACGCAGCCCATGCGCTCAAGGGGAATCTTGCCCGGCAATGCTCTAACGAGCGGACTTGCCGAGATCCCTCTGGCGCTGCTCGCGGCGCTCGTCTCCGCGCCCCCGGGCATAGCCCCACTGGAAGAGCACGAGCATCCCGATCACATGCACCACCCACCAACCCAGGCTCAGGAACGACAGCCCCTCGGGCAACGGGATCATCTCGGTTCTCCTTCGTCTCGCGCGCCCATCGCACGCAGGAAATCGCGATCCGCTTCGAGCACCTCGGAGAGCGGCACATCGTGGGGGGCGAGCCAACGCCAAGCGTGCACGGCCACGCTCGGCTTGAACTCGAACGAGGCGAGCGTGGCTCGGATGAATGTGATCTCGACCGATAGATGATCGTAGTCGTGCGCATGCACCGCGAGCACCTCGTGTGTGCTCGCCTCGACGCCCAACTCCTCGTGGACCTCGCGCACCAAGGCGTGCTCGGGCGTCTCGCCCGGCTCGATCTTGCCGCCGGGGAACTCCCACTGCAGGCCGAGTGGCCCGACGGGTGGACGCTGCGTCAGCAGCAGCAGTTCGCCATCACGGACCACCGCCGCCACCACGCGCACGCGGCGCAACGCCGCGGCATCGCTCACGCGAAGCGCTCAGCGACCGCTTGCTCGAATCCCAGCAGATAGCGACGGTCCCCTCGTTCGCGCGCCGCCAGCGCCTCGCGCGCGAGCACGCAGAGCGCATGCGCCTGCGTCTCGTCGAGCTGCGGTCGGCGGAGCGAGCGCGGCATGCTCAGATAGCTCGGCGGCGTGTCGATGAGCAGCGGCGAGCGCGCCAGGGCGTGGAGGTCGCAGGCGCGCTCGCCGCGTGGCACCAGCTCGCGGGCCTGCAGCAGATGCGTCAGCTCGTGCGCCACGGTGAAGAGGTGCAGCCGCCTCGGTCGCACCCAGATGCCCGGCTGCTCGGGATCGAGCGATCCCCAGCCGAGGACGCCCGGCTTCTGCGCGAAGCCGATGCGGATGCTGAGCCCGTCGAGTTCGGGGAAGAAGCGCCGCACGTACTCGACTCGTTCGATCACGCGAGCACGATGGGGCGAACGTTCGACGAGGCGCGACAGTCGCCAGCGCGGCCGCTCGGGGCCGAGATCCATGGCCAGTTGCTCCAGGACCGGCGGGCGGCGACGGCGGCGCTTCCGCGTGCCCGTGGGCGCGCGGTGAGGCGGTGCAGGCAGGACCAGGTCGCGCGCGACGCGCGCTGCACGGCGGAGCGTGCGAAGGAGACCGAGCATCGAGCGCGGAGTCTGGCCTCGGCGCGTGAAGCGGTCAACCTCCCCCCTTCCCCGCTCCGAACGTTTCTGCCAATGTGCCGCTCCATATGGAGCCGAGACCCGAACTCTCGTTCGTCATCCCCGCCTTCAACGAGGCCGAGAATCTGCCCACGCTGCTGGGCGAGCTGCGCGCGGCGATCGCGGCGACGGGACGCACGCACGAGTTGATCCTCGTGGACGACGGCAGCACCGATGGCACCGCCGAGTGGCTGCGCGCGGAGGCCAATCGCGACCGCGCGCTGGTGCCGGTGGTGCTCGTCCGCAATGCAGGCCAGAGCGCCGCGCTCGCAGCCGGGCTCGATCGAGCGCGCGGCGAGGTCGTGGTGACGATGGATGCGGATCTGCAGAACGACCCGGCCGACCTGCCGCTTCTCCTCTCGGCGCTCGAGTTCGCCGATGTGGTCTCGGGCGTGCGCTTGCATCGCCAGGATGATTGGAAGCGGCGCGTCAGTTCGAACGTGGCCAACACCGTCCGCCGCCTCGTGCTTCGCGACCCGGTCACCGACATCGGCTGCTCCTTCAAAGCCTATCGCGCGCAGGCGCTGGTCGGCCTGCCGGTGTTCGCGGGTGTGCACCGCTTCCTGCCTGCGCTCTGCGCATTCCGTGGCGCCCGCTTCACCGAGGTGCCGATCTCGCATCGGCCGCGCCGACACGGCGTGTCCAAGTACGGCATCGGCAACCGCCTGTGGCGTGGCATCGCGGACCTGGTCGGCGTGCAGTGGCTGAAGATCCGGCTGCTCAAGTACGAGGTGGACGAGCGCGACACGCTGCGCTGAGGCGAGTCGCGCCTGGTGCATTCCGAGCCGGCCACGGTGCGAACCTGAGCGGCGGTGCTGGCCGGTGGGGCGTTCCAGACCTTGGCGAGCAGCACCGGACGCCGCCGCCACCCACTCGGCAAGCACTTGTCGAATCGCAGCTTGGCCGCCTGGTCGCCCGCAAACGACGCCGTCGCGGGCATTTCGGACGGCTGTTGGCATCCGACCTGCATGGACACCACCTCGTCGCCGTTCCACGGCGGTGAAGTGACATCGTGAATGTTGCTGGACCCTTGATCGGGACAGCTTCGAACCAACCCTCGGATTCGAAGATGGCCGTGATAGGCGACAACGCTCACCGGGTGACCGGAACTCACCCAGGGATCGATGTCCAGCGCAGCTCGCAAGGCGCTCACGCGCCCTGCAAACAAGGCACTGTCGTGCCCGCTGCCGCCTTCACTCCTTCTATCGTGCGCCGTTGGGTTGACCCGCGGTACCTCGCTTCGTGCTCTGCACGCGAGCCAGGTCCGCGCTGGTCCCTCGTGTTGGCGTGCGACCCCCCTCGGCGCCGTCGACACAGGCCGCGCGGACTCGGAACGTGTGCCCGTGCTCGCGATGGATCGCGCGAAGCCCGCCCCCGATTCGCTCCGTCCGTGCGGGTGTGCAGGCACCCCTCGGCAGGCCCATTCGTGCGGCGGAGCGGCCTCTCGTGTGCCGCTGTCTGCGCCGGACGCACCCCTCGGCAGAAGGTGCGATGGCGGCCACCCTCGTGACTCCCCGTATTCGGCCCCGCTGGGTCCCCCTCGGCACAGCGGACTGATGCGGGGAGTTCGCGTTTGTTGCGCTGCCCCTTCGCCGAGCCTACCTTCGCGCACGCACCCCTTGGCCTGACTTCATGGAGGAGGTCCCGTGCGCCTTTCGATTCGCAGTCTTGCCGTCCTCACCGTTCTCGTTGTGTGCCCCTCGTCCGTCCACGCCGCCGATCAAGGGCTCGATGGGGTCGAGGTGATGACCGCCACCGTGTTCGAGAAGGGCCAGAGCTCATTCTCGGGCGTCGGCCTGCGCGCCCGGCTCAAGAGCGGCACGCTCGCATCCGAGGTCGATGTGCTCCCTTGGATCGAGTACTGGCGCAATGCCACCCGCATCGATGCCTTCAACCTCAAGGCGACGCGACGCGATGCCACCATCGGTTGCGATGTGCGCTGGAACTTCCGGGCCGGCAACTACCGCCCGTACCTGGGAGGCGGACTCGGTCTGCACTTCCTCTCCGCCGAGGTCGATGCTCCGGGGTTCGACGCCGCGAACGAATCGGTCACCAAGGGAGCATTCGCCCTGATGACAGGACTCCGGATGGGCGAAGGCGATCGCTTCAGCGAGTTCATCGAACTGCGCTATCACGCCCTGCCGAGCGCCGGGCAGTTGAAGCTGCACTTGGGGCTGAGCTGGAACCTCGGGGCGCTCAGCCCGCCGCAGTGAGCCGGCGCGGCCGAGCTCTCGACCACCCGCTCAGTACGAGTAGCCGAGCAATCCCGGGTCGGTCATCATCTCCGGATTCCACGCATCGGCGAGCATGTCGACATCGCACGGCTGCGGCACGACGCTCTCGCACGCCTGCTTCACGTCGGCCATCATCTGCGGCGCGAACGGGCAGAACGGCGTCGTCAGCATCATGCGCACGATGGTGCGCCCGCCGACGAAGTGGATCTCTCGGATGAGCCCCAGGTCCATCACGCTCAACCCGAGTTCGGGATCCATCACCGTCTCGAGCGCGGCGCGCACGGCGATGTCCTGCTGGCTCGGCGTCGCGCTCCACTGCGGCGGACCGACCTGCTTGGCGGCGGGCGGAAGACCCTCGATCGCGATCGCGGGCGTCTTCGCCGGTGCCGCCTCGGGCGGCGCCTCGGGTGCGGGTGGCAGGGCCTGCCCAGTGTGCGGATTCACTCCCATGCTCTTCTCGTCGCTCATGACCACCTCACCTGGATCTCGTCACCCTCGACGCGAACCTCGTACGTGGGAATCGGCGAGGTCGCCGGCATCGCCAGCACCGCGCCGCTTCGGATGTCGAATCGTGCCCCGTGTCGCGGGCACTCGATGACACAGCCGTCGAGCTCGCCCTCGGCGAGCGGGCCGCCATCATGCGTGCAGAGGTCCTCGATCGCGTGATAGCCGCCGTCGACATGGAACACCGCGACCGCCACATCCTGGACGTACACCACCTTCACGCCGCCCTCGGGGATCTCGCCCACCTGGGCCACGCGTACGTAGCGCTTGCTCAATCGTCCTCCTCGTCCGTCGTCATGCCGTAGAGACCGGCTTTCATCGTCTTGAGCGAGAGCAGCGCGCACTTGAGCCGCACGGGTCCCAACTCGATCCCCAGCATCTCCATGACCTCGTCGCGGTCGATCGCCTTGACCTCGTCGAGCGGCCGCCCCTCGATGCGCTCGCAAAGCATCGACGCCGCGGCCTGACTGATCGAGCAGCCGTGACCGTTCCAGCGCACTTCGGCGATCTTGTCGTCGACGATGCGGAACTCCATGCGGACGCGATCGCCACACAGCGGATTGAAGTCCTCGTAGGCGAGATCGGGGTTCTCGATCGAGCCCTGGCAGCTGGGGTTGCGATAGTGCTCGAGGATGGTCTCGCGGAACAGGTCGTCCATTCGGCAGCCCTAGCGCGCGAACACCGCGCGAGCGCGGTGCAGCCCGGTGACCAGAGCGTCGATGTCCTCGTCGCACGAGTAACAGTGAAACGAGGCGCGCGTCGAGGCGGGAATGCCGAGATGCTCGTGCAGCGGCATGGCGCAGTGATGCCCGGCGCGCACGCAAACGCCCGACTGATCGAGCACGGTCGCGATGTCGTGCGGATGCACGCCCTCGAGCGTGAACGCCACGACGCCGCCGCGCCGATCGGCCGCGGGGCCCAGGACGCGAAGCCCCGGCACGTCGGCCAGCTTCTCCATGGTGAGCGTGGCGAGCGCGCGGTCGTGCGCGAACACGTGGTCCATCCCCAGGGCATCGAGGTAACGCACCGCCGCACCGAGACCGACGGCCTCGGCGATCGCCATGGTGCCGGCCTCGAACTTCCACGGCAGCTCGTTCCACGTGCTGTGCGTCAGCTTCACTTCGCGGATCATCTCGCCGCCGCCCAGGAACGGCGGCATCGCCTCGAGCAGCGAGCGGCGGCCCCACAACATGCCGATGCCCGTCGGTCCCAGCATTTTGTGCGACGTGCACGCCAGGAAGTCGACGCCGAGCGCCTGGACATCGAGCTTCATGTGCGCGGCACTCTGCGAGGCGTCGATGCAGACGAGGGCGCCCTGCTCATGGGCGAGGCGCGTGATCTCCTGCACCGGATTCACGGTGCCGAGCACATTGGAGACATGCACGACCGACACCAGCTTGGCTCGGCCGTCGGCCAGAAGTCCCGGGAGGGCAGCCAGATCGAGTTCGCCCGTACCGGTCAGCGGGATGAAGCGCAGCTCGAGTTCACGCTCGGCGGCGAGCATCTGCCACGGCACGAGGTTCGAGTGGTGCTCCATCGGCGTCAGCACGATGGCGTCGCCCTTCTTGAGAGCCCAGCGTCCCCATGCGTAGGCGACCAGGTTCAGCGCCTCGGTCGAGTTGCGCGTGAAGATCACCTCGCGCGGGCTCGCCGCGTTGATGAATCGCGCGAAGACCCGGCGTGCATCCTCGTAAAGCGCCGTCGCCTCCTCGGCGATGCCATAGACGCCACGATGGATGTTGGCGTTGCACGTGCCGTAGTAGCGAGTCATCGCATCGAGCACGGCCTGCGGCTTCTGCGATGTCGCGGCACTGTCGAGATAGACCATCGGCTTGTCGCGCTTGGCCGTCAGGAGCGGGAACTCCTCACGGATGCGGCGCGGGTCGAACGGGTTCGGCGGGGCGGCCGAAGCCGCCCCGCCCGTCTGCACCCGCGTGTCGCTGCTCACCCGATCTTCCGGGCGATCTCCTCGCGCAGGCGGTCGCGCACGGACTCGAGCGGGATGCGCTCGATGACCGGCTCGAAGAACGCCTCCACGATGAGCCGCTGCGCATCGACCTTGGGCAGGCCGCGCGCCATCAGGTAGTACAGGTGCTCGGGATCCACATTGCCGAGCGTCGCGCCGTGCGTGCAGCGCACGTCGTTCGCCAGGATCTCGAGCCCCGGAATGCTGTCCGCACGCGCCTGATCCGAGAGGAGCAAGTTGCGATTGGCCTGATACGCGTCGGTGCGCTGAGCGCCCTCGGCGACCTGGATCAGCCCCTGATACACGCTTCGCGCCTTGTCCTTCAAGCAACCCTTGATGAGCAGGTCGCTCGTGCAGTTCGGAGCCAAGTGGCGCTGCAGCGTGTGGAGATTGAAGTGCTGGCGATGGTCCCCGAACATGAAGCCGTGCACGAACGCCTGCGCGCCCTGGCCGGTCATCGAGTACCAGTTGTGCTGCTTGGTGGTGCGGCCGCCGACCATCACCTGGATCCACTGCAGCTCGGCATCCACACCCACGTCGGCGCGGCCGTTGCCGTAGTGCACCACGTTGCGGCTCCAATCCTGAAGACTCGCGAACGTCAGCTTGCCGCCCTGGCCCACCGACATCTCGGCGCCGCCCAGATAGAGCGACGGCTCCTCGGAGTGCTCGGAGAGCAGTTCCTCGATCACCGTGATCGACGCCTGCTCGCTCACCGTGATCACATGGCGCGGAGCGACGAGACGTCGCCCGCCGTCGATCCACTGGAAGAGCCGGACCGGCAGTTCCGCCTGCACGCCCTTGGGAACATGCACGAACGCGCCTCCGGTGCGAAGCGCCTCGCCGATCGCGACCCAGCGGTCGTACTCGGTCGAGAGGCGAGCACCGAACTGCGCCTCGAGCAGCGGCTGATGCTCCCGGATGGCGCGCTCCATCGAGCACACCACCACGCCCTGCTTCTGCAGCGTCGGGTGCGTCTGCTCCAGCACCACCTCGCCGTCGCGCTGCACCAGCAGCGCGGCGTTGGTGGCCTCGCCCGCCAATCGCTCGATCACCGCGACCGGCAGGTCATCGACATTGCGCGCCTTGGGCGGCGCGGTGGGCACGGACAGCCCGTCGATGGCCAGCGATCCGAAATCGGTGCGCCGCCAGAGCTCGTCCTCTCGCGAGGGGAACGTCATCGACGCCGCCACCTGTGCCGCATGACGACGACGCGCCAGCATCCATTCGGGCTCCTGCGCCGACACGGCTCGCGTCTCGGCCGCCGCGAGCCAGCCGGCGACCGCATTCGCGGCCTTCACATCGAGGTTGGTGGTGCTCATCCGACCGAGCCCTCCATCTGCAGCTGGATCAGCCGGTTCATCTCGACGGCGTACTCCATCGGCAGCTCCTTCACGATCGGCTCGATGAATCCCGAGACGATCATCGCCGCCGCCTCTTCCGCCGGGATGCCACGCGAGGCGAGGTAGAAGATCTGCTCGTCGCCGAACTTGGAGACCGTGGCCTCGAGGCCGATGGTGACGCGGTCCTCCTCGATCTCCATGTAGGGATAGGTGTCCGAGCGCGACTCCTCATCGAGGATCAGCGCGTCGCAGTTGACCGTGCTGCGACTGTCGAAGGCACCCTTCTGCACCTTGACCAGCCCGCGATAGCCCGCGCGACCGCCATCCTTGCTGATCGACTTGCTGATGATCTTGCTGCTCGTGTTGGGCGCGCAGTGCACGACCTTGGCGCCGGCGTCCTGATGCTGGCCCTTGCCGGCGAATGCGATCGACAGGATCTCGCCGTGCGCACCCGGCTCCATCATGTAGACGGCCGGGTACTTCATGGTCAGCTTGGAGCCGAGATTGCCGTCCACCCACTCCATCGTTGCGTCCGCGTAGGCGAGCGCCCGCTTGGTGACCAGGTTGTAGACATTGTTCGACCAGTTCTGGATCGTCGTGTAGCGGCAACGGCCGCCCTTCTTGACGATGATCTCGACGACCGCCGAGTGCAGCGAGTCGCTGGTGTGGATCGGCGCCGTGCACCCCTCGACGTAGTGCACGTAGGCACCCTCGTCGACGATGATCATCGTGCGCTCGAACTGCCCCATGTCCTTGGTGTTGATGCGGAAGTAGGCCTGCAGCGGCACTTCGACATGCACACCCTTGGGCACATAGATGAACGAGCCGCCCGACCACACCGCGCTGTTGAGCGCCGCGAACTTGTTGTCCGTCGACGGAATCACCGTTCCGAAGTACTGCTTGAACAACTCCGGGTGCTCCTTGAGGCCGTGGTCCGCGCTCAGGAAGATCACGCCCTGCTTCTCGAGCGATTCCTGGATCTTGTGATAGACGACCTCGGAGTCGTACTGCGCCCCGACGCCCGAGAGGAACTTCTGCTCGGCCTCGGGGATTCCGAGCTTGTCGAAGGTGCGCTTCATGTCCGCCGGCACGTCATCCCAGGACGCGAACTCCTGCTTGGTCGGCTTGACGTAGTAGTAGATGTCCTGGAAGTCGATCTGGCCGACATCGCCGCCCCACGTGGGCATCGGCTTCTTCTGGAAGATCTCGAGAGCCTTGAGGCGATAGTCGAGCATCCACTGCGGCTCGCCCTTCAGGTCGGAGATCTGCTTCACGATCTCGGCGTCGAGCCCCTTGCGGGACTTGAACACATGCTGCTCTTCGTCATGGAAGCCGTACTTCTCGGCATATCCATCCCGCATATCCATTTTGGGTGAGGTGCTCATCTGGCGGCGACCTCCTCTTTGATCCACTCGTAACCGCGGGTCTCGAGCTCGAGCGCCAAGTCGGCGTCACCAGAACGCGAGATGCGGCCGTCCAGCATGATGTGGACGCGGTGGGGCTTGATGTACTTCAGAATGCGGTTGTAGTGCGTGATCACCAGCACTCCCATCTCGGGGCCGGCGAGCTTGTTGACGCCTTCGGACACGATGCGCAGCGCGTCGATGTCGAGACCCGAGTCGGTCTCGTCCATGATCGCGATCTCCGGCTTGAGCAGCGCCATCTGCAGGATCTCGGCGCGCTTCTTCTCGCCTCCCGAGAATCCATCGTTGAGATAGCGCGTGATGAAGCTCGGGTCCATGGCGAGCATCTTCATCTTGTCGGTGAGCAGCGCACGGAACTCCTTGGGAGCGATGCCACGCTTGAGCGGCATGCGGCCGTCCACTTCGGCCGGCGGCGCGAGACGCGCGTTGAGCGCCGCACGCAGGAAGCTGCCGAACGTCAGTCCCGGGATGGCGACCGGATACTGGAACGCCATGAACAACCCGGCGCGAGCGCGCTCATCGGCTTCCATCTCGAGGACGCTCTCGCCCTTGAAGAGGATCTCGCCCGAGGTCACTTCGTACTTCGGGTGGCCCATGAGCGTGTTCGCGAACGTGCTCTTACCGGAGCCGTTCGGGCCCATGATCGCGTGCACCTCGCCCTTGCGGACCTCGATCGAGAGACCCTTGAGGATCTCCTTGCCCTCCACGCTGACGTGAAGGTCCGTCACCACCAATTCGGGAGTCTGGCTCATCGTGCTCTCTCTAGCGGTCGCAACCGGCACCGCGACTTGCGCCCCGCAGGGCGTCGTAGGATCAGGCCGAGAAGCTCTCGCCGCAGGCGCAGGAGTGCTTCGTGTTGGGATTGTTGAACTTGAATCCGGCGCCCATCAGACCCTCGACGTAGTCGATGGTCGTGCCGCCGAGAAGCACCATGCTCTTGAGGTCGACGACGAGCTGGACACCGTGGGTATCGACGGTCTCATCGCCCGGGGCGCCGGTCTCGCAGAACTCCATGAAGTAGGAGTTCCCGCTGCAGCCGCCGCCTCGAACGCCGATGCGCAGTCCGCTCTCGGGGGTGCCTCGCTGGGTCAGCAGCTCCTTCACTTTGGAAGCGGCGACCTCGGTCATCTGGATCATCGTGTGGCTCCTTGGGTCCAACGGATGGTGCCGGTGGGTTTCGATGGAAACGTATTCGGGTGGCGCGCCACGCGCGCCGCTGCGGTCAGTGCGGGAGATCCTCGACACGAACGAATGGTGCTCGAGCCGGATGTGAGCCGAGCTCGGCGTGCTGCAGTCCCTCGATGAGGGCGGGCGGAGAGACGACGCCGTGGTCCCTGGAGCAGTGGATGCAGACCTCGGTGCCCCCTGGCTGGTCGCAATCGCGGCACGTCACGAGGTAGTCGAGACCCTCGATCAGTTCGCGCTCGAGATGCTGATGCCGAATGATCGCCTCACGCGTCTCGCCGAGCTTGCGCTTGAACAGCACCTGGAGATCGGCCATCGCCTCGGTGCCTCGTTCGGCATTCCACCACTTGAGAAGCACTTCGCGCATCTCCTGCAGCGAGAATCCGAGGCTGTGCAGCAGATCGATCCAGCGCACACGCTCGGCAGCTCGCCGCTCGTAGAGGCGGAAGCCACCCGCGGAGCGGGTCGTCGGCTGGAGAAGTCCCAACTCCTCATAGAGATGGATGGCGCGCACCGTCTTGCCGGTCGCCTTAGCCAGGTCGCCCACCCTTATCAATGTGGAGTCGATGACTTCGCTCTTCTTCGCCATGGTCATACCCTTACGTTCGCGTGAGCTTCCGACCCGGAAACTAGGCTCTGGCCCGCCCCTCTCGCAAGCAGGACGGCTGGGTCATCTGACGATCTCACAGACTCATGACGGGTCATCGCACCCATCCGGGCTTGCAAACCCATGACCCATAGTAACTTCTGGACTTCGGCAGTTCTCTACCCATAGAATCTTCGCCTCATCCCCCTGCACGCCCTCTCTCCTCAACACCTCGACTCGACCTCTCGCGGGAGAATCAATGCGATCCATCGCTACACGCCTCGCCGGCTTCGCTGTGCTCACCGCCGTCCTTCTGACGGCTCCGGTCTCCTCACAGGCGCAGTGCATCAACGGCGCGCTCACGGCCGAGCTTCAGCAGCAGGGGGAGCACGCCGGCCTGTGGAAGTACTGCCTGTCGTTCGATTACGCGACCGACGGGCCGCTCGATGAGATCACGCTCGACTTCTGGTACCTCAAGGTCTGCGCCGAGGGCGTCGGCTGTGGCGAGCACTGGGTGTTCGACCAGCTGGCCGGCACCGCCTACGGCGCCAACGGCTGTGCGCTCAACCTCACCGGCTCGATCGACTGCAAGGGTGACGATCTACTCGGAACCCCCGGACCCCTGCTTCGTTTCCGCGCAACGCCGACGGGCGATTGCGAGGCGGACTACGTCGGCAAGGGCACGCTCTGCTTCTACACCCAGTTCGGCCCGATGGGCGGCAACGTCGGCGAACCCCAGGGCGATACGATGGCGATTTACACGCGCGCCGCTCAGAACGTGTGCGTCGGGTTCCTGAACGGCCCGCGCCCGAACGCCTGTGTCACGCCGACCAAGCCGCACACCTGGGGCGGCCTGAAGACGCAGTACCGCTAGTCCACAAGAAGTCCCGATCCTCCCGCAGAACGAGGGCGTCCGAACCCGGGCGCCCTCGTCGCGTTGTGGGGCACGAGCGGTCGTTCGACGTGGTGAGTAGGTCTCCAGCGTGCCATCCTCGACTCGGGTGATCCGGGGAACCCCTGTCCGTGGTCGCAGCGCCTGTGGCACAACGCGCGGGAGTCCAACTGTCGAAGGTTTCGAGCAGTCGAACGATAGCTGACACGGCGCCTCGCCCTAGTTCGAGTCTTCGCGCTTCAGGAGCCGCAGCGCCGATCGCGCTGAGCGTGGGGGTCTTCCTCCTCGCGCTGGCGATCCGGTTGTGGTTCCAGGCCAGAGTCCAGGGGACCCTGCTCGACGGCGTCCTGGTCTCCGACTCGCAGACCTATTGGGACTGGGCGAGCCGACTCACCGGCGAGCTTCCCCGCAGCGAAGGGCCGTTCTTCCTCGCGCCTCTCTATCCTCACTTCCTCGGGGCACTCAGGGAGATCCTGGGCGACCCGCTGGCCGGGATCCTCCGAGCACAGGCCGTGTGTGGGGCGATCGCCGTCGCGCTCCTTGCAGACGCGAGTCGACGCTTATCCTCCGCTTGGATCGGACTCGCAGTCGGTGTGATCGCGGCCTGCTATGCGCCATTCGTCTTCCACGACTCGCTCATCCTCACGGAGTCCCCGCTTCTTCTGCTGGGAGTGCTTCTCCTGTGGGTCTCCGCGCTCAGGTCGACGGGAGATCATCCGGTTCGCTCGGGTCTCGCCCTCGGAACGATCGTCGGACTGATGGCACTCGCGCGCGCAACGAACCTCGCTTGGTTGGCTGTCATCGTGTTCATACCCGATCCGAGCGGTCAGCTGAGTCGTCGAGTGACTCGTGCAGCTGTCGCGGCACTGGTCGCGCTTGCCGTCTGTGTTCCGGCCATGATCCACAACCATCGCGTGAGCCGAGAGTGGATCCCGCTCACCTACAGCCTCGGATTCAATCTGGCCGCGGGCTTCGGCCCGGGAGCCAACGGCGCCTATGTGCCTCCGACCGGCGCCTGGACGATGAGACTCCCGCCCGGCCAGGGTCGAGAAGGCGGTGGCGAGTGGGACGGCCGCGACTATCTGCTCGCTTCCGAGGGTCGGCGTCTCAGCCCGTCCGAGAGTTCGCGACATTGGACGGGGGTGGCGTTCCAGGAGATGCGGCGTGATTGTCAGTTTGCAGAATGATGGGACCCCCGCAGGGCCAGCTTTGCAGAATCATTCCCCCCCTCTGAGCTGAGATTTTCAGAACCATTCCCCCCCCCGCGTGACCAAGCGGCTAG
>JAYWEM010000171.1:0-6811 GCA_043779265.1 bacterium | reverse complement strand
TCAACAACACGGGTGGCTCGTTCTGCGTCAACGCCGAAGGCAGTTGGTGGGGCGCGGCGAGCGGTCCGAACGACGCCTCGGCCACGGCGGACCTGTGCGGCCTCGGGCTGAACGCCGGCGCCGGGGACAAGGTCAGCAACAACGTCGACTATCTGCCGTTCGCGACCTCCGGCATCGTGAATCCGCTACTCGGAGACGTCAGCTTGAATGGCCAGGTGCTCGCCTATGACGCCTCGCTCACGCTGCAGTACGTGGCCACGTTGATCCCGCTCTCGCCCTTGCAGCTCATGGTGGCGGATGTCAGCGGTGCGGGCGGGGTCTCGGCCTTCGATGCCTCGCTGATCCTGCAGTACGTCGCTGGCCTGATCCCGTCGTTCCCGGCCAACACGAACAAGGCGGGGCAGGCGCCGCCGGATGCCGCGTCGATGGCGCATCTGCGCCGGATCGCCGAGGCGCCCTTCGAGCTGAGCCTGGGCGAGCCGCGCCGCGCCACGGATGGCTGGGAGGTCGTGGTGCGGATCTCCGGCGATGCCCCGATCCATGGCGTCGAGCTGAGGCTGGGCGGCGAGAGTGCCGCGCGCTTCACGGGCCTCGAGGTGCGCGGTGGCGCGCAGCAGGCGACCCGCATCGTCGAGGACGATGTGCGCATCGCGGTCGCCTCGCTCGATGCGATGCCCACGGGCGAGGCGATGTTGCTTCGCTTCCAGGATGCGGCTGCGGCGTTCTCGCCGCCCGTACTGCGCTGGGCCCGCGTCAACGAGACCGAGATCGCAAACACGCCGGCGCCGAACGTGCCGAGCGCGGCATGGCTGGCGGCGCCGCGACCCAACCCGACGAGGGAGTCGGCGCGGATCGACCTGGCGCTGCCGACCTCCACGCCGAACACCGAGATCCGCGTGCTCGACCTGGCCGGTCGCGCCATCCGCACGCTGCACTCAGGGGCGCTCGCCGCAGGCCAGCACTCCATGGTGTGGGATCTCGCGGATGAGGGCGGGCACCACGTGCCGCCCGGGCTCTATCTCGTGCGCGCCCGCATCGGCGAACGGATCTTCGACCGCCGCGTCATCGTCGTCCGCTGAGCCGCGAGGGACCTGCGACCATGAGACTCCCTCACTGCATCCGTTCCGCCGGCCTGCTCGTCGCGGCGCTCTCGTTGGCGACCGCCGCGCACGCGGTCCGGCTCACCGCCGGCTCGGGCGCCGGCATCGCCGGCCAGACCGTTGACATCCCGATCACCACCACGTCGATCACCGGCGCGGGCGTGGTCTCCTACCAGCTCGAGATCCAGTACAACCCCCTCCACGTGCATGCGACCGATGTGCTGGAGGCCGGCACGCTGTCAGGAATCGCCGGTTGGGGAGATGCCGTCTTCCACGTCACCGAGAGCGGCTCGACCGGGAAGATCCGTGTCAGCCACGCCGGCACCACGGCGTTGAGCGGAGCGGGTGAGTTGGTCCGGCTGCGATTCACCATCGATCCGACCATCCTGGCCGGCGGGGGCAGTTCGCTCGTGTTCCCGAGCAGCCAGTTCGTCTACAACGAGGGCGCGTTGATCGACACGACGGTGAACGGATTCCTCACCATCAACGCGACTCCGATGATCACCGTGGCGCCCAACACCGGCGAGATCATCCGCGGCCAGACGCTCGCATTCACCGTCTCGGGCAGCGTCACGCCGCCCGCTGCATGGGCCACGACGAATCCGTCGATCGCCACCATCTCCCCGGCCGGGCTGCTGACCGGCGTCGCTCCCGGGTCGGTGCGCGTCTTCGCCGTGGATGCGGCCAGCCGCCGCGACACCACCGACGGCGTCATCTTGGTTCGCGGCATGGGGCTCACGGCAGGGACGCAGTCCGTGCCGGTGGGCAATACCGTGGACGTGCCCATCACCGTGACCTCGCTCACGGACCTCGGGATCCGCTCCGGACAGTTCCGGCTGACGTACAACGCCGCCATCGCCACCGCCATCGCCGTGGTCACCGGCCCCGGCACACTGCTGAACGGGTACGGCCCAGTCGGCTTCGGGGTGCAGACGGGACAGTGTGATGTCGACTTCGCGGGTGCCACGGACCTGGTCGGCGCCGGGACGCTCTGCTACGTGCGGTTCGGCGCGAGCCCGACGCAATCGGGTGGAGGCGCGCTCACGCTGGTGGATGCGATCTTCAACGAGACGCTCCCGCCACGGATCACCCCTGGCTACCTCACCGTGAGCGCGCTGCCGCCGATCACCGTCAACCCCGACAATGCGACGCTGCTCGCCGGCCAGCAGCGGACGTTCACGGTGAGTGGCTCGCCGACGCTGCCGATCATCTGGAGCGTCGACGACCCGAGCGTCGCGAGCATCTCGCCCGCCGGCGTGTTGACTGCGCTCGCAGGCGGCACCACACAAGTGCGGGCGGTGGACGCGATCGGGGCCACCGACCTCAACTCGTTCGTGCGCGTGTACGACATGCGGGTGGCCCTCGACACCGTGACGTGCCTGCCCGGCTCGCAGGTGCTGCTGGCGCTCGAGAGCGATCGCGAGGTGGGCGCGTTCGCCGTCCGTTCGGCGCAGTACCGGATCCAGTGGAACAGCCCGCACGTGACGGCCGTCTCGCTGTGGCCGGGCGGACTCATCCCCGGCACATGGGCGGCGGGCAACATCCTGAGCACGCCCTCGAGCCAGGCGCTCCAGGTGGTCGGTGCCGGCGTCGACCCGCTGGGGACCGGCAGCTTGTCTCTGCATGGGCTGAACGTGACGATCTCCCCTTCGGCGCCGAGCTTCACCGACATCCCGTTCACGATCACGAGCCTCCTCTTCAACGAAGGCGCGCCCGATCCGCAGATCGGAGCCGGCCTGATCCGCGTCCGCTCGGTGGCCGATGCTCCCGGGCGGCCTGCGCTGACGCTCGCGCTGCACACACCGACGCCCAACCCGTCGCGAGAGGGCGCCGTGCTGCGCTTCGCGCTTCCGGGTGGCGGGGACGCACTCGACGAGGCGAGACTCGAGTTGATCGGCGTGGACGGTCGGTCGGTTCGCACGCTGCTCGCCTCCGGCCTCGCCCCGGGGGAACACCGGGTCCAATGGAACGGTCTCGATGATGCGGGCCGTCGACTTCCTCCCGGACTCTATCTGGCGCGGCTCTCGACTCCCACGGGGCAGCGCACCACGAAGGTGATGGTGATGCGATGATCCGCTCCTTCCGATGTCTGATGGCGGCGTTGTGCCTGGCGGGCACGGCACGCGCGGCGGATCTCCAGGTCTCGATCCCGACGGTCACGGCTCCCCCGGGCGCCACCGTCATCGTCCCGATATCGGTGAGCCCGAGTGCCGCGGGTTTCGGATTGGTCGCGATGGACTTCGTGCTGCCGCTCGATGCCAACGTGCTCTCGGCTTGCGTGTCGCGGCCCGACGGCATGCTGAACACGTGGGGCCCGCCATTCGTCTCGGCCACTGCGTCTCAGGTCGCCGCTGCCGCCGCGGGGCTGACCCCGGTCGCCGGCAACGCCACGCTCCTCAACACGCTCGAACTCACGATCCGCGCCGATGCCGTGCTCGGCACCGATCTGCCGCTCGTCTTCACGCGCGTGCGATTCAATGAGGGCTCGCCATCGGTGGAACTCGTGCCCGGACTCCTGCGGGTGCGCGCGACCGTCGGGGTCGGGGACGCCGCGCTTGGAGCGCTCTCGATCCGCGTGCTCGGAGCACAGCCGACGGCGGGAACGCAGCGGCTCGCACTGACGCTGCCGCGCGAAGGACGCGTCTCGCTCGCGCTCTATGACGTTCACAGCCGACCGCTCCGCACGCTGCTCGACGACTCCGTCCCGGCGGGCGGGCTGGAGGTCGCGTGGGACGGGCGGGATGCGTCGGGGCGGCGCGTGCCCGCAGGTGTCGTGTTCGCCCGGCTGCGCACTGAGGCCGGCTCGCGGACGATCAAGTTGTTGCGGCTCCGCTGAGTCCCCAGGAGCTCCATTTCGGGGGACCTCCGGGGGGAGCATGACAGGACTCCGGTGGCGCCCCGCGGGAGAACGCGCTAGCGTCCGCCCATGCCCAAGGCCCCGGAGACGCTGAGCCCGGGAGCGGCGGAAGCCGCTCCACGGCCCGCGGACGACCCAGTCGCCCAGCGCATCCGTGCGCTCCGCCTGGCGCTCGGGTGGTCGCTCAAGAAGCTGAGCGGGGAGACCGAGGGGCTCGCGCCATCCTTCCTGTTCAACATCGAGAACGAACGCAAGGTGCCCTCCGAGGAGGTCGCGGCCCGCATCGCGATCGCGCTCGGGGATCAGCGCTACGAAGTGGTCTACCGCTCATGGGCGAGGGTCAAGAGCCGCGGCCGCACCGGGCGGATCGACCACGAGGCGATGCTCGAAGCGTGGGAGGTCCTGCGCCGCGGCTTCGGCGAGACGCCCGCCACCGTCGCCGCCGCGCCGTCGCGCGAGCGCGATGAGACACGCGACCTCGGGCGGCTGCGTGTGCCCGTGCTCGCCTCGGCCACCGATCCCGGCGCGGGAGTGCGGCCGCCAGCCGAGCGCGTCGTGAACACGCTCAGCCTCGACCCGACGCTCTATGGTCACGACGCGCTGCTCGCGCGCGAGTTGTTCGCGAGCTTGCGCCGGCCGTTCGCCTTCCCGATCGACGCCGCCTCGGCGCGGCGCGCCCACCTTCCGAGCGGACAGATCGCGCTCGTCACGCGAGAGCCTCTGGGCCCGACCCCCGAACCCGATGCAGCGTACGTCGTGCGCTGCGCCGGTCGGCTCGAGGTGGTGCGCGGCGATGCGCTGGCGGCGGGCTCCGTGCCGCTCGCCCTGCGCGCTGCCGGAATCACCGATGTCGCCGCACTTCGTGAGGCCGTTGTCGGCCGCATCGCCCTGGTGTTGCCGGACGTCCGACTGTGAGATCGGGCGCCTTCGGCGCGCTGCTCGCGCTGATGCTCCTTTCGGGCTGCTCGCGTGACGCCGAGATCCACGGCGCGGGAACGATCGAGATCGACGAAATCGATGTCGCCTCACAGGCGGGTGGCCGCCTGATCCGGCTCGCCGTGACCGAAGGGGATTCCGTCACCGCTGGCGATACACTCGCGGTGCTCGACCGTGGCGAGCTCACGGCGGAGCTGGCCGTGCAACTCGCGAATGCGGAGCGAGCGCAGGCCCAGGCGCGCGATCTGCAAGCGGGCGCTCGCCCTGCCGAAGTGCTCAAGGCCCGCGCCGATCTGGCCGCGGCCGAGGCCGAGCTGGAGTGGGCACGGCTCGAAGCGCAACGAGCGAAGACCCTGCTCGAACAACAGGCGATCGCCCAGGCCGTCCTCGATCGTGCGATCAGCGTCCGCGCCACGGCGGAGGCCCGTGTCCGCGCGGCGAGCGAGGAACTCCGGCTGCGCGAGCAGGGATTCCGCCGGCTTCAGGTCAGCGCGGCGAGCGACGCCGCCACGGCGGCCATGGCCCAGGTCGCAGGCGCGAGGAGTCGCGCCAGCGAGCTGGTGCTGCTGGCCCCGAGCGACGGGATCGTGCTGCTGCGCAACTTCGATGTCGGGGAGTTGGTGCCCGCCGGGCTGCCCGTGGTGACGCTGGGCGACCCCGACCGTCTCTGGATGCGCCTCTTCATCGGGGCCCCGCTCCTGACGCGCTTCCAAGTCGGCGACCCGGTGGAGGTCACGCCGGTCGGCTCGCGCCAGCACTACCCGGGGCACATCGTGCACATCGCGAACAAGGCGGAGTTCACTCCCCGCGCCGCGCTGACCGAGGAGGAACAGGCGAACCTCGTCTTCGCGGTCAAGGTCTCGCTCGATCCCTCCTCCGGGACGCTCAAGGCGGGACTGCCCGCATCTGCACGGATCCGACCGGCCGCGCCTCGGCCATGATCGACGCGCCCGAGCGAGGGCCCGTCATCCAGGCCACCGGGCTGGTCAAGCGGTTCGGCGACTTCGCGGCGGTCGATGACCTCTCTTTCGTCGTTCACCCCGGCGAGATCTTCGGCATTCTCGGACCCAACGGTTCGGGCAAGACCACGGCGATCCGCATCCTGTGCGGACTGATGGAGCCGACCGAGGGCTCCGCGATCGTCGCGGGCGCCGATGTGTCGAAAGAGCCCGACGTCGTGAAGTCGCGGATCGGATACATGTCGCAGGCGTTCGGCCTCTATCGCGACCTCACCGTGGACGAGAATCTCGACTTCTACGCCGGCGTCTATGGACTCACCCACGCCAAGCGGCGCGCCCAGCTGGCCTGGGCGAAAGAGGCGATGCGGCTGACGGAGATCGGGGGTCGATTGGCCGGCGTCGTCTCGGGCGGGCAGAAGCAACGGCTGGCGCTCGCCTGCGCGATGATGCACGAGCCCCGCATCGTGTTCCTCGACGAGCCGACCGCAGGCGTCGACCCCGCAGCGAGGCGACTGTTCTGGACGATCATCCGCGAGCGCGCCGCCGAGGGCACCGCTCTCATCGTGACGACGCACTACATGGATGAGGCGGAGCGTTTCGACCGCTTGGCCTTCCTGTCGCGCGGCCGATTGAAGGCGCTCGGGACACCCGCCGAGGTGAAGGCCGTGTTCGGTCAGGGGTTGTCGTTGGAGGACATCTTCGTCTCGCTCCAGGACAGCGAGCCATGAACCGAGCCCGCCTAACCGCCATGATCCGCAAGGAATTCGTGCAGATGCGGCGCGACCCCGCGACGCTTCGCCTGCTGCTCGCCGTTCCGGTCATGCAGCTGCTGATCTTCGGCTTCGCCATCCGCACCGAAGTGCGGAACCTGCCGACCACGATGCTGGATCAGAGCCGCACCTCCCAGAGCCGCGCCCTGGTGCAGCGGCTGACCGCCACCGGCAACTTCGTCGTGACCG
>JAYWEM010000170.1:0-16153 GCA_043779265.1 bacterium | reverse complement strand
GCTGCCACTCAACCCGATGTCGTTCGCGCCAGCGGGAACCATGGCCTCGGTGCCGAACGATGTCGCGGGCATCGGCGGCGCCCACTACTCGCCCGTCGAGCTCTGCCCGGCGTCGATCGGCCAGGCCTCCATCCCCGGGCCACCGCGCGCGAACAACCCTGCCGCCTACGTCGAGCTGGGCACGCCGGACACGGTTGTCGTTTACCGCACAGGGGGCCCATCCGGCCCGTTCGCCGGCGGTCCCGTGCCCTACGTGAGCTGCATCGTGCCGAGTGCACCCTACGGCGCCTGCTGCGGGGTGCTCGGCTGTTCGCAGACTCATCAGGCTGACTGTGTGGGGACCTGGACCTCGGGTCAGACCTGCGCCGACGCGATGTGTCCGGTCACGGAGCTCCACATCGCACTCTCGGGCCCCGCGACCGCGGTTCGCGGGGCGGTGTTCCAGTACACGCTCACCGCGAGCAATGCGGGCGCCCTCGCCTCGAGCAACGTGTCGATGGTCGACGTCCTCCCGTTCGGCGCGACCTTCCTGTCGGCTTCGGGCGCGGGCACCTACAACCCATCGACCCGGGCGGTCACCTGGGCGCTCGGCACGCTGAACGGGAACTCGCAGACCTCGCGAACGATCACCGTGCAGGCGAGCTGCAACGTGTCCTCGATCCAGAACGCCTCGTACTCGATCACCGGTACGCCGGGCGGGACCGTTGTGGGCTCGCCGACTCTCATCACCACCGTCACGTTGCCGACGACCATCGGACTGTCGTTGACCCTCCTCTCCTCGGCGCTCGCCCCCACTCCGCTTCAGCCCGGCGACCGCGTGCGCTACACGGTGCGCATCGGCAACATGAGCATGACGAACCACGACAGCCTCTCGTTCAGCGTGCAGCCGGGGGTCTCGTCGGAGATCGCGCAAGTCGTGAGCGTGACGAGCGGCTCCGTGCTCTCGAGCCTCACGAGCCTGTCCTGGAAAGGGCTCGTCCCCGCGAACTCCACGATCGACGTGGTCTACGAGACGGCGATCAAGCCGTGCCGGGGCGCGCAGGCCACCATCGAGCTCCTCAATCGTGGCACCACCGTGTTCCTGCGCAATGTCTGCTCGTTCACCATGGCCACCGCGATCTCCACGCAGAGCTTCGCGGTTGCCCCGTCGCCGTTCCGACTCGCGATCGAGAGCCCGAGCCACGGTCCGGTGCAGTGGTGGTCGTCCCCCGAGTACAACCGCATGATCGCGTGTCGGCCGGGGGCCGATCTCGATCTCGACCTTCGCCTCCATAACAGCTCGGCGTCCGCGAGCCCGGCGTCCGTGTCGCTTGCCCTGCCGGTGGAGCTCTCCACCTTGTCGGATTCGCCCTTCATCGGCACGCCGCCGGTGGGGACGCTATGGAACTCCGGCACCCGCACGATCTCGTGGAGCGGAACGGCCGCGGCGCTGGACAGCGTGGTGATCCGGTTCCGCGTACGCGTGGACCTGGTCTCCTGCCGGACCGACCTGCTCGCAGTCGGTGGTCATGGCGCTTGCTCGAACGCGCTGGTCACCGAGCTCAGCGTGCTCGCCGTGCCGCTGCCGCCGGCGAACCACCTGGTCACCCTCCACAACTCCGATGGACTTCGCTATCAGGACCCCTCTCTCGGCACCGGGTGGCAGCCGCTCCTGTGCGGCTCACTCGAGAACTCGCGCGGCATGGGCCGCGCCGCCGACGGCACGATCTGGGTCGCAGGCCAGCCCTGCTTCAGGCTGAATCCCCACCAGCTCTCGTTCCAGATCCTGCCGCCCACCTTCGGCACCACGCTCGGCATGGACACGCCGAACGACGTCGCGGAGGACCTTCGCGACAGCACGCTGGTGTTCTCGGGATACCAGAGCGGCCTCGGACTCCGAGTGCGTCGGTACAACCCGAGGACCGGGGCGGTGACCACGATCCTCAACGACACGAGTCCACAGACGCTCGGTGTGGGTCACCGCGTGGTGGTGAGCCCCGATGGGATCATCGGCGTGAACACCAACTCCTCGCTGATGCGGATCGATCCCGCGAACCCGACGGCCTACCAGCGCTATCTGCCTCCGGGTGGTGGCTTGCTCTTCGGTCTCACGCTGGACCTGGACGGGAGCTGGCTCACGACGAGCCATCCAGCCGGCCCCACGGCGGCGCGGAACCTCCTGAGCGTCACGCGGGACGCCGGGGCGTTCACCACGCTGGTCGATCTGCAGCCGTACTTCTTCTGGCAGTACGAGATGCCCGCGATCGTGGCGGTGCCGAACCAGGACGTCTATGTGGGGACCTACGCCGACGAGTTCGGCGTGGTCAGGAGGGGTTCGGGTTTCGCAGTCGATCGCATCCTGGATGATCTCTCGAATGTCGATCTGGTCTGGGTGGGAACAGCGACCACGAGTATCGACGAGGAGGACGGCGTCGCGGCCCGCACGTTCGGCCTCTCCGCGGCGAGTCCGAATCCCACGCGGGGCGCAACCACGTTGCGCTTCACGCTGCCGCGCGCGGCGCACGCGACGCTCGAACTGTATGACTCGCAGGGCCGCCGAGTGCGCACGCTCGCGCATGGGGAGCACGTGGCGGGAGAACGCGCCGTGGGGTGGAACGGCCGAGACGGCAGCGGGCGCGCCGTGCGCGCGGGGGTCTACTTCGCCCGCCTCACGAGCGAGGGTTCCACGCGGCGCGTGCGGCTGGTTCTGACTCGCTGACGAGGCGGCAGCGCCAAGGGGCGCCCGGCTTCGGCCGGGCGCCCCTTCATGCATCCAAGAGCTGGGCGCAGACTCAGCCGCCCAGCATGCCCTTCCTGAGATCGTCCGAGGGCGGCTTCGCGCCGAGCCAGATCGCGAACACCAGGTTCGAGAACTCGCGGTCGCCCACGATCCTCTTGACCTTGCCGCCGATCGTGATCGCCACGCCACCCTCGGCGGCGTCGGCGAACAGGATCACCTCGCCCTTCTTCTGATCGCCGAAGCACGCGAGGAACTCATCGACATGCTCGCGGTGGGCCGCCACCTTGTCGCCGCCGTTCTTCTCGATCCCCTCCTTGAAACCGTTGGTCAGGCGCCCCTTGTCCACATCGCGCACCAACTCGAGTCGGATCGCGCGGGGGGTGCTGCTGGCGAGGATGGCGCCGGCGTCCTTCGTTCTCGCCTGCACGTAGAGGCCGGCGACGTAGACCTTGATGATGATGATCTTGCGCAGGCCGAGGCCGTTCAGGACCAGGTCCTCGCCCGCGACCGAGAGCTTGTCGGGCATCTTGACGCCGGAGAGTTCCGCCGCGAATGCGCCCGAGGCGAGCGTTGTCACAGCGACTGCGGCGAGCAGCGAGCGGGTGAGTGATCGCATGCGAACGAACCTCCTCTTCAGATGGGGACTCGGCGACCGAGCCGAGGGAAGCGTGCTGGGAGGGTAGACCCTTGGCGGCGAAGGGTCACCCGTGCCGGCTCACCAGCCCAGGACGTGTGCGAACACCAGCGGCGCCACGATGGTGGCGTCGGACTCGATGATGAACTTGGGCGTCTCGGCCCCGAGCTTGCCCCAGGTGATCTTCTCGTTGGGCACCGCGCCCGAGTAGGAGCCGTAACTCGTGGTGGAGTCGGAGATCTGGCAGAAGTAGCCCCACAGCGGCACCTCGGTGCGCCCGAGGTCCTGGTGCAGCATGGGCACGACGCAGATCGGGAAGTCGCCGGCGATGCCGCCGCCGATCTGGAAGAAGCCGATCTTCTTGTCCGTCTTGGCGGTCGCCGTGTACCACGACGCCAGTTCGATCATGTACTCGATGCCGGTGCGCACGGTGTGGACACTCTTGATGTCTCCCGAGATCACGTGACTCGCGAAGATGTTGCCGAGCGTCGAGTCCTCCCAGCCGGGCACGATCATCGGCAGGTTCCTCTCGGCCGCGGCGAGCAGCCACGAGTCCTTGGGATCCGAGTCGTAGAACTCCTTCAGCGCGCCGCTCAGCAGGATCCGGTACATGAAGTCGTGCGGGAAGCGCGGCGTCTTCGCCTCGTCGGCCGCGACCCACTCCTTGAGCACGGCCTTCTCGATGCGACGGATCGCCTCGTGCTCGGGGATGCAGGTGTCGGTGACGCGATTGAGGTGGCGCGCGAGCAGCGCCTCCTCGTCCTTCGCCGTCAGCTCGCGGTAGTTCGGGATGCGCTGGTAGTGCGAGTGCGCCACGAGATGGAACACGTCCTCCTCGAGATTGGCGCCGGTGCAGCACACGGCGTGCACCTTGCCCTGACGGATCATCTCGGCGAGCGAGCGGCCGAGTTCCCCGGTGCTCATCGCGCCGGCCAGCGTCACCAGCATCGGCGAGCCACCCTCGACGTGCTTGCGATAGGCGTTGGCAGCATCCATCAGCGCGGCTGCGTTGAAGTGGCGGAAGTGCCGCTCCATGAAAGTGGAGATCGGGCCGGTCGTGCTCATGTGAGGTCCTCGCGCCGTCAGGGGATGACACCGCGGCCGGGACGAACGACCACACCGCGGGCGGACGCTCTACGGTGCGCTCAGGGGCACCGCCATCGACGCGTCGGGTGGCTCGGGGAGGGCGAATCTACGCGGGCCGAGTCGGGCGGCGCAATCCCCGGGCGACGTTCTCCAAGCGCCCCTCACCGATAGAGCGACTTGAGGCGGCCCCAACTCGAGGCGCGCGCCGGAGTACCCGTGTCGAGCGGCCCTTCCTGCCAGCGCAGGAGCGACGAGGAGCTGCCGGAGATCCAGCGCACATCGTTCTGCGTCACATCCTCGAGAGTCGCGTGGCCGAACCAGATGCAGGCGGGCTTCTCGCAGCCGGTGCAGATGGGCGTTCCCGAGGGTGAGCGGCGGGGGAAGTTCAGTCGGAACACCGTGATCTCGGTGAAGGCGGGGATCGTGTCGAGCAGCGGGTCGATGGCCTCCACCTGGTAGGCGAATCGGAGGCGGCCGGCATTGGGCAAGCTGGCGCCCTCGATGTAGTCGGAGCCTCCGGCCCCGAGCGCGTACAGGTCGCTCAGCTCCGTGCAGGAGCTCTCTTCGATGGGGAAGAAGCCCGTCGAGAACGCGGTGCCACGACAGCTGGTCAGCCGCCACCAGTCCTCGAGTGGGCGCGCCGAGTCGGTGAACACCCAGAGGTCCAAGAAGAAGCTGCGAAGATGCGGCATGGGCCGGTTGAGCATCAGGGACAGATAGGCTTCGAATGGCGGCCCCGCGACCTCGTCGCAGGCGAACAACTTCGTCGCCTGGCCGGTGACGGAGCAATCCCCCAGTGGATCAGGAGCTGATCCGGAACCGTCCCGCCTGCCGGGGCAGGTGCCGCAGGCCACCGGTCGCACGGATGCGGGGTCGTCGCCCGGCCGGTACCGGCGGCCATCGCCAGCAGGCTCATCGCCAGCAGGAGTCGGAGTGTTGTGCGCATGGTTCAAAGCTACGCCTTGCTGCCGAACCTCCGCAATGCCGAATCGCAGCTTCACCGCACGCGAATCGGGCCGGGACCCTCTCGGATCCCGGCCCGTCGCACATCAGGCGGAAGCGGCGGTAGGCGCGCTCCCCAGTGCGCCTCACGCATCCGCGTGAAGCCGCTCCGCCCTTCCCTCGCGGACGGCGCGCTCGAGCCTCGCGCGAGCGGTCCGACGGATCTCGTGATGGTGCTCGCGCATCTCGGCGCCGAGCCGCTCCATCTGCTCGCCGAGTCGGCCCTGTCGATCGCCGAGTCGTCGCAGCGGCCCGAGTGCCGCGTTCAGGTCGGCCAGCGTCGAGGCGTCATCGGTCCTGTACTCCGCGCTTTCGAGCAGGAACCGGGCGAGGGGCGAGCGAAGACCCGCGCGCATCGCCTCGGCGCGCTCCCACCCCAGCAGATCACTCATCCGGATGGAGCGCCCCTCGCGCGGATCGATCAGCGCGAATCCGAAAGCGTCGGGCTCGTGCGGTTCTTCGTGACCGGCCAGATGCGCCACCAGCGCGGCGGGCCCGAACCCGCGCAGGACCACAGATGCAGGCGGGACCGCGTCGGCCGACCCGTGCGCGGCAGCCAGCGCGAGCGCGACCCAGCACACCGGGATGCTGGCGAGGATGCTCCAGAGTGCGACGCGGAGGATCATGGGAGGACGACGGGACATCGGGTTCTCCGGCGGGTCCAGACGAGGGCGGCACGGGAAACGCTCACCCGGTCGGACGGCGCTCGGCCCTCGAGGGTTGGAACGTGTCCCGGCTCAGCGCAAGGGGCCCTCGCTCCGCCTCGCTTGTGCGCGGCCTTGCCGCGCTCGTCCGCGAGGCATCGCAGCGACTGGCATGACCTCTCTAACGTCCTCGTGTTCCCGTCAGTCGACGAGGCTCCGCGCTCCGGCGCGGCCGTTCCACCCACACCGCTCACCGACCCGGGAGCGGGCCAGGAGTCCCCGCACATGCACGTTCGTCGCCTCACCTTCCAGTTGATTCTCGCGGCTGTTCTCGCGAGCCTCGCGTTCTCCGCACCGGCGGCGATCGCCAAGCCCAAGGACAAGGACAAGGGCAAGTCCGGAGCAGCGCCCGCGGCGACGCCGGACAAGCCGTTCATCGAGTGGAAGAAGGCGACGAAGGATGCCGAGAAGAAGAGCGGCTTCCTGACGCTGTGGCGCAAGAAGGACGTGCTGTACGTGGAGCTCTCGAAGGAGGATTTCGAGAAGCCGTTCCTCTACATCACGAGTCTGTCGCGCGGCATCGGCTCCAACTTCGTGCTCGGCGGACTGCCGCACGAGGACCGCATGATGCAGTGGGAGCGGCACGGCGATCGCGTCCTGCTCGTGCAACTGAACCCGTCGTTCCCGCACAACCCGGGCCAGCCGATCGACCTGGCGCGCGAGCTGTCGATCCCGAACTCCGTGATCGCGGGTTTCAAGATCGAGAGCGAGCATGACTCCTCGAAGGCCGTGCTGGTCGACATCGCCTCGCTCATCGTGAGCGATGCCTCGGACATGGGCGAGCGCCTCCGTCAGTCGTTCGATAACGTCGCGGTGCGGTTCGACAAGGACCGCTCGGCACTGGGCTCCTCCAAGACGTTCCCGGACAACACCGAGATCGAGGCGATTCTCACCTACTCGCCGACCGACCGCTCCAAGCTCGACCTCGAGGCTGTGCCCGACGACCGCTTCATCGCGATCGGCCTGCACTATTCCTTCACGCGCCTGCCGGCGGCCCCGATGGCGCCGCGCTACGCCGACAATCGCGTCGGTTACTTCCTCGAGGCCTACAAGGACTTCGCGCGCGACGACAAGGAGAACTTCTGGCTGCGCTATGTGAACCGCTGGCGCCTCGAGAAGAAGGATCCAACCGCCACGCTGAGCGAGCCGATCAAGCCGATCGTGTACTACCTCGACAAGACGATCCCCGAGAAGTTCCGCCCTTGGATCAAGGAGGGCATTGAGAAGTGGCAGGTTGCCTATGAGGCGGCCGGCTTCAAGAACGCGATCATCGCCAAGGACGTGCCCGCGGACGATTCGGACTGGGATGCCGAGGACACGCGCTACAGCACGATCCGCTGGATCACTTCGACGCAGCCGGCCTTCGGCGCCATCGGGCCCTCGCGCGTCGACCCGCGTACGGGCGAGATCATCGACTCCGACATCTTGTTCGAGGCGTCGATGCTGCAGAATTACGCGAACACGTATCGCCGCTTCGCGGGCCCCGAGGACATCGCCAAGAGCACGCTGCCGCAGTTCGCGCTCGAGAGCCTGCCGGAGGGCTTCACGCTCGACCAGCTGTGCATGTCGGGGCAGACGCTCGCCGACGCGGGCGCGATGCAGCACATGTCGATGCTGATGGGCGGCCTGCTCACACCGGGCAGCCCGGTGCCGGATGAGTACATGCGTCCGGCCACGGTGTGGGTGACCATGCACGAAGTCGGGCACGCGCTCGGACTGCGTCACAACTTCCGCTCGAGCACGTCGACGCCGCGCGCGCACCTGCATGATGCCGCGTGGACGCAGAAGAACGGGCTCTACTCCTCGGTGATGGAGTACCCGACGCCCAACATCGACGGGACGCACACCAAGCAGGGCCAGTACTACACGACGACGCCGGGCACGTACGACGTGTGGGCGATCCGCTACGGCTACACGCCGAGCGGCGCTGCGACGCCGGACGCCGACTACACCTTCGTCCGCAAGATCGCCGACGAGTCGCTGAAGCCGGGGCACGAGTACTCGACCGACGAGGACACGTACCCGGCGTTCGCTCCCGATCCGCGCACCAACATCTACGACTTGGGCGACGACCCGCTGGCACACGCCCGCGATCGCACCGCCTACGTGGCGAAGCTGTGGCGTGATCCCAAGTTCGAGTCACGCATCGTCGGCGACTCGGGCGACCTGCAGTCGCTGCGCCGCGCCATGGACACCGCGCTCGGCGAGTACGGTCGCGCGGCGGGCATGGCGGTCAAGTACATGGGCGGCCTCTACATGTCGCGCATCGAACGCGGCCAGCCGATGGAGCGGGACCCGGCCATCCCGGTTCCGGCCGACAAGCAGCGCGAGGCGCTCGAGTTCCTGAGCGGCACGGTGTGGGCGGCCAATGCGATGTCCGCGCCGCCGGCGCTGCTCATGCGTCTCGCTCCGAATCGCTGGTCGCACTGGGGCATGGGCCAGGGCACGTTCGCCGAGCGGCAGGACTATGCATGGGGCGAGCGCGTTCTGGCGATCCAGAACACGATGCTCGGTGCGGTCATCCAGCCGGCGCTGCTGGCGCGCATGAAGGAGTCCGAGAGCCGCACGTCCTCGCCGTACCGCATGTCGGAGCACTTCGACCGACTCACTCGCGCGATCTGGGGCGAGGTCGGTGGCGCCTCGCCGCAGGCGTTCCAGGCGCTCGAGGGTCCGAACACGCGCCGCGACCTGCAGCGCGCGTTCATCGACCGGATGGCGGTCTTCGTGACCAACCCACCGGCCGGTGCCCCCGACGACGCGCGTGCGCTCGCCCGGCTCACACTGACCCGCGTCGATCAGCGCTGTGCGCGCGTGCTCGCTTCGGGCGTTGCGCTCGGCGACAACACGAGGGCCCACCTGCTCGAGTCGCGCGCCCGCGTGAAGGCGGCGCTCGATGCGACGCGCAGCATCGAGAATGCACCCGTGAGTGGCGGTGGCGGGCCGGGTCGCGGCGCGTCGAACTGACACCTTCTGTTCCATGGCACGCGCCCCGGCTCCCCACGGGACCGGGGCGCGTGCCTTTCCGTTGAAGGAGGTACCGAGATGCGCCGCACCCTGATCGCCCTCTCGGCCGTACTCTCGCTGGCGGTCCCCGCGCGAGCGGAGCAATTGGCGATCACGCATGCTTCGCTGATCGACATGACTGCCGAGGTCGTGAAGCGAGACCACACGGTGCTGATCGAGGACGGGCGGATCATCCGCGTGGGGCCCAGCGCCACGCTGAAGCCTCCCTCCGGCGCGCGTGTCCTCGATGCGACGGGGCAGTGGCTCATCCCCGGGCTGTGGGACATGCACGTGCATCTCGCGAATCGAGACGAGGTCGGTATCGAGGCGGGCTTCATCGCCCCCATGCTTCTGGCACACGGCATCGTCGGCGTGCGCGACATGGGGAGCGATCCCGCTCGAGTCCGCGCGTTGCGCGATTCGATCCGGGCATCGCGTTGGGGCGCGCCCGAGGTGATTTCGCCGGGGCCGTTCGTCGATGGGCCCGCGGCCCCCGCGGGGCCCTTGTTCGTCTCCGTGACCACCGATAGCGCCGCGCGCGCGGCGGTCCGGCACCTGCGCGCCGAGGGCGCCGATTTCATCAAGATCCAAGCGGGCCTCTCGCGCGAGGCGATGCGCGGCATCAATGCCGAGTGCATGACGCAGCGGATCCGCTTCGCGGGCCATGTGCCCGATGGTCTGACTGCCCGCGAGGTGCTCGCGGCCAACGGCCACAGCCTGGAGCACATCTCCCCGGCACTGCCGGGCGACGCTGGAGTGATGCGCGCCTGTTCCGGGCGCGAGGACTCGTTGATCGCCGCGCTCGCGGCGTTCGCCGAGGCAGCGTCCAAGCCCGATGCCGATCGCACCGCGCTCCGACGTCAGCAAGCCGAGTTGCAGGAGGCGCACGTCGCCTCGTTCGACGCCTCCGCCGTTCGCACGCTGGCGCGCGATGTGCGCAGTCGTGGCGCCGCGCTGTGCCCGACGCTCGTGTGGTCGGCTTCGTTCCGCCCGCTCGATGCCGGGGACAGCGGCGTCGGTCTGCCGATGGATCTGGTTCCGGCGAGCATCCGGGAGCGCTCTCTCGCGAGTCGACGCCGCGTGTTGGCGGCGACGAGCGAGGCCACGTTCGCGCTGAATCGCCGCATCGCCGAACGAAGCGCCGAGCTGGTCGGAGCCCTGCATCGAGAAGGGGCGCCCCTGCTTGCGGGCTCCGACAGCTTCGATGCGTTCTGTCTGCCGGGGCTATCGCTGCACCAGGAACTCGAGTGGCTGGTGCGAGCGGGCCTGACGCCCTATCAGGCGCTCGAGGCCGCGACGCGGATCCCGGCCCGGTTCCTCGCCCGGCCGCATCGCCAGGGCACGATCGAGCGCGGCAAGCGCGCCCACCTCCTGCTGCTGTCAGCCGACCCGCTCGCCGACATCCGCAACACGCGCCGCATCGAAACCGTGGTCGCGGGCGGTCGCGTGCTCGAGCGCTCGGACCTCGATGCGCTGCTGGAGGGGGTGCGTGACTACGCGGCGGCGCACTAGATTCCCCGACTGGACGCAGTCGCGAGTGGTGCGATAGCTTGCGGCCCATGCCGAACGCGCACGTCAAGGGGATGCGTCCCATGCGAGGAGCCTCTCTGCTCCTCGCGTTGAGCCTGATGCTCTCGCTTCTGAGCGGGGCGTTCGCGCTGGCGCTGCATCATCACGACGAGTGCGATGGTGCTGCTCGGCCGGATGCGTGCTCGATGTGCGTGGTCGCGAAGATCGCGCCCGCGCCGCCTTCGGCACCGATCGTGCTTGCGGTCCCGGTCGAGAGCTCGCGCAGCGAGCCGCGCGAGATCGCCGCGGCGCCGAGCCTGCCTCGTCTGTTGCTTCATGATGGACGAGGCCCTCCTCGCGGGTGAGTCGTGGTCGCCGCGCATGTGGTGCGGCGAGCCCTCCACCCAACGATCGGCATGTCGTGGACGCCATGCGTCCGACGTGCCTGCGAGGAGTCACCATGGAGTCTCTTGAGCGTCTGAGCGCGGGATCACGCCGCGTTCTCCCGAGCATCCTCATCGCCGCCCTCTGCTTCCTGAGCCCCGGTCGCATGGCGTTCGCCCAGTCGGGCACCTCGCTCTCGGGTCTTGTGCTCGACGGAGCGGGCGCGCCGATCCCCGATGTCGCCGTCGCCGTCGTCGAGCTCGCCCGTTCGGGCGCGACGGACGCTCAAGGTCGCTATCGCCTCGCCGGGCTGCTGCCCGGCGTCTACCGCGTCACGTTCCAGCGCATCGGCTACCGACCAGCACTTCTGCCGGTCACGCTGGCCGGCGGGGAGCAGAAACTCGATGCGGTCCTCAAGGAGGCGCTCGTCGAATTGCCACCGGTCCAGGTGAGCGCGAGCGCCGTGCCCTCGACCGCGCTCGAGTCGCCGCAGAGCGTGGGAGTGCTGGGCGGAGACGAGCTGCGAGAGGCCATGGCCATCTCGCTCGGCGAGACGATCGCGTCGCTTCCCGGCGTGCGCAATTGGAGCACCGGCTCGGGCGTCGGCAAGCCCATGATCCGAGGTCTACGCAACGATCGCGTGCTCGTCCTGTCCGATGGGCAGCGAACGGAATTCCAAGGCTGGGGCGACGAGCATGGTCCGCAGATCGAACCGGCCGATGCGGATCGCATCGAGGTGATCCGCGGGCCCGCCAGCGTGCTCTACGGGTCCGAGGCGCTGGGCGGCGTGGTGAATGTGATCCCGCGCGACCTGCCCACGGCCTTCGGTGAGCCCGCGTTCATCCGCACGCGGCTCGGCGCGGGTTGGACGAGCAACGGCGACGGCCGCGAGGGGCGCTTCGGGTTCGAAGCGGCGAGCGAGGGCCTCGGATTGCGCGGCTCGTTCACGAAGCGCGAGCACGGCGACCTCGAGGCGCCGAGCGGCTCGCTCTTCAACACGGGCTACGAGGCGACGACGGGCTCGCTCGAGTCGGCGGTGCGAGGCGCCTGGGGGGCATGGTCGCTTCGGTACGCTCGTCGCGAGGAGACCGTCCGCATTCACGAGGACCCCGCCGAGGACCCCGCCGCGACACCGAATCAGGGCATCGTCGATGACCTCGTCCATCTCGGCGTGCTGCTCCCGGTCGGGGGCGGACGCGTTCGATTCGATGCCGGCTGGCAGCGGAACGACCGGCGCGAGTTCGAGGAGCGTGAAGCCTCTGAGGCCGCGCTGGGTTTGCTGGCGCGCAGTTGGAACGCCGGCGTGCGCTGGCACCATGCGGCGTGGGGCCGTTGGCAGGGGCTGCTCGGAGCCTCACTGCAAGGCGAGCGCTTCGTGGGCTCGGGCGACGAGGCCCTGATCCCCGACTCGAAGACGCTGGGCTTCGCGCTCTATGCGTTCGAGGAGTCCCAGGCGGGTCGCTGGCGGTGGTCGGCGGGCGGGCGCATCGATCATCGCGCACTCGATGTACTCGATCATCCGGGACTGGCCGTGACAGCGCAGTCGAGGCGGCACACGGCGGCGACCGGCAACCTCGGCGTGCTCTATCGGCTCGCGGAGCCCGCCGCGCTCGTCCTCAACCTCGGGCGCGGGTTCCGGGCCCCGTCGCCGTTCGACCTGTTCTCCAATGGGGTGCACGAAGGCACGGTCGCGTTCGAGCGAGGCGACGCGGCGCTTGGGATCGAGACGTCCTTGAACGCCGATGTCGCGCTGCGCGTTCAGACGGGACGTTTCCATGGCGAGTTGGGCGGATTCGTGAACCGTATCGCCGGTTTCATCCATTCGCGGCCGACCGGAGCGTTCGATCCGGAGTCGGGGTTCCAGATCTTCGATGTCGTGCAGGGGGATGCGACCTTGTGCGGCCTCGAGATGAGTGCCGACCTCCATCTCGATCGTGCCTGGCATGTGCTCGCCTCGGCCGATCTCGTGCAGGGGCAGAACGAGAGCCGGGACCAGCCGTTGCCGTGGATCCCGCCAGCGCGCATCGAGGCGGGGATCCGTTACGAAGCCGAGCAGATCGGCGGGCTGCACCACCCGCATCTCTCGCTCACCGCGTCGTGGAACGGTGAACAACGCCGGCTCGACCCGCACGATGTGGCGACCGATGCGCGGACGCTCGTCCATTCCGCGGCGGGATTCGAGTGGGTGAGAGGCGGTCGGACGATCGGCATCGAGGTGCTGGTGCGTGATGTCCTCGACACGCGCTATCGGGACTTCCTCAGCCGCTACAAGGCCTACGCTGATGCGCCCGGAAGGGACATCCGGCTTCAGGCGAACCTCGGTTTCTGAGTCCCGCCGCTTGATTTGCGCCCCTTGCGGGGCTCCGGCACACTTCGCGGCCGTTTCCAGCAGGGGAGGCCCGTACAGGGGGTCGGTACCCTTGTCCGCGCACACTCTCCACGGGAGGCTTCCGTGATCGCAGCAACCCAGCTTCGTGTCGGCAATCTGGTGATCTACAACGGCAAGCCGCATCGCGTTGCCTCCATGCAGCACCGCACTCCCGGCAATCTGCGCGGCTTCGTGCAGGCCAAGCTCGTCAACATCGAGAACAACTCCAATCATGATGTGCGCTTCTCCACTGACGACAAGCTCGAGAAGGCGCAACTCGACCAGCACAGGCTGCAGTTCAGCTACAAGGCCGGCGACGATTTCCACTTCATGAACCAGGAGACGTACGAGATGGTCGAGTTGACGCGCGACGTCCTCGGCGACTCGGCGGGCTATCTCACCGACGGCCTGGTGATCAACGCCGACTACTGGGAGGGCCGCGTCGTCGGCATCGAACCGCCGATGTTCGTGGAACTCCAGGTCACGGAGACGACGCCCAACATCAAGGGTGCCGCCGTGCAGAACACCAACAAGCCGGCGATGCTCGAGTCGGGTCTCGAGATCAAGGTGCCGCCCTACATCGAAGAGGGCGATCGCGTGAAGGTGGACACCCGCACCGGCGAGTTCGTCGAGCGCCTGTAAGTGCTCGACCGCGCGCGCTTTGGCCCACGACTCCACAGCGTGCGCGGCGCGGAGTGCGGTAAAGTCCGCGCCATGAACCGATCCGCCCTCACGTTCTCGGACTGCGACGCATGAAGCTGGCCCCCGGCACCCGCCTAGGCGTGTTCGAGGTCGTCTCCCCGTTGGGCGCAGGCGGCATGGGCGAGGTGTGGCGCGCGCGCGACATGCGGCTGCAACGCGATGTCGCCATCAAGGTGCTCCCGGAGGCGCTGGTCGGCGACCCCGAGCGCCGTGCGCGATTCGAACGCGAGGCAAGGCTGCTGGCGTCGCTCAGTCATCCGAACATCGGCGCGTTGCTCGCGCTGGAGGAGGCGGGCGGCGTGCCGGCCCTCGTGCTCGAACTGGTCGAGGGCCCGACGCTGGCCGAGCGCCTGGCGCAGGAAGGGGCGCGCCCCGCAGCGGAGGCGATGGCCATCGCGCAGGCGATCGCCGAGGCCATGGAGTACGCGCACGAGCTGGGGATCGTGCATCGCGACCTGAAGCCCGCGAACATCAAGTTCACTCGCGACGACATGGTCAAGGTGCTCGACTTCGGATTGGCCAAGGCGCTCGCCGCCGACGAGGGCGGCTCGGTCGATGCGTCGCTGACGCACTCCCCGACGCGCACCATGGGTACTCAGGCGGGCGTGCTGCTCGGCACGGCGGCGTACATGGCGCCCGAGCAGGCGAGGGGCAAGGCGGTCGATCGCCGTGCTGACATCTGGGCGTTCGGCGTGGTCGTGTTCGAGATGCTCTCGGGACGGCAGTTGTTCGCTGGCGAGACGCTGTCCGACACCATCGCGCGCATCCTCGAGCGCGAGCCGGATTGGTCGCTGTTGCCCGCCTCCACGCCGCCGCGACTGGTGACGCTGCTGCAGCGCTGCCTCGTCAAGGATCCGCGCGCCCGACTGCGGGACATCGGCGATGCGCGCCTCGAGCTGATCGCCATCACGAACGGCGAGGCCGATCCAACTGCGCGTGCCGCGGTCGCCGGGCCGAAGGCGTGGTGGCCGTTCGCGCTGGTCGCCGTTCTGGCGCTGGCTGCGGGTCTGGCGGGAGGGCTCGCCCTGCGTGGCGCGCGGCCGGAGTCGGAAGTGCAGCGCGTCTCGATCTCCCTGCCCGAGGGGGTCTCGATCCGTGCGGCGATGTTCACCGAGGGGGGGCGCGTCCTGATCGCGCGCGGCGCTCCGACCCGGGGGACGGGTGGCCCGACCATGCTCTACCGGCGGCCGCTCGATGCGTTCGAGTGGAGTCCCATCCCCGGGACCGAGGGCGTGTTCAGCTACGACTTGGGCGACGACGACCAGTGGCTTTACATGGTCGTGCCGTCCGCCCCAGGTTCCCCGCACGAGAAGATGGTGCGTGTCCCCGTCGACGGAAGTGCGCCCCCCTCCGACGTCTGCGCCTGGCCGGAGGAATACGGTGCCTGGGATGTGATGCCGGATGGGCGGATCCTGGTGGCGCGAATCGACCACAAGAGTTACATGCGGGTCGTGCGCGGCCAGCAGAGCCAAGAGCCATGGAAGCCATTCGAGAGCAGCGTGACCCTCCTGGATCTCACGATCGAGAGCGTTCTGCCCGATGGTCGTGCGGCGCTGGCGACGGCGGGGTACTTCGGACCCAGTGGTTGGGCGGTGGAGGCCGCCTCGATCGACATCGAGAGCGGGCGCGTCACGACGCTCGTCGCCAACGCGTCCACCCCGCGGCTCACCGCGTCCGGGTATCTGTTGGTGGGGCGCGGCGACAAGTTGCTTGCCGCGCCGTTCGATCTCGCACGACGCCAGGTGATCGGTGAACCGGTCGCGTTGATCGAGGGGATGATGGTGCTCGATCAATGGGGCGGCGCCCGAGCCGGTGTCTCGCCATCGGGGGCCATCCTCTATCGTCCCGGGGGAACTTCGCCGCAGCATCGTCGAATGGGCTTGCACGATCGCGAGGGTCGGTGGTCCGAGTGGGGCCCTGAGCAGATGAATTTCCAGGGCGACTTCGCGGCCTCATCGGATGGGCGACGGGTGGTCGCGGTGGTACTCGCGCCCGGGTCCGAGTCCTATGAGTTGTTCGTGTTCGACCGGGATCGCCCGAGC
>JAYWEM010000169.1:0-16336 GCA_043779265.1 bacterium | reverse complement strand
TCCAAGATGGAGGCGCTCGATCGCCGCCGCGAGGAGCTGAGCCGCGACCTGCAGGACAAGGAGCGCCGCGTCCAGAGCGTGACCAAGGCCGTGAGCGGCATCGACGGCGTGCAGCACACCGTGGACGAGGTGCGACGCGAAGTCGGCACGCTCAAGGCGCTCGGGGACTTCGTGGCGCAGAAGAGCGCGGCGCTCGAGGCGCAACGTGAGAGCGTCGAGTCGGCGCTCGCTCGCCTCGACCAGTTGGATCGAGCGATGAAGCAGGTGGATGCCGGCGTTCGGCAACAGCAGGAAAACGAGAAACTGCTGGTCACGCTGCAGGAGCAGGTGGGTGGCGTCCAGGGCCTGCATGAGACCGTGATGGACCGCTCGCGCGAGATCGCCCAGTTGCAGCGGGAGTCCGATGAGCAGGCTCGCGCCACGCGGCAGGACCTCGCCGCCGTTCAGGACGAACTCAAGAACTCGGTGCAGCGATTCGAGTTCGAGAGCCACGGCCTCGAGTCGGTGAGTCAGCGGATGACCGACATGCGCTCCGCACTCGCGGACTACGAGAACCGATTCAAGTCCCTGTCCACCACTTCCCAGACGATCGGGCAGCTGACGACGCAGACGCAGTCGCTCGCCTCGCGCATCGAGGCGCTGAGCGGCCAGTTCGAACAGCTCGAGGGCGACTCGGCGAAACTCGAGTCGGTCCGGCGTGAGCTCGAGGCACTGAGCCGGACCTCGGGATCCGCGCTGGCCCAGGTGCAGCGGATCGAACAGTCGCACCCGCTGGTCGAGACCGCGCTCCAGCACCTGCAGCAACTGAGCGGCTCACATGCGAGCCTCGAGGATGCGCTCGAGCAGACCCGCGTCGCCCAGCGCGAAACGTCCAAGATCCTGGAGAGCCAGGCCGAGCTCAAGAGCTGGCTCGCGAACAACGAGCGCTCCGTCCTGATGCTGCGCACGCAGGCAGCCGAGGTCGAGAAGCACCTGCCGATCGTGGCCCGGGCGGAGGCCCAGTCCACCCAGATCCTCTCCGCGCTTGCGGCGATCGAAGCGCAGCGGCGCAACGTCGAAGAGCTCGCGTCGCAGTTGACGGCGCTCGGCACGCAGGGCGGTCAGCTCGACGAACGCGGCCGCCAGTTGATGAGCCGGATGGAGGCGGCTGAGCTCCGCTTCGGCGGGCTCTCCGATCAGGCCGACGAGGCGGCGCGCATGACGAACGAACTCGCCGCCATCGCCGAAGGATTGACCGAGGCGACGCAACAGGCGGAGTCGACCGGTAAGCAGGTCGGCTCGATCCTCGAGCGCTGTGCTCAGGTCGAGAGCATCGCCGCGCAGACGCAGGCGCTGCGCAAGACGTTCGACCAGCGTCAACAGGCGATCGACAAGGCGCTTCGCGACCTCGAGCGCGCGACGTCGTTGCGGCAGGAGGCTTCGGCGGCGGCCCAGGAGTTGGGCGCGCTCGCCGGATCGCTCTCCTCGTCGCTCGCGGCGGCAGAGGCGCAGGCCGACCAGGTCGGTGCGATGACGACGGCACTCGAACAGCGTGCCGCAGCGCTGCAGCCGGTCGAGCGCCGAATCGAGGCTTTCAGCGAGCGTCTCGCAGCGTGGGAGTTGGTGGATCAGGACGTGCGCCGCTCGCTCGAACAGATCGCCTCGCGCCAGGGCACAGTCGAGTCCCTGTCCGGGGATCTCGAGCGGATGTTCACGATGGCCGAGTCGACGGCGGCCGACGTGCGACAGATCACGGGAGCGCATCGCCGGATCGAGGAGAGCCGCACGCTGCTCGACGAGGTTTCGCAGCGACTGGCAGAGATCGGTGACCAGTCCACCGCCATCGACGAGCGCAGTCGGCAGCTGTCGAAGGCGGAGGATCGCCTGGCCCGAGCCGAAGCCCTGCTCGTGAACGTGCGCTCGAGCGTCGAGACACTGCAGGGCCAGAAGGTGGTTGTCGACCAGGCCGTCGAGAAGGTGGGCTCGCTCCGCTCGCTGATCCGGCAGGCGGAGTCGATGATCGAGGAGTGGCGTGAGGAGCGCGAGGTCACCGACAAGGTCCGCGCGACGCTCCATGTTGTGGATGGCGATGACGACGACGAGTCCGGCGACGAGGAACCGATGGCGCGAGCCGCCTGAGGCCTTTCAGGAATCCGTGGCGCTTCACCGCCGGCTCGCGCTCACGCGCGGGCCGGCGGTTCGTTCAAGCGAATCCCACACCCGTGGTCGCCGGTTTCCTGCTGCCGAGGGCCCTGCCGAGCAGGTAGGATGGTTCCACCATGCGCCTGCCCCCCACTTCTCGCTCCATCATCCTGCTGCTGGCCCTGGTGTTCCTGCCCGGCTCCAGCTCCGCTCAGACCATCGGCACCGGGATCTCGGTCTCCGCGACTCCCGAGCGGCTGTGGGTCGGTTCGCTCGACGGCCGCAGTCTCGAGCAGGCGCTCTCGACCGGGGCGCGGGTGCTCGATCGATTCCCGGATGGGGTGATCGTCGCCGACGAGGCTTCGGCCCAGCGACTGCTCGACGCCGCGATCCGCGTGAGTCCGGCGATCGAGCTGCCGGTCGGCCTGACCGTGACCATCGTCCGTGCCCGCGCCGGGTCGGTTCACGAGCGACTCGATGTCGAGGCCCTGCGGCCCCAGGGCGTCGCTGTGCTGTGGCAGGCCGGGCGCGATGCGATCGTCGCCTCCATCGGGCCACCGCCCGAGCTCGAGGCTCTGTTGAGGCACGACCGCAAGGTGCTCCGCACGAGGCCGCTGCGGCGCACCGCCGCCGCCGCCTTGCCCTCGGACAAGGCACTCGCCACCAGCTTCTCACCGCTGATCCAGGACATGGTCGATCAGGTCTCCGGGGACACGCTGATTCGCGACATCGGGCGCCTGGCTGGCCGCTACCCCGTCACTGTGGGCGGCAATCCCGTCACGTTCATGACGCGTTCGACGCCCACGGCGCAGTGCGATCTGGCGGAGCAGTACGCGTTCGAGCGCTTCCAGGCGATGGGATTCACGGACGTCGCCTACGATCCGTTCTCGTTCTCGGGCACCAATGCCCGGAATGTCGTGGCGACGCTGCCGGGTGTGGAGACGCCCGAGCGGATCATCATCATCGGCGGGCATCTCGACTCGACCTCGCCCACTGCGAGCACACTCGCTCCCGGCGCCAACGACAACGCAAGCGGCTCGGCCGGCGTTCTCGCGATCGCCGCGATCCTCCGGCAGTACTCCTTCCGCTCGACGATCCGTTTCATCGCCTTCACCGGCGAAGAGCAGGGACTCTATGGCTCGTCGCACTACGCGACGGCCGCGGCGGCACGCGGCGACCTCATCGACGGTGTCGTGATCTTCGACATGATCGGCTGGAAGAACGCCCTGAGTCGGATCGACATCGAGGGCGAGACCGCGTGGCTCCCGATCATGAACGTGATGGACGACGCCTGCGCGCTCTACACGAGCCTCGACACGCAGATCCAGCTCGCGAGCTCGGGCTCCGACCATGTGCCGTTCCAGAACGAGGGCTTCCCCGCGTTCCTCGCGATCGAGTCCGAGTACCCGAGCTATCCGTGCTATCACCGGACGTGCGACACGACGGGCTGGAACCTGCCGGACTTCACCGCCGAAGTCACGCGTGCGGGTCTCGCCACGGTCGCGCATCTGGCCGGGCCGCGCGGCTTCTACTTCACGCACACCGCGCTACCGAGCACCGAGAACACTGTCGGCCCCTACGACGCCGTCGCCACCCTCTCGACGCTGGGGCCGCTGGTCGCCGACTCGCTCACACTGAACTGGTCGACGGGCGGGGCCATCAACAGCGCCCTGCTCACACCAACCGGCCCGCCGGGTCAGTACCACGCGCTCATCCCTGGGCAACCCGGGGGAACCGTCCGCTACTGGCTGAGCGCTCGCGACAGCGCCGGTCGGCTCGCATTGCATCCGAGTGGCGCGCCCGCGACCTACCATGAGTTCTCGATCGCGCCGCGCGAGACGTTGCTCGTCCAGGGGTTCGAGTCCGGGGATGGTGGCTGGACTCACGGCGGCACCAAGGACGACTGGCAGGTCGGAGTCCCGGTTGGACTGTTCGAGGATCCGGCCACTGCATTCTCGGGAACCCGGATCGCCGGCACCGACCTCACCGGGCTCGGCTCCGCGCTCGGCCGCTACGAGAACGTCTGCAACAGTTGGTTCGAGTCGCCGCCGGTGGACTGTTCTCAGGCCACGGGAGTGCAACTGTCGTTCGCTCGCAAGTTGTCGGTCGAGCGTTCGAACGGCGGCGCGTGGGACTACGCCCGCATCCTCATCAATGGGACGATTCTGTGGGAGAGCCCGTCGGCCGCGAACCTGAATGACCCCACGTGGACGCCGCAGAGCTTCGATCTCTCGGCGCTCGCGGATGGCAACGCCGCGGTGCGCGTCCGCTTCACGATGAAGTCGGATGCCTCGGTCACATTCGGCGGCTGGAACCTCGATGACATCCTGATCACCGGCCTCGTCCCGCAGTCGAGTGTCGACGTCGCCTCCGGCGGCACGTTCCGCACCGCGCGGCTCCTCGCGAACGTGCCCAATCCGGGCCGCGCCTCCACCACGCTGAGATTCGAACTACCCGAAGCCGAGCGCGTCTCGTTGGCGATCTACGACATCGGCGGGCGCCGGATCCGTACCCTCGTCGATGGCCTGCGTCAGGCGGGTCGCCACGATGTGCTGTGGGATGGCCGGACCGACGCCGGCGAGCCGAGTCGAGTGGGCGTGTACTTCTATCGCCTGACGACGGACCGAGCCGAGCAGAACCGCAGGATGATCCTGCTGCGGTGAGGGCACGCCCGCTGCGGATCGCGGGCACGACTACCGAGTGACGACCAGGCGCCTCGCGCTCATCGCATCGCCCGAGCACGCGACCATCTGGTACACGCCAGGCGCCAGTGCTCTCCCGGCGATCGTCAGCGGGATCGTGTGAGCGCCGGCCACGAGTCGGCCCCGGAACACCTCCGCAACCACACGACCTGCGATGTCCCGCAGCGTCAGGTCGATCTCAGTCGCCTCGGCGATCGAGAGTCCGATATTCGCCGTCTCCCGCACCGGATTCGGCCACGGGGCTGCGAGCGCGAGGCGGCTGGTGTGACTCGCGTTCGGCACGTTCGTGGTCGCGGGGTAGCGCTCGATGAGCAGGTCATCGATGAAGATGTGACCAGCGCCCGAGTGATTGTAGATGTCGATCGCGAAACCGCCCGGCGTGTTCTGCAGAAGCGGCTGCGTGTTCGTGCCATCGGATGTCCACGCCGCGGGCTCGGGTGAGCCCTCGGGCCAGACGCGCGCCTGGAGGCGCGTGGTGGCGGGATCCTGTTGCGTCACTCGGAATCGAAGGCGATAGCGAACACCGTTCTCGAGGCCGCTCGGCACCGGGAAATACGACGAGAGGAATTGCGTCTCGACGCCAGCGATCTCGTACCAGAGCCCGAGGTCGTCAGGCCAGCCCCATGGCCCCTTGAGGAACATCGCGTATCCCTGACCGAACGGCACGTACTCCTGAAGCAACCCGCCGTTCTGACGCGCGTAGAAGCCGATGCCCTGCCCTGTCACGTTCTCGAACTCGAACGTCATCGTCGCTTCGATATCGGTCTCCGAGAAGCCTGGCAGGATCATGCGCGCGACTTGCTGATGGCCGCCGTTCAGGCGCCCACGCCCATCTTGGATGTCCTGGACGGTGACGTGCGCCGAGCCATTGAACCAGGGCGCAGGCCACGGCGATCCATCGGCCGCGCTGAAGTCCTCGGCGTACGGCAATTGAGCCGCCACCGGCATGGCCGTGAGCAGGGCTGCCATGACGAGAAGTGCAGAACGCACGAGTCGTTTGGTCGAGCGGGTCATCGAGGGGCCTCCTGGCGTGTGGTCCGAGCGCCGTTCGAGCGCCCGTGCGGGTTCTCGCAAGTCGGATGCCGCCTTCGTTCGCACGCGGTCGAGCATGGACTCCCCGCGCCGGTCCGTCATCCGCCGACCTTCGTCACCCGATCGGCGCGTCGCGACCACTCGATGAATAGAGTGGCCGCCATGTTCCGATTCCATCGAGCCAACACTCCTATGAGCTTCCCGCTGCCGACCCTCATCCTACTCGGCGCGCTGGCCTGCCCTTCCCCGGCCGGCGCCGATCGCTTCAGTGGAGCGAACGGCAGTATCCGTCTGTCACCCCCTCGGGCCGCCCAGGCGCCTCGCCTCGACGGCCGGGTCGAGGACGCCGAGTGGCAGTCCGCCGCCGTGCTCGAAGGGTTCACTCACGGCCGCCCGGTCGAGGGCGTCCGCGACAGCCTGAGCACGCTCTGCTTCGTGATGTACGACGAGCAGAATCTCTACGTCGCGTTCCGCTGCCCCGAGCTGCCCGGACGCGTGCAGGCACCGGTCGTCCGGCGCGACGACATCTTCGGCGGCGACTGGGTCGGAATGAGCATCGACTCCTACCACGACCGCCGACGCTCGCAGTTCTTCGGCTCGAATCCCGTCGGTGTCCAGGCGGACGGCATCGACCAGGAGGGAACCGACACCGACCTGTCGCCCGACTTCCAGTTCACGAGCGAGGGGCACGCCACCGAGTCCGGGTTCGAGGTCGAGTTCGCGATTCCGTTCAAGTCGCTTCGCTTCGCACCGTCCGAACAGGTCAGTTTCGGTTTCAACGCGATCCGCGACCAGCGTTACACGGGTGCGCACATGTTCTGGGCGCCGATCACGCAGCAGATCTCCGGCTACCACCGGCAGATCGGCTCGCTCGCCGACATGCAGGGCATCCGCCCGGGGCGCAATCTCGAGATCAACCCCTTCGTCACCGGCTCGGGCTTCGGTGGTCGCGAGAGTGGTGTGGTGCGCTGGGATCCCGCCGAATCCCGACAGGGCTTCGACATCCGCTACGGCGTGACGAGCGCGATCACGGCGAACGTCGCCGTGACTCCCGACTTCAGTCAGGTCGAAGCCGATGCCGGCGTGCTCGACGTGAATCTGCGCGAGGACATCTTCTTCTCGGAGAAGCGACCGTTCTTCCTCGAGGGCATCGAGATCTTCCAGACCCCGATGAACATGGTGTACACGCGCCGGATCGCCGACCCGCTCTACGGACTCAAGCTGACGGGCAAGCAGGGTCGCACCGCATTCGCCGTACTCAACGCCGCCGACCGCAACGCCGGGCTCTCGCTCGAGAGCCTTCCCGATGCGGCGAACCCGTACTTCGATCGCGATGCGCAGTTCTCGATGAGTCGGATCCGTCACGATTTCTCGGATGACCTGAGCATCGGCGCGCTTCTGACGACACGCGACCACCGCGACGCCACGAACCGGGCGCTGTCGACGGATGCTCGCGCCACGTTCCTCAAGCGCTTCCGGGTCTCGATGCAGGCCACGCACACGTGGGATCGCGACCCCGACCTCACATCGGCGGTGGCCGGCCTCGACTCGCTGACCGCGATCAACGTGCGTCCCTCTCTTCTCAGCCTGCGTGGCCGGGCGACCGAAGGCAACGCGCTTCACCTGAGCCTCAACTACGACTCACGTGCCTTCGAACTCTACTCGCACATCGAGGACATCACGCTCGAGTTCAACACGCGTTCGGGGTTCTTCAATCGCCCGGGCACGTTCGAGGCGTTCCATTGGGCGGGCGCTCATCTGTATCCCGCCCAGCGGACCTGGTATACGCAGCTCCAGCCCGAACTCTCCATCCGACATCTCTACGATCATGGCGAGCAGGGCGTCCCTGGGCGGCTCACCGACCTCTCGATGCGCCCCATGCTGGCCATCAAGCTCCCGGGATCCAATCAGATCCGGACCGGATTCAATCGTCTGTACACCTACTTCAACGGCCGCGAGTTCGATCCGCGATGGAGGGGGTTCAGCGAGGTCGTGTGGAACAGTCCTCGACTCATCCGGCCCGGTTTCTTCGTCAGCTACGGCGATGAGGTGATCTACTCCGAGACCGCGCCTGCCCTCAGCATCGATGCGCGCGCATGGGCCGACGTCCGGTTCACGGAGCGATTCGACGGCTCGCTCGGTCTGAACGCCACAAGGATCACGCGGCGGGAGAACGGCTCTCGATTCGCACAGGCGCTGATCCCCCGGATGCGGCTCGGTTATCAGTTCAGCCGCGAGCTGTCGCTCCGATGGATCGCCGAGTTCGGCGAGCGACGGCGATTCGACCTCGCCGACCAGCTCGCGAGTCGCTCCCGCAACCTGACCAACGACGTCCTGCTCACCTACCTGCTCCGCCCCGGAACCGTCCTCTACGTGGGCTACGGTGCCCAGCTCGGCGCCGAGCGCGATGATCCGCTGAGCGCGAGGCGTCACAGCCTGTTCATGAAGGCGAGCTACCTGTGGCGGATGTGAGACGAGGCGAGGCGGCCTGAGGGCGGACTGAACGGCCCAGTCGGTCAGCGTGAGTTCCTGCTGGACCCCGGGCACTCGGAGTGGAATCATCGGCGGGCGCTGCTCTCCGAAAGGGGACCTCTCTGCGACTCGTCCGTACGAGGAGACGAGTGTCGAGTAGATCACGCGGCTGCTCGGGCTCGAGAGCGCGACCGGGGCGCGCGGCCTGGTGCAGACCGCGAGGCGCAAGCTCCACGCAGCGCTTGCGAGTGACCGCGGGAAGGAGCCCGACGCGTGAGCCACACTCCGATGTCGCCCGACCAGTTCGAGCGCCTGATGACGCTGCCCGAGTCCCATCCCGATCGCATGCTGGCCATGCGCAACCCCGAGTTCGAAGCGCTCCGACTTCTGCATGCCACGTTCGAGTCCCCCGCTCCCGCCGCGACTTCCGCGGCGAATGTTGACGTCGCCGGCCGCGAGTTGACCGCTCGCCTGACACGAACGGCCGACTTCCGGGCTCCTGCTCGGCCAGGCTCGATCTGGAAGATGCCGCAGTTGGCCCTCGCTGCTGCTGCAGCCGTCGCGCTCACGTTCTCGGCCGTCTGGTGGTCGACGAGGCCCGCGCCGACTCCCGCGCTTCGAAGCGAATCGACGCTCTACGAGTTCATCCTTCTCGAGCCGCGAGCGCATGCGGACGGCATCGAGCTGCGCTGGACGATGGTGACCGGGGTCGAGGACTACACGGTGATCCTCATCGGCCCCGACCTGCGCGAGTTCGCCAGGCTGGACGTCGCAGGCACGACGCACTTGCTGGTGACGCGAGAGCACCTGCCCGCCTCGACCGTGAGCGGCGCCGAGTTGATGGCCGAAGTCGAAGCCCGCTCGGGGCGCGATGCGATGACCCGCACGCCGGCGACTCGATTCCGGGCGCCGTGAGCCGGCCGCCGACCTCCCCCGAAGTCGTGCGACCGGTCCTCACAGCCCGCCGTCGGCCCTCTCAGACCATCCGGAGGATCCTGCTCACATCGGTCAGCAAGCCGTTGGCCGTGACCTCGGTCATGCCGCCGCCCAGCGTCGTGGACCTGCCTCCCGCTTCGGCGCAAAGCATGTAGGCGACGGCCGACGCCTTCGCCCGGTTCGCCATGCGATCGTTGGCCGCGCCCACCGCCATCCCCGACGAGACGCTGCCGGTGTTGACGACCGTCATCTCCTGCACCTCGGGAACGCCGTTGCGGACGATGAGTCGGTGGAGTTCGTCACGCAGGATCGAGCCACCGCTGGTCTCGAGGCCCGAGGGCGATGCCACGAACGTGCCCCCCGGGGAACGGACCTTGTCGGCGCTGCGCGCGAACCACTGGTTGCCCGTCCGATGGATGAATCGTGCCCCGAAGACGGCCACGACCAACCGGATGATGAAGCCGATGCCGCCCTCGCCCGGCCCGATCGTGCCGAGGACGATGAGGACGAAGATCCCGGCCAGCACCGCGGGGCCGCCCGAGGCCTTGGGGACGCTCGCCGGCGTCACGGTGAATCGCACGCGTCCGTCGCCGAGTTGCTCCTGGTGATAGCTGCTGTCCATGAGTGTTTCTCCTCTCCGGAGATCTGTTGCGAGCCCACTGCAGGACTCCCTGGCCCCGGTTCGAGCCGCAGGGTGAACTGACCTCGAATGCGCCTATACTCATGACGGCTCGCAGCCACCGCTCTCCCTCGATTGCGTGAGAACACCCTCGGAACCGTCATGGCCCCTCAAGAACCCGATCCGGACCTCCCAGCCTCGATCGAGGGCGCACCCTCGCTCGCCGAACGCCATGCGCTCGACGCCGTGTTCAGCGCCGCCTACGAGGAGCTGCGGCGGATCGCTGCGAGCGTCCGGAGGCGAGAGTCGAGCGCCACGCTCAATCCGACGGCGCTGGTCCATGAGGCGTGGCTCAAGCTGCGGGGGCAGCCCGAGTTGGCGAACACGTCCCCCCTGCACTTCAAGCGCATCGCGGCGCGTGCGATGCGGCAGGTGCTGGTCGAGGCGGGCCGCCGCCGTCATGCGCTCAAGCGCGGCGGACACGACGCGCTGATCGTGACGCTCGATGAAGCCTCGGTGGCCGGCGAGGCGTGGGCCGACGACGTGGTCGCGCTCGATGCCGCGCTCGCTGCGCTGGCGAAGCTCGACGCTCGTCAGGCCATGCTGGTCGAGAGTCGGTTCTTCGGCGGGCTGAGCGTTGCCGAGGCAGCTGATCTGCTGGGCATCTCGGAGGCGACGGCGCTGCGCGACTGGCGATCGGCGCGGGCCTGGCTGGCGCTCGAGATGCGCGGGGAGCACTGAGCCCTCCGGGCTCGAGCGATGATGGATACGGCGCGCTGGCAGAGGGTCCAGGAGGTCTTCCATCGGGCACTCGAGCTGCCCGCTGCCGAGCGCGAGGACTTCCTCGTGGAAACCTGCGCGGACGACCCCTCGCTCGCCGACTCGGTGCGAGCACTGCTTCGGGCCGACGCCACATCCGAGACCGTGATCGACCGTGGGGTCGAGGCTCTCGCCGTCGAGGCGACCGCTGGGACTCCGGACGCCACGCTTCCTCGCGAGATCGGTCCCTATCGCATCCTGCGCTTGCTCGGCGAGGGTGGGATGGGGGTCGTCGTGCTCGCCGAGCGGACCGATCTCCACAATCTGGTCGCGATCAAGCTCCTTCGGGACTCCTGGGCCTCTCTCGCGAGGCGCGAGCGATTCGCGAGCGAACAGCGAACGCTGGCGCAGCTCAATCATCCATCCATCGCTCGGCTCTACGACGCCGATGTGCTGCCCGACCACACGCCGTGGTTCGCCATGGAGTATGTGGAGGGCCTGCCGCTCGATCGCTACTGCGAGACGCACGCGTGCACCACGGTCCAGCGCCTCGGCCTGATCCGCTCGGTGTGCGAGGCGGTGATGCACGCGCACCAGCATGCGGTCACCCATCGCGACTTGAAACCCTCGAACATCCTCGTCACGGCGGGCGGCCAGGTGAAGCTGCTCGACTTCGGTATCGCCAAGCGGGTCGAGGAACTCGGCGATGACACGGCTCGAACGCGCACCGAGTTGAGATTGATGACCCCCGCCTACGCGGCCCCCGAGCAAGTGAGTGGCGGACGACTCGGGATCCACACCGACGTCTACTCGCTCGGCGTCGTGCTCTACGAGCTGCTCGCGGGACACTCCCCGCACGATCTCGCGGGGCGATCCCCGGCTGAGATCGACCGGATCCTCGGCGAGGTGGAACCGGCCAGGCCATCGGAGAAGGGACGATCGCGCGATCGGTCGGCGGGCTGGGCGGATCTCGACGTGCTCGTGCTCACCGCACTGCAGAAGGACCCGGCACGCCGCTATCGCACCGTCGAGTCGATGATCCGCGATATCGACCACTACCTGAACGGCGAACCACTCGAAGCACGGCCGGATACCGCCGGCTATCGGCTGGGTAAGTTCGCCCGAAGACATTGGCAGCCCCTCGGCATCGCCGCACTCGTCCTGACCGGCGCGATCACGCTCGTGGCGAGCTACACGGCACGGCTGACCGAAGCGCGCAACGAGGCGCTCGCGGAGTCCGCACGCACGCAGCGGATCCAGGCGTTCATGGTCCGCCTCTTCGAGGGAGGCGACGCCGCGGCGGGCCCCGCCGACACGCTGCGCGTCGTCAGCCTGCTGGCTCGCGGTGTGCGAGAAGCGGGCGCACTCAGCACGGAGCCTGCGATCCGCGCCGAGCTGTTCCAGACTCTGGGCGGCATTTACAAGACGCTCGGACAGCTGGAGCAGGCCGACACGCTGCTGCAAGCCTCCCTCGCGGTACGTCGCGCGACGTTCGGGCACGATCATCCGGATGTGGCGAAGAGCCTGGTCGGGCTGGGGCTCCTGCGCGCGGATCAGTCCCAGCTGGAAGAGGCCGAGCAGCTCGTGCGCGCCGCGATCGCGCTCGCCGAGGCCGACCCTGCGAAGCCGATCGCCCTGCTGTCACGTGCCACCACGGCGCTCGGCCTCGTGCTCGAGCTACGAGGGGACTACCCGCAGGCGATCGACGTGCTGTCGCGAGCCGCCCGACTCGACTCGCTCGCGAAAGCGCCCGCGACCGACGTCTCGGAGACGCTGACGAATCTCGCCAATTGCCACTTCTACTCCGGCCACTACGACATCGCCGACTCGCTCAACCAGGTCGTGCTCCGGCTCGATCGCGGCATCCACGGGGATCGCCATCCTCATGTCGCCAGCGATCTGATCAACCTGGGGGCCATCCAGTCGGAACAGGGACAGTGGGAGAACGCCGAGCGTTACTTCCGCGAGGCCCTGTCGATCTTCAGCGACTGGTATGGCGAGAAGCACTACGAGACGGCAGCATCGCTGACCATGCTGGCGCGAGTCCTCATCCCGCAGAATCGCCTGGTCGAGGCGCGCGGTCTGCTCGGACGGGCGCTTTCGATCCGAGAGCACGTCTACGGACCCGATCATCCGAGCGTCGCCTCGAGCGTCAACGAACTCGCTCGAATCGCCCAGCGCGAGAAGCGCTACGACGATGCCGAGCGCGGATTCCGCCGCATGGTGCGCATCTACCAGGCCGCCTACGACGGCAAGCACTATCTCATCGGACTGGCGATCGCCAACCTGGGCGGAGTATCGATGGATCGCGAGCGGCCCGCAGAAGCCGAGGCGCTCTTCCGTCAGGCCCTCGCTCGCTATGCCGAGACGCTTGCGCCCGACCATCCGACAGCCGCCATCACGCGTCTCCGGCTCGGGCGCTCCCTCTTGCGCCAGCGCCGCCCCCAAGCGGCCCTCGCGGAGACCCGCGCCGCCTATGACGTGCTCGGTCGACAGTCGGTCCCGCCCGCCGACTGGATGAAGAGCGCACGCGAGGACCTGCTGGCCGAGTACGAGGCGCTCGGGAAGGCGAGCGAGGCGGCCGAGATGAGAGCCGTGATCGCGCAGGAAGTGAGCCCCGCAACGCCCTCGCGTTGAATTCGGGCCTCGCCGCGTCGGCCTCGATCGCTCACCTTCGTCCCAACCTTCCGTAGCGGATGGGCGTCCTAACCGACGAACGCGGCAGGGGGCCACCCCGTCCGCGGCATGTCGCGGCGGCACGGAAGGGAACGAAACGCTAGTCTCGTTCGTCCCTCTCGGACCTCACTCGTATTCACTCCTCCTCTCGTCTGGATGGGCTCTCCGATGGGTGCTCGGGCTGCGTGGCTGTTCACCTTCTTCTTCGTCCTCCTGCCCTCCCTCTCGTACGCACAGGTCACCAGCGTCAAGGGCATCGTCCGGGATCGCAGCGACCAGTCCGCCGTCAATGGGGCGAGCATCAAGCTCACCAAGTTCGCCGATACGTCGGTCGTCCACCGGACGGTCAGTCGTGAGGACGGCTCGTTCGAGATCAAGGGGCTCGGAGTCCACCGCTATCGACTCGAGGCCGCTCGTCTCGGCTTCTCGCCCCTCAAGATGGTGGTGGCGATCAACAAGCTCGGGCAGGATCTCGGCGCGCTTGCGATGAGCCCCGAGTCCGTCGACATCCCCGGCGTCACCGTGACCGAGTCGCCTGCTCCGGCCGCGCTGCGAGCCGATACGACCGAGTTCCGGGCGAGCGCGCTCAAGACCCACAAGGACGCGAGCGCCGAGGATCTGGTCCAGAAGCTCCCGGGCGTGACGATCGAGAACGGCCAGGTGCGTGTGCAGGGCGAGCAGTTGCAGCAGGTGCTCGTGAACGGTCGCCAGTTCTTCGGCAGCGACCCCACGGCGGCGGTGCGCAATCTCCCCGCCGATGTCGTCGACCGAATCCAGGTCTACGACCGCGCCAGCGACCAGGCCGAGTTCAGCGGCTTCGATGACGGGCAGTCGCAGCGCACCATGAACTTCATCCTGCGCGACCAGAAGGCGCGCTTCGGCAAGGGCTACGCCGGCTACGGCGACCAGGATCGCTACCAGGCCGGCGGCAATGCGACGTGGGTGAAGGGGCCGACCCGTTTCACGCTGCTCGGAATGTCCAACAACATCAACGATCGCAACTTCTCGCATCAGGACCTGTTCGGCGCGCTGAGTGGTTCGGGTGGGGGCGGCGGCTCGGGCGGCCCTCGCGTCATGATGTTCGGCGGCGGCGCGGGACGTGGCGGGCCGGGTGGCGGTGGACACCGCATGCGCATGGGTGGCGGCGGCTTCGGCGGCGGCCAGTTCGACCCGAGCAGCTTCTTCGTCGGCCAGCAGAGCGGCCTCACCACCACGCACTCGGGTGGCATGAACTATGTCGGCGAGTGGGGGCCCAAGCTCAAGGCCAGCGCCAGCATGTTCCTCAACGACTCCGACAATGAGAACGACCAGTTGCTGTCGCGCGAGTACGTCCCGGCACAGGACTCGATCCAGTTCTACGACCAGCGGTCGGGGACTCGAGCGGCCAATGGCAATCAGCGTTTCGATGCTCGCTTCGAGTGGGCGCCGGACTCCCTGTTCTCGGTCGTGATGCAGCCGCGTCTCTACTTCCAGCAGAACGACTCACGCATCTCGGAGGCGGCGGGGAACTTCAGCACCCTCGGCGCCCTGATGAGCGCTTCGAGCAATGAGAGCCTCACGAACACCAGCGGCGACAACCTCTCCAACCGGCTCACCTTCCGGAAACGATTCGCCAAACGAGGGCGCAACTCGACTGCCGAGATCAACATGGGCCGCAATGAGCGTGACTCCGACACCGACCAGTTGTCGCTGACGGACTTCTACACCGGCACAGCCGTCTCGAGCGACACTCTCGATCAGCGCACGCGGACGCTCACCACCACGCGCTCACTCTCGACGCGAATCGCCTACACCGAACCGCTCAACGCCGTGGTCCAGGCCCAGGTGTTCTACAACCCCTCGTTCAGCTGGAGCGACTCGGATGCCCGTGCCATGCGTCTCGATGCGCAGACGGGCCTCTACAACATCCCCGACAGCCTCACCTCCAACACGTTCGAGAATCGCACGATGTCGCAGAGCGCCGGAGCCTCGCTGCTCGTCACCAAGGGCGTGTGGAAGTGGCTCACCAGTGCCTCCTATCAAAGGCAGCACCTGCGTTCCGATCAGACGTTCCCGGGCACGTTCTCGCTCGATGAGTCCTTCGGGGACGTGCTGCCCTCGATGACGCTGACCGGCAACTTCGCCAATCGCCGCAGCATGCGCCTGGCGTGGACGACCTCCACCAACGCCCCGAGCATCAGCCAACTCCAGAACGTGGTGAACAACGCCAACCCGTTGGCGCTCTCGACGGGCAATCCCGACCTGGTGCCGAGCTACACCAATTCGATCTCACTCCGGCTGTCCGAGGCCGATCCGATGCGCTCGCGCAGCACATTCGCCTTCTTCAATCTGTCGCGCACGGCTCGCACGTTCTCCAACGCGACTTTCACGGCACCCCGTGACACGACGATCGCAGGCGTCTTCCTGGTGCGTGGCACGCAGCTGACACGGCCGATCAACCTCGAGGAGTCGTGGAGTTCCAACCTGTTCGCCGTCTACAGCCGACCGCTGACCTGGATGAAGAGCAATCTGAGCTTCAATGGAGGCGGCACGTTCTCGCGCACGCCCACGTCGATCCAGGGCGCGATCAATCGGTCGAGCACCTACGGCATCCGCTCGGGCACGGTGCTGGCGAGCAACATCAGCCAGAATCTGGACTTCACGGTTTCGTACCAGGGCACCTACAACATCTCGCGCAACACGCTGAGCACGAGCAACACCGGCGACTACTTCACGCACGCCGCCTCGCTCCGGTTCAACGCCACGGTGCCGCACGGGGTCGTCATCCGGCAGGAGCTGAACCACAACCTGCAGAGCGGCGTGCCGTCCGCCTACGGGCAGGACGTCCTGCTGTGGAACACGACGGTCGGCAAGAAGATGTTGAAGGATGGCCGCGGCGAACTGCGCCTGACGGCGAGCGACGTGCTGGAGCAGAACCGCAGCGTCAGCCGCAGCGTCACCGAGACCTACGTGCAGGACACGCGCGACCTGGCGCTGAAGCGTTACGTGCAGGCCGTGTTCACCTACACGTTCCGCTGAG
>JAYWEM010000168.1:0-16398 GCA_043779265.1 bacterium | reverse complement strand
TGAGATCGTTCTACGACCTGTTCCTGACGCGCGTAGCGAATCGAACGGGGCTGGCCCTGGCGAGCGCGGACTCCGTCGCGCAGGGCCGCGTCTGGACGGGGGCATCCGCACTCCGTGTCGGACTCGTGGATGAACTCGGGGGGATCGATCGAGCGCTCCAGTTGCTTCGCGAGCGGCTCGAGCTGGATGCGGGCACCCCGCTTCGACTGGAGGCATATCCGCGCGTCGAGCGACCCTACCTGGCGCGCCTGCTCGAGGATCTCGTGCCGGAGGAGGACATCGAGTCGGAATCCGGACTGGAGTCGCTCCGGCCGCTCCTGGCAGCCGCGCGATTCCCGACTGGAGCCGTTCTCGCGCTGATGCCCATCACCATCGACATCCGCTGAGGACTTGACGAAGAGGGCGCGTCCCGCATGCGGGCGCGCCCTCTTTCGTGAACCCGGAGTCGGATCGCTACTTCTTCGGGAGCGTCCGGATGTACGCGATGACGTCCTCGATCTGCGCCGGCTTGAGCTGCCCCGTCTTGCCCCAGGCGACCATGCCCGACTTGATGACGCCGTTCACGATGCACTCGCGCAATTTGTCGTCGGTGACCGTGGCCATGCGCTTTGCGTCCTTGAAGCTCGGCGTGGGGTTGCCGGTCAGCTTCACGCCACCGCTGCCGTCGGCCTTGTGGCAGGCAACGCACTTCTGCGTGTAGAGCGGCTTGCCCTTGGCGGCATCGCCCTTGGCAGGGCCGGCATCCGCCTGGAGAGCGAACGCGACGGCGAGAAGCGGGAGGACCGAGAGCGTGACGGCCATGGCGAGAAGCGACTTCGAGGACGACATCGGCTGGACTCCTTTTCGGAAGATGAACGCCACGAGGACACATCATCCTGCAGCGCGAGAGCGGCAGCGAAGTTAGCGATGTCCCCTCGGAGGGTCAAACGCTTCGGGCGTGATACACCGCTGCGACCACGTCTCTTCCCCAGTATCGGCCGACGCCCTGGGACGAGTTCTTGACCCGCATCGGACAGCAGTGCTAGCGTTCGATGCCACTTGAAGTTAGCGCGGCACAGCGTCTACTGCAAGCGCCCCTCGCGCCGCGATCGCTACGGTCGGAACATCATGGGAGGTGTCCCGTGAAGGAGTTCGCCACCAGCCAGATCCGGAATGTCGCGCTCGTTGCCCATCATGGTGTCGGCAAGACGTCACTTGCTGAGGCCATGTTGTTCGTCGCCAAGGCCACGAACCGGATCGGACGTGTCGCCGACGGCACGACGCTCCTCGATCACGCACCGGAGGAGGTCCAGCGACAGATCACGATCGATTTGGGGCTCGCCCAGTTCGAGTGGAACGATCACAAGATCAATCTCCTCGACACGCCGGGCTACCCGGACTTCGTCGGTGATGTCTACAGCGCACTGCGCGTGGCGGACGCGGCCATTCTCGTCCTGCGCGCAAGCGCGGGGATCGAGGTCGGCACCGAGATCGTCTGGGAGGTGCTCAAGCAGGAGCAGACTCCACTGCTCGTCGTCATCAATATGATGGACAAAGAGCATGCGGACTTCGGAGCTGCGATCGAGAGTTGCCACGAGCGACTCGGCCTCAATGCGATTCCGGTCCAACTACCGATCGGCGAGGCCGAGGAGTTCCACGGCGTCGTCGACTTGGTCGAGATGAAAGCTTTCACCTTCAATGGTCGTGGAGCCGAGGAGCAGAGCGAGGAAGTCGCGATCCCCGATTCGATGCGCGATCGAGTTGTCGAGGCCCGCGCGTTATTGCTCGAAGAAGCAGCGACGGGCGACGAGCAGCTCATGGAGAAGTTCCTCGCGAGCGGGGAGCTGACGACCGAGGAGATCCGCAAGGGCCTCTGTGAACGAGTCGTCCAAGGTGACCTGGCGCCGGTGTTCTGCTGTTCCGCTTACCACAACCTGGGCGTGAAGGAAGTGCTCGACGAGATCGTCGACATCCTGCCCTCTCCGATTGATGCTCCGGCTCAAGTCGGAACTGCGCCCAGTGGCGGTCGGGACATCGTGTGCAATCCCGACGCGAAGGAGCCCGTTGCGGCGACTGTGTTCAAGACACTCGCTGAGGCGCATCTAGGCGAACTCTCCCTGATCCGGCTGTGGTCCGGGCACCTCGAGCCCGGCCATGAAGTCGTGAACGTGACGCGTCACCGTCCCGAGAAGATCGGCACGATGTACCACCTCTGCGGTAAGGACCGCTCTGATGCCCGAGGCGCCGCCGCCGGCGACATCATCGCAGCCGTGAAGCTCCGCGAGACGCACACCGGAGATACGTTGTGCGACAAGGGCCGACAGGTCGTGCTCGCTCCGCCAGACTTCCCGTCCCCGGTCACGGCTGAATGCATCCGCTCGAAGAACAAGGGGGACGAGGAGAAACTCGCGCATGGTCTGGCGCGGCTGCATGAGGAGGACCCGACACTCTCCAAGCACTTCGAAGACAGCACGCGCGAGACGCTCGTACATGGGATGGGCGACCTTCATCTCGAAGTGCTGGTCGAGCGCCTCAAGAAGCGCTTTCATGTCGACGTGACGCTCTCCAAGCCGCATGTTCCGTACCGCGAGTCGATCCGGACATCGGCGCAGGGAGAGTATCGGCATAAGAAGCAGACTGGCGGCCGCGGGCAGTTCGGCGAAGTGCATCTGCGCGTCGATCCCATGCCGCGCGGAAAACTGTTCGAATTCGCCAATGAGGTGAAGGGCGGGACCATCCCCGGGCAGTACATCCCGGCGGTCGAGAAGGGCGTCGTCGCTGGAATGCACCGTGGACCGTTGGCGGGTTATCCCGTCGTCGATGTGAGGGTCGCCGTGTTCTTCGGGAAGCATCACGATGTCGACAGTTCGGAGATGGCCTTCAAGATCGCCGCCGAGAGCTGTTTCCACGAACTCGTGCTGCAGGCCAATCCGGTCCTGCTCGAGCCCTACGATGATGTCGATGTGCGCGTGCCGGAGGAATTCCTCGGGGATGTGATGGGGGATCTCTCGTCGAAACGGGGCCGTATCCTCGGCACCGATTCCGATGGGCACTATCAGACCGTGCATGCGAAGGTGCCCATGGCGGAGCTCTACAAGTATGCTTCCCACTTGCGGGCGATCACGCAGGGCCGCGGGCTGTACGCTGCGCGTGTCTCGCACTACGAGGAAGTCCCGAGGGAGTTGGCGGACAAGGTCATTGCAGCGGCGAGAGCCGAGAAGGAGGCGGGGGCGGCACATCACGCCTGAGCGGAACCGGGCCGAGCCCGGGGCGCGAGGCGGGCCCCAACATCATGCGAGTCCTGGGATTGGACCCCGGCAGCCGAAGGACCGGCTATGGCGTGGTGGAGCGTGAGGGCAATGCCCTGCGCGGATTGGCGCACGGAGCACTGACTCCGCCCGCGGGAGCGGCTCTACCCAAGCGCCTCGCGTTCATCGCCGATGGCGTGGCCCGACTCATCCAGGATTTCTCGCCCGACGAGGTCGTGGTGGAGGAGGCCTTCCATCACGAGTTCGCACGTTCGACGCTCGTGCTGGGCCATGTCCGCGGCGCACTTCTCGTGACGGCGGCGCAGCGCGATCTGCCGATCGCCGAGTACGCGCCTCGCTCCATCAAGCTCGCAGTCACGGGCAACGGCGCGGCCAGCAAGCCGCAGGTCGCGTCGATGGTGGCACGCCTGCTCGGATTCGCGTCGGCGCCACAGGCGGACGCGGCCGACGCTCTGGCAGCCGCCATCTGCCACCTGCAGCGAGCGAGATGGTCGGTTCCGGAACGCATGACCCCAGCCCGGCGCAGGTTGGATGCGCTCCTCGCCACTCGCGTGGCCCGATGATCGCCGCGCTTCGAGGCTCATTGCTCGTGCGCGAGGAGGGCGTTTGCGTCGTCGAGGCCGGAGGCGTCGGCTATCTCGTCCAGATCAGTACGCACACCGCTGCCCGTTTGCCCTCACTCGGTGCCGAGGTTCAGTTGAGAACCCGTCAGATCGTGCGTGAGGATGCCCTGCTCCTCTTCGGATTCGCCGACCCGGACGAGTTGAGGTTGTTCGATCTGCTGATCTCCGTGAACGGCGTCGGGCCCCGCATGGCGCTCGCCGTGTTGTCCGGACTGACCCCGGCCTCTCTCGCCGAGGCGATTCGAGGCGAGCAGGTGGCGCGCCTCGTGGCGGTTCCGGGAATCGGCCGCAAGACAGCCGAACGCCTCGTGATGGAGCTTCGCGACAAACTCGAATTCATGCCCGTGCTCGCCTCATCTGGAGCTTCTGCGCCCAAGCGCAAGCGCGTCGGGCCGACGGACGACCGCCACGAGGATGCGGTCGCGGCCCTGCTCACGCTGGGCTACGCTCCCGCGCAGGCTCAAGAAGCGGCAAGGAGCGCGGCGGAGAACGCCGCACCGACGGACTCGCTCGAGACGCTCGTCAAGCGTGCGCTCGCGGGACTGGCGAGGCCGACATCACGGACGAGATGAGGAGTGCGAGTATGAGCGACGAATCGACACGAGAGCTGCCGGAGCATCCGGCGAGGATCGCCGATCCCGCCCCGTTCGCGGAGGACGTGCGTGAAGAGCGCCGCCTTCGTCCGGAGGCGCTCGAGCATTTCGTGGGACAGGTGCCTGTCCGCCAACAGTTGGGCATCGCCCTTGAGGCCGCCAAGCGGCGTGGGGAAGCCCTCGACCACGTCCTCTTCCACGGCCCTCCGGGCCTCGGCAAGACCACGCTCGGCTCGATCGTGGCGCGTGAGTTGGGAGTCGAGATCACGCACACGTCGGGGCCGGTCATCGAGCGAGCCGGCGATCTCGCTGGACTGCTCACGAACCTGGGGCCGCGCGGTGTGCTTTTCGTGGACGAGATCCATCGACTGAGTCCGGTCGTCGAGGAGTACCTCTACTCCGCGCTCGAGGACTTCACGCTCGACATCCTGCTGGACCGGGGCCCCAGCGCCCGTTCCCTCAAGCTGAATCTCGATCCGTTCACGCTGATCGGCGCGACGACGCGCGCTGGCCTGTTGTCAGCGCCGCTTCGCGCCCGTTTCGGCGTCACACTGCGCATGGATTTCTATCGGGCAGATGACCTGGTCCAGATCGTCCAGCGCTCCGGCGAGATCCTCGGCGCTGCGCTCGACCCCGATGCCGCAGTCGAGATCGCGAGGCGCTCGCGGGGCACGCCTCGAGTCGCCAATCGGTTGTTGCGACGAGTCCGTGACTTCGCGCTGATCAAAGCGGACGGTGCCATCACGCGCGCGGTCACGCGCGAGGCACTGCACCTGCTCGAGGTGGACGAACGGGGTCTCGACGAGATGGACCGACGCCTCCTCGAGGCATTGATCGACCGCTACGATGGGGGCCCGGCTGGCCTTCAGGCGCTCGCAGTGGTGCTGGGAGAGGACGCCGGAACGCTCGAGGACGTGTACGAGCCATTTCTCGTCCAAGAGGGGTTCATCCGCCGTACGTCGCGAGGCCGCGAGGCGACGCGGCTCGCCTACGAGCATCTGGGACGCCCGGTGCCGCCGCGGGCCGGGGATCCGGCAGCGGATCAGTCCGAACTGCCGCTGCACTGATCGGGCCGGCGATGCGCATCGAGGACCTCGACTACGAACTGCCCGACGATCTCGTCGCGCAGCACCCGCCCGAGCGCCGGGCCGATGCCAGGCTGCTGGTGGTGGAACGCGCCACCGGAGCGCTCCACGATGCCCACATCCCCGACTTGGCCAAGTGGCTGCGTGCGGGCGACGTGCTGGCGCTCAACGAGACGCGTGTGAGTCCTGCTCGCCTCGAGATGCGACGCGCCACCGGGGGGCGTGTGGAACTCCTGTTCGTGCGGCCCGCGGCCGGAGAAGGGGAATGCTGGCGCGTGCTCGCCAAGCCCGCTCGACATGCCGCGATCGGCTCCAAGCTCGAGACCGCTGACGGATCACTGCAGATCGAGGTGATCCGCGAGGGCGAGCAGGGGGAGCGAGTCGTGCGCATCACTCGCGGCAGACTCGCGGCGACCCTCTCCGAGCAGGGCGCCATCCCGCTGCCTCCCTACATCCGCCGGACTCCCGAGTCGAACGATCTCGAGCGCTATCAGACGGTCTACGCTCGTGTGGAGGGCGCGGTCGCCTCGCCGACGGCCGGGCTGCACTTCTCCGAGGAACTGCTGGCGGAACTCGAGGCGGGTGGCGTCGATCGCGCGTCCGTGCTCCTGCACGTCGGCCCCGGGACCTTCAGGCCTGTCACAGTGGATGATCCACGCGAGCATCCGATGGACGAGGAGTGGTTCGACGTGCCCGAGGAGTCCGCTGCCCGATTACGTCGAGCGCGCGAGCGGGGAGGGCGGATCGTGGCGATCGGGACGACCAGTGTCCGGGCGCTCGAGTCGGCATGCGATGTTCATGACGGACGGCTCGAGGCGGCATCGGGCTGGACGCGCAAGTACATCCTGCCACCGTATCGATTCCAGGCCGTGGACGCCCTCTTGACGAACTTCCATCTACCGCGCACCACGCTGTTGCTCCTGGTCGGGGCGCTCGCCGGTCCCGAACTGCTTCGGGCCGCGTACGCGCACGCGGTGGTCCAGCGCTACCGCTTCTATTCCTACGGTGACGCGATGCTGGTGGTCTGAGGGCCAAACCACCCATTGCGACTCGTCGGAGCAGGCTGCTAGCCTTCTCTCGACTTGCGCACCATCCTGGCCCCCCCTCCGGCCATCCGCACCGGCCGGTGCCCGCACCCTCGAACCTGCTTCAGAGCGGGGGATTCCCGTGCTTCTTGGCCGGCATGCTCTGCCGCTTGTGGCGGAGCATCTCCAACGCTGCGATCAGTCGCGGCCGCGTCTCCTGCGGCTCGATGACATCGTCCAGGTACCCGAGTTCGGCCGCCACCCAGGGCGAGGCGAATTTCTCGTTGTACTCCGCGATCAAGCGCATGCGCTCCGCGACCGGGTCCTTCGCCTTCGCGAGCTCCTCGCGGTACAGGATGTTGACTGCTCCGTCCGCCCCCATGACCGCCATCTCGGCACTCGGCCAGGCCACGTTGTAGTCGCCCCGGATGTGCTTGCTGGACATGACGTCGTAGGCGCCGCCGTAGGCCTTGCGCACGACAACGGTAAGCTTGGGCACCGTCGCCTCGCAGTAGGCGTAAAGCAGTTTCGCCCCGTGGCGGATGATGCCTCCCCACTCCTGGCGCGTGCCGGGCAGGAATCCGGGGACATCCTCGAACGTGACCAGAGGGATGTGGAAGGCGTCGCAGAAGCGCACGAAACGAGCCGCTTTGACGGACGAATCGATGTCGAGGACACCGGCGAGCACCTTGGGCTGATTGCCGACGATCCCCACCGGGCGGCCGTTCAATCGCGCGAAGCCGACGATGATGTTCATCGCGAAGTGCTCGTGAACCTCGAAGAAGTCGGCATCGTCGACGACGCGTCGGACGATGTCCTTCATGTCATAGGGCTTGGCCGCCGAGTCCGGGACGAGAGTGGCGAGCTCCGGGTCCCTTCGGTCGATCGGATCGGTGCACTCGCGCCGCGGCGCGTCCTCGCGATTGTGCGAGGGCAGAAACGAAAGCAATCGTTTGACGTGTCGGATGCAGTCGGCGTCGTCCTTTGCCATGAAGTGCGCCACGCCGCTCTTGGAATTGTGGGTGAAGGCGCCACCCAGGTCCTCGAAGCTGACCTCCTCCGAGGTCACGGCCTTGATGACCTCCGGTCCGGTCACGAACATGTGGCTCGTGCCCTCGACCATCAGCGTGAAGTCCGTGATGGCGGGGGAGTACACCGCTCCGCCGGCGCACGGTCCGAGAATGGCCGAGATCTGCGGGACGACGCCCGAGGCGAGCGTGTTGCGCAGGAAGATGTCCGCGTAGGCGCCCAACGAGAGCACCCCCTCCTGGATGCGCGCTCCACCCGAGTCGTTGAGGCCGATGACCGGGGCGCCGTTGTCCATCGCGAGATCCATGATCGCGCAGATCTTCTTGGCGTTCGCCTCGCTCATGGTCCCGCCGAACACGGTGAAGTCCTGCGCGAAGCAGTAGACGCGGCGGCCCTCCACCAGCCCCCAGCCGGCCACCACGCCATCGCCGACGATGCGGTTCGAGCCCATGCCGAAGTCCGTGGCGCGGTGGGTCACGAACGCACCGATTTCGACGAACGAGCCGGCGTCCATCAGGAGCTCGAGGCGTTCACGGGCCGTCAGTCGGCCCTTAGCGTGGATCTTGGCGATTCGTTCGGGGCCGCCTCCGGCGCGCGATGCTTCACGGCGGCGGCGCAGTTCGGCCAGTCGTTCCTCGCGGTTCACGCGTTCCTCCCAGGCGATGGTCGTCAGAGCGCGCGGAGCCTAGCCCTGCTCCGGGGTGCCAGCAAGCGTGTCGGATGCGCGGGAGGTTCGCGTTGAGACCGTGGGAGATGCTGCTTCCATTCTGGTCCTCTCCCCTCGAGCAGGCATCCAACGGGAGTTCTTGGCCGGAACCCGTCGTGTTCGCGGTTCTCTTCTGTGCACTCGTCGACTTCGTCAAGCTACTCGTCGAGCTGCTCGGTCGTGAGGCGACGCGTCCCTTCGTCTCCGATTCCTCTCAGGTCACCGCCGTCATCGCCTGTCGCAATGGGGCCAGTGTCCTTCCTGGCACGATCACGGAGTTGGCGCGCCACCTGCCGCCCGACCGGATCATGGTCATCGATGACGGAAGCACCGATGGCACGGCTGAGGTCGCCCGCGAGCTCGGATGCACCGTCCATCGACTCGAGCGCTCCCGCGGCAAGGCGTCGGCGATCAACTTCGCCGTCCACCGCGTGAAGACGCCGATTACGCTGTTGCTCGACGATGACACGCGCGTCGGTGGAGCCCAGATCCCGACATCGCTGCTCACCGGCGGAAGCGCGGATGCGGTGGCCTTCCATGTCCTGCCCGACCGACGCAGTCGTGATGGCGCGCATGGCAACGGATTCCTCGGCCACCTTCAGCGGCACGAGTATGCGAAGAGCATGGAGATCGGCAAGCGATTCCACGACGTGACGGAGTCGGTCAGCTGCATCTCGGGAGCCGCCGGTCTTTTCCGTACCGCCGATCTTCAATCGCTCCACCATGAGCACACGACCGTGTTCCAGGGCGAGGATCTCCAGCGTTCGCTCATCCACCTGCTGCACGGCAAGCGTATCGTGTACGCGGATGAACCCGTGTGGACCGTGACGCCGTGGCGCTGGGGCCAGTGGTTCCGGCAGCGTCTGACGGGTTGGTATCCGGGGCTCTACCATCAGCTCGCCAACATGCTGCGACTCCTGCTGGGATCGCGCGCGAGCTGGCGGCTTCGCTACGAGATGGCCTACAACGTCTACACGGTGCTGAGTGACCCGATCAAGACGTGGTCGTTGTTCGTGATCCTCCTCACGCCGGGCCTGCGCTGGTGGGCGGTCGTCCTGTACGTCATCTATCTCGCATTCGAACTTCACTCGTGGTGGATGATCCGTCAGCCGGGGACGCGTCAGCGGGCCCCGATCAGCGTACTGATTCTGTACCCGGTGTACGGCGCCGTGAACACGGTGCTCCGGACGATGTCGCTCGGCACGTGGTTCTGGTTCCGATTCGTGACGGGCGCGATGCGGCCGAGGCGGGGTCCGCAGGATCGGGCGAAGGCATGAGACGACCCATCGCACTCCTCGCGGCGCTTCTGCTCAGCGCCATCAGCGCTCCGATCGCAATCGCCGATACCATCGTGGGTGCCCAGTTCCGTTACTGGGACTTCTCCAACGCCAACGACATGCGCAACCCGATCATCTATGTGAACCAGGGCCCTCTCCACCTGCAACTCGAGGCCTGGGAGTTCGATCGTGGGCAGGATCAGCTTCGGCCGGAAGTCGGCCTGACGCTCAAGGACTCGCGTCGTTCCGCCTACACGGTGCAGTGGCGCCACGAGCGCGACGCGGAACGGTTCTGGTTGATGACCGAGCAGACGGTCGGGTCGCGCCTCGTCTTGCGTGGCGGAATCAGCCCGATCGTCGGGGACGAAGAGACGCTTGTCGTGTATGAAGCGGGTGCGGACCTCTACTTCGGTTCCTACAGTTTCGCGGGCGCGACGGCGGTGCGAGACCCGCGAGGGGACGACCGCTGGGTGTTCCCGATGCGCATGCGGCTCGCCACCGAGTCGAACGATTGGCTTCAGCTGACCGTGGCGCCCGCGAGCGAGGGCACGTTGGGCTGGGGACTCGAGGCCAAGTGGCGTGCGATCCGAGCCGGAGTCGAGCGCAATAACCGATTCGACTTCACCGATCTCGACAACACGATCTACACGGTTGGGCTCGAGCGGACGTTCCGAGGCGGTCCGTCCTTCCGGTGACCTGCGGTGACCTGCGGTGACCTCGAATCCCGCGGATCGGCGTGTTATCGTCCGCGATCCGCTTCCGCGCATCTCGAACGCCGGGATGATCCCCACGACGCCCTCAGGAGGACCGACATGAGCATCCTCGATCGCATGCAGTTGGACATCGTGGCCGCGATGAAGGCACGCGACCAGGCCACCTTGTCGACGCTGCGCATGCTCAAGTCCTCGTTCATGGAGGCGAAGTCGGCCAAGTCCAAGGACGCCGTGCTCAGTTCGGACGAGGAGATCGAGATCCTGCAGCGCTATGTGAAGAAGCGGCGTGAGACGATGGAGATCAATGAGAAGGTCGGGCGCACCGACCTGAACGCCGCCGAGGAGCAGGAGATCATCGTGACTCAGCGCTACTTGCCCGAGGCACTCTCCGAGCAGGAGGTGCGCGACCTCGTGCGGGAAGCCGTGAGCTCGACGGGTGCCACGACCGCGAAGGAGATGGGCAAGGTCATGGCCGCTTTGATGCCTCACGTCAAAGGCAAGGCCGAGGGCTCGCTCGTGTCGCGACTCGTGAAAGAGGCCCTCGGGGCCTGACCCTCAGCTCGCGTCGGTGGTGTCGGGTTCGACGAGCGAAGGCGCCCTGGTGGGCAAGGCCGGAGCCACGGCGTCCTCGATTGCCGCCGAGTCGGTCGGCGGGGGAGCGATCGGTGCCGGCGCCGGGAGCGGTCCACGCCGGTCCATGCGCCGAGTGATCATGCGGACCCGGCGCTCGATCCGCTTCGTCGGCGCGGTCGGCGAATAGCGCCGGGGATTGATGATCACAGCCGCCAACACGATCGCCTGCCTCGAGCTCAAGCCGCTCGCGGACACGCCGTACCAATGCCGCGCGGCGGCCTCGGCTCCATACACCCCATCGCCCCACTCGATCACGTTGAGGTAGAGCTCGAAGATCCGACGCTTGCTGAGCGTGCGCTCGAGGCGGATCGCGAGCAGGACCTCCTCGATCTTGCGGACCGGAGAGCGCGCCGAGCCGAGCCACAGGTTCTTCGCGAGCTGTTGTGTGATCGTGCTGCCACCTCGAACGATTCGGCCGGCCTGCCAGTTGCGTTTGGCAGAGGCCTCGATCTCGTTCCAGTCGAGCCCATCATGTGAGAAGAACGCATCGTCCTCGGCGATCAACACCGCCCGGCGAAGCAGGGGCGAGACTTGCTCCAGCGGGACCCACCGTGCCCGGACCACCAACTCGCGCCCCGAGCGACGCGCCTCACGTGCCCGCTCGCGCATCAGCGCCGTCTCACGCGGCTTCTCACGCGCGAGCGAGGCCACGTCGAAGCTGGCCACGCGAATGGCGCTCCACACCAGCAGCGCCGCGAACCCCACGGCGAGCAACGCGAGCACGCGGAACAGCCAGGCCATGGCCCGGGTACGCTTGCGCGGGCGCGGCATCAGCCGTGGTGGCGCAGCACGGCGAGCGCGGTCATGTCGTCGTTCTGCGCGGTTCCGCCCCGGAACTCGCCGACATCGGACATCAGTCGGGCGATGAACTCATCCGGGCTCGCATCCTGGCTGCTCGCCCACAGTGCCTCCAGGCGGTCGTCCCCATACTCCTGCCGGAAAGCATCGATCGCCTCGGTGATGCCATCGCTGAAGAGCAGCAGACGCTCGCCGGGAGCAATGGTCGTGGCGCCCTCGTCGTAGGTCGCCTCCTCGAACAGCCCGAGCGGTAACCCGCCGGTCTTCAACGTCTCGATCGAGCCATCGACGCGTCGCAGGAGCGGATAGTTGTGCCCCGCGTTCACGAATCGGACCTCTCCCGTGGTCAGCTCGATCTCCGCGTAGAACAGGGTCACGAAGCGACCAGGGCCGGCGCTTCGACAGACCGATCGGTTGAGTTGGTGCAGCACGTGGCTCGGGGGGTGGATCCCATCTGCGAAAGCACGCAGGGTCCCCTGAACCGTGGAGACCAGGAGCGCAGCGGGAACGCCTTTCCCGGAGACATCGGCCAGCGTCACCGCCAGGCGCGCGTTCCCGATCGGGAAGTAGTCGTAGTAGTCGCCTCCGACCTGGCGTGCGGGGATGACGCGCCCGTCGACATGCCAGCCACCCGAGTCCCACGCGGAATCGGGCACCAATCGCATCTGGATATCGTGTGCGACGAGGAGCTCTTTCTCCATGCGTTCGTTCTCGATCTCGAGCCGACGCTTCTCCTCGGCCTCCGCGCGCAGTCGCGTCTTCTCGATCACGCCGGCGGAGTGGGAGGCGACGATGCTCATGATCTGGACATCCGACGCGGTCCACTCCCGGCCCGGCTTCTGTTCGCTGACTGCGAGAAGTCCGGTCATCCGGCCGTCCACGCGCAGCGGCACAGCGAGCAGGGCGCGGATCGCGGATTCCTTGCCCCGGAGACCGGCGAAGCGCGGATCCGACATGACGTCCGGCGTCACCAACTCGGCGTTGTGGACCATGAGGAACCCGGTCACCGACGTCCGAACGGAAGCGGCCCAGGTTGAGCCCGCCTCGGGACCGACGCGCCGATTGTCGAAGATGATCGTATGAGCGGTCTCCTGATCGGCACCCAGGAGCTTGATCGTGCACTCGTCGGCACCGAGCAGGTCCGTGCTCTTGCGCACGATCCAGTCGAGGATCGGCTGCAGTTCCGAACTGGCCGCCACGACCATCGACAACTCGGCGATGAACGCCATCTCGGTCTGCATGCGCAGGGCTTCTGCGGACTGATGTTGCATGGGGCCTCCGACGGATCGAGCACTCGAGTGTGGAGCATACCCGGCCCGCACGAGCCGAGCACGTTCGCTCATGACCGATTCCACCCTGCGCCCTCGATGGCGGCGCCGCGGTCAGACTCCTATACTGCCCCGCTGACCCTGTCGCATCACTCTCCTCCCGGATGGATCCATGAGCCCGAACGCCTTCACCAGCATCCGTCTCGAGCGCCGCGGCCGCGTGTCGCTCCTCTTCATCGATCGTCCCGACAAGCTGAACGCCATCGACCGCCACACACTCGGCGAGATCGGCGAGGCTGCGAGAGCGTTCGTCGCCGATCCCGAGCAGGGCGTGCTCATCGTGACGGGTTCCGGCAACAAGGCGTTCATCTCGGGCGCGGACATCGGCGAACTCCAGCCGCTCGGCCCCGCTGCAGCGGAGGAGATTTCACGGTTCGGCCAGGGCGTCGTCGAACTGCTGGAGCGCTCGCCCAAGCCCGTGATCGCGGCGGTGAACGGCTACGCGTTCGGAGGCGGCTGCGAACTGGCCCTGGCGTGCCACATCCGGCTCGCTTCGGACAATGCGGTGATGGGGCTTCCCGAGGTCAAACTCGGCATCATCCCCGGCTATGGCGGCACGCAGCGCCTGCCGCGGCTGATCGGTCCGGGCAGGGCTCTCGAGCTGATCCTCAGCGCTCGCTCGATCAAGGCCGAGGAGGCTGAGCGCATCGGCCTGGTCAATCGCGTCGTTCCACAGGCCGAGTTGATCGATGAGGCGGTGAAGCTGGCCGAGAGCATGCTGGCCAACGGCCCGCTCGCGATCGAGGCCGCGCTCGAGTGTGTCGTGCGGGGGATGTCGCTGCCGCTCGACCAAGGGCTCCGGTTCGAGAGTGGGCGGTTCGGGATCCTCGCCTCGAGCGAGGACATGCACGAAGGGCTGCAGGCGTTCCTCGACAAGCGCAAGGCGGACTTCCACCGCCGCTGACCCCGAACGGAGGGCGAGTCCGCTCTCCCATCGGGATGCCGATTGGACCGGGCCGCCGGTCCTGCCGATAATCCGGTCGGCAAGGAGGCGACATGATCGCGTTCACGGACGACCTGATTCCGATGTCCATCTCGCTCGTGCTCGGCACCCTCGTGGGGTGGGAGCGCCAGATGGGCCGCAAACCCGCGGGACTGCGCACGCACACGCTCGTATGTGTCGGCTCGACCATGTTCGTGCTGACGACGACGCACGCGGTCGAGGCCTTCGGAGGACCCAGCCTCGATGCCTCGCGCATCGTGCACGGCGTGGTGACAGGCGTCGGCTTCCTCGGCGCCGGGAGCATCCTCCGGCAAGAGGGCTATGTCCACGGACTGACCACCGCGGCGAGCGTCTGGATGGTGGCCGCCATCGGGGTCTCCGTCGGCGTCCACGCTTACTCGTTGGCGGTCATCGGCACGGTGTTCTCACTCGTCGTGCTCGAAGGCTACCGCTGGGTGGAGCGTTTCCTGTCACCCGACGACGAGCAGGGCGACTGACGAGAATCGCGTCAGCGCATCTCGACGACGCGACTCGTCAGCGTGCGACCCGAGGTCTCGAGTTGGAGCGTGTAGTCCCCGGGAGGGACTCGCTGGCCGCGATCATCCCGGCCATCCCAGGCGCAGAGGTGTTCGCCGGCGGCAAGCACGTCCTGGCGAAGGACCCGGACCACGCGACCATCCAGCGCCAGCACGGAGACGCAGGCTTCGGACGAGACGGGAAGGGCGAACCGGAGGATCGCCGACGGCGTCGCGTTGGACGGCGTCGGACCAATCGAGTTCTTTCGGCCATCTCCGCGGTGCATGGCGGGGCCGAAGAAGGCATGCGAGGGGCGGGACATCGATCACGACCTTGTTGGACGGCGGAGGGGTCGCCGACCGTCCTTGAAGAGGGAGTGAGCGGGTCACGGCCCGCTCAGTTCGCGAAGCGCGAGGCTCGGGCGGGGGCACCGAACGCTCAGTCGACACGAGCAAGATGCCCGCATCGAGCCATCATTTCAAGCGGAACTCGAAACGGGATGGGAAACGCTCTCCGTTCGGCCGTTCAAGCGCCGGCGGGGGAGCCGGACTCGAGGCCCTCGAGAACCAGGTCACCGACTTGATCCGTCCCGAAGCCCGAGTCCATCCCCAGGTCCGGGAGTCGCTTGGACCGAAGCAGTCGCACGACGCTGGCGTCGACGCGAGCCGCGGCCTTCGTCTCGCCGAGATGCTCCAGCATCATCGCGACGGCCATGATCGTCGCAAGCGGGTTGGCGCGATTCTGCCCGGCGAACTGGGGAGCGGAGCCATGAATCGACTCGAACAGGCCGATCCGGCCAGGGTGCAGGTTAGCGCTCGCGGCCAGCCCGAGTCCTCCGACCAGTGCTGCTCCGAGATCGGTGAAGATGTCACCGAACATATTGCTCGTGACGACGGTGTCGTACTGTTCGGGTTGCGTCACGACGAACATGCAGGCGGCATCGATGTACTGATGTTCGCGAGTGATGTCGGGGTACTCGGCGCCCACCTCGGCGAAGGTGCGAGTCCACAGTTCCATCGCCCGGATCGCGTTGGCCTTGGTCAGCAGCGTCAGCTTGCGCTGGCGGTCCCGCTTGCCGCAGAGCTCGAAGGCGTAGCGGATCGCGCGCTCGACGCCCTTGCGTGTGAAGATGATCTCCTGCGTCGCGATCTCGTCGGGCGTGCCCTTCTTGAACTGCCCCCACATCCCGGCGTAGGCGTCCTCGGTGTTCTCACGCACGACCACGAAATCGAGGTGCTCGGGCCCCTTGCCCTTGAGCGGACAGAAGGCGGCGTCGATCAGCTGCACGGGCCTCAGGTTCACGTAGAGATCGAGTCCGAAGCGCAGTCGCCCCACGATGCCGAACTCGAGGAACCCCGGCGTCATGCGCGGATCCCCAATGGCACCGAGCAGGACGGCGTCGTGCCCGCCGATCTCGGCGAAGGCCGTGTCCGGGAGCACCTCCTGGGTCTTCAGATAGTGCTCGGCGCCGAAGGGGTAGAGCGTCTTCTCGATGCGGACGCCTTCGATCGTCGCGACGCGGTCGAGGACACGCAGTCCCTCGCGGACGACTTCGGGGCCGATCCCGTCGCCCGGGATCACGGCGATGCGATGCGTGCGGCTCATCTGTCCTCCGTCGCGGCTTCGAGCCGCGGATGGATCAGGGGTTGATCTGGTACTCAGCGGTGACCCATGCGACGACCGGCGCGCCGAAGCGCGTGGGCGCGACGAACCGCCAGCTGAGAATGTCCTTCGAGAGGTGGTGGTACACGCCGAGCGGAATGCGCTCAGGCGAGGAGTAGGGGAGTTCGAGCGAGCGCGGACGGCCGCCTGGGTCGATCAGTACGTGAACGTAGACGGTGAGTGGGTCCTTCGAACGGAGTTGGGCAATGAGCTCCTGCG
>JAYWEM010000167.1:0-7006 GCA_043779265.1 bacterium | reverse complement strand
TGCCAGTCGCTAGAACCATCGAACCGCCGGATGCGGACCCGCTTGTCCGGTGGTGTGGGAGGGGAAGCGCGGGAACCCCGCGCTCCCCTATCCCGATTGTGGCGATCTCTCGCCCGCAACTCAGAGCCGCTTGTAGTTGGGTCCGCCGCCGCCTTCGGGCGTGGTCCATGTGATGATCTGGTAGGGGTCGGCGATGTCGCACGTCTTGCAATGCACGCAGTTGGACGCGTTGATCTGCAGCTTCAGCTCGCCCGCTCCCCTGGCCTCATCGGGCACCATCTCGTAGACGGCGGCGGGGCAGAAGTGCTGGCAGGGGTTGCCGTACTCGCTGCGGCACTGGGTCGCGCACACGCTGGTGTCGGTGACGACCAGATGCACGGGCTGATCCTCGTCGTGCATCGTCCCCGAGAGATAGACGTCGGCCAACTTGTCGAACGTGAGCTTGCCGTCGAACTTGGGAGCGGCGGGCTTGCCCTGCGGGTGCGCGGCCGAGAGCTTGGCGACTCGCTCGTGGCTCGCATGCCCCTTCAGGTGATCGCCGAACGGATCGCGCCCGCCCATCGCCATCTGGAAGCCCGTGCGCGGCAGCGCCACCCACAGCCCGGAATCGAACGCCTGATGGAAGTTGCGCATGCCGCGCAACTCCGCGCCCGCCCACGAATCGTGCACGCGCTTCTCGTAGCCGGCGAGCTTGGCGGCCGAGAAGTCGTCGGCCAGCAGGCACTCGAACACCTGTTCGGCGGCGAGCATGCCGCTCTTGATCGCGAGGTGGATGCCCTTCAGGCGGCCACCGTTCAGGAACCCGCCCGTGTCGCCCGCGATCAAGAGGCCATCGGCGTACAGCTTGGGCATCGCGTACCAACCGCCTTCGGGAATCGCCTTGGCGCCGTACGCGATCGGCTTGCCGCCCTCGATCAGCTTGCGCACGTGCGGGTGCGTCTTGAACTTCTGGAGGTTGGCGTGCGGATCGTTGGTAGGGTCTTTGCAGTCGAGCCCCGTGACGAAGCCGACGTACCACAGTGTGTCCGAGAGTCCGTAGATGAAGCCGCCGCCGAAGGTGTCGGCGGGCAGCGGCCAGTTCATCGTGTGGATGACGTGGCCCTTCTTGGCCTGTCCGGCCGGCACTTCCCACAGTTCCTTCACGCCGGTCGCATAGACTTGAGGATGCTTGTCCTTCGTCAGGCCGAGCGGACCCTCGAGCTGGCGCGCTACGGTGCCGCGTGGGCCCTCGCACAGGATCGTCACCTTGGCGGTGCAGTCGGCGCCCGCCTGGAACGTCGGCTTGTGCTGGCCGTCGCGGCCGACGCCCTTGTCGCCGGTGCGCACGCCGAGCAGCTTCTGGCCATCGAGCAGCGGCGAGGCGGCCGGCGTCTCGGTGGCGATCATCACGCCCTTCTCCTCGGCGATGCCCGCCATCCACTTGGTCAGCTCGCCCAGACTCACGATCACGTTGCCGTGGTTGTCGAGCGCCGGCGGCACCAGCGGCAGCCGGAACTGCCCGCCCTCGGACAGGATCAGCACGTCATCGTGCGTGACCTCGCTCTCGATGGGGCAGCCCTTGTCTCGCCAGTCGGGCATCAGCTCGGCGAGCGCGCGCGGATCCATGACGGCGCCCGAGAAGCCGTGATGCCCGACCTCGGCCGACTTCTCGAGCACGGCGAGGTTCAGCTCGGGCAGCGGCGGCGTACCCGCGGCCGAGGCCTTCTCGTTGCGAGCCGCGACGAGGTTCGCCAGGTGGATCGCGCCGGCCAGGCCGGCCGGGCCACCCCCCACGAACTGCACGTCGAACTCGAGGACCTCGCGTTCCATGGCGGCTCTCCTCTCAGCGTGCGGCGGGGTGGGGGCTGTCAGCGTGGTGCGGCGGCTTCGGCGGCGTGTGCGGCGTGGCTCTGGGCCTCCAACCAACGCTCGGCGTCGATCGCGGCCATGCAGCCCGTGCCGGCGGCGGTGACCGCCTGGCGGTAGATCGAGTCATGGATGTCGCCGCCCGCGAACACGCCCTCGACGCTCGTCATCGAGCGGCCGGGGTTCACTTTGAGATAGCCCTTCTCGTCGGTCTCCAACTGGCCGCCGAGGAACTCCGTGTTGGGCTTGTGGCCGATCGCCATGAACACGCCTTCGGTCGCCAACTCGTGCACGTCGCCAGAGGCGGTGTCGCGCAGTTTCACGCCCGTGACCTTCTTGCCATCGCCCAGCACCTCGGCGACCTCGCGGTTCCACTCGAAGCGGATTTTGGGATTCGCGAGTGCTCGTTCCTGCATGATCTTGGAAGCGCGCAGCGTGTCGCGGCGATGCACGACGACCACCTCGCTGCAGAAACGCGTGAGGAAGTTGGCCTCCTCCATCGCGGTGTCGCCGCCGCCCACGACGACGACCGGCTTGCCCTTGAAGAAGAAGCCATCGCAGGTGGCGCAGGCGCTGACGCCGAAGCCCATGTACTTCTGCTCGCTCGGCAGTCCGAGCAGCATGGCGCTGGCGCCGGTCGCGACGATGATGCTCTTGGCCGCGTGCTCGACGCCGTCGGACCACACACGGAACGGGCGCTGCGAGAAGTCGACCTTCTCGACCATCGTGTCGTGGATCACCGTGCCGAAGCGCTCCGCCTGCTTGCGGAAGTGCTCCATCATCTCGGGACCCTGGATGCCGTCGGGGTAGCCGGGGTAGTTCTCGACCTCGGTCGTGATCGTGAGCTGGCCGCCGGGCTGCAGCCCCGAGAACAGCACGGGGTTCAAATTGGCGCGCGCGGTGTAGATGGCCGCGGTGTAACCGGCCGGGCCGGAGCCGAGGATGATCACGTCATGGACAGTGCCGGACAAGGGGCTGCTCCTTAGCGCGCGAGGGAGATGGGAGTGCGTGCGACTGGCGATTCTAGCCTCGGCCCGGTGGGCGCTTCCACCCAGCCACGCATCCCTGAGATGCGAGGAAGGCGCCGGAGGCTCGGATGCGGCCTTGCCTGCAGGCTCCGAGGCCCGCACAATCGTGTGCTTCACGAGCTGTTTCCAGCCCTTTCCGGCCGCTTCGAGCGCCGGGGACGACAGCGGAACACCCGGCACACCTTCGATCAGGAGTCCTCGCGCATGCCGCGTCGCCACACGATCCTCGCGTTCAGTCTCGCCTGTCTCGCGGCCTCGGGACTGGCGTCGGCGGTCTCGGCCGCGGTCGTCCCGACCGACTTCGTCGAGGAGGGACTGTCGCCGAACCTTCCCGCCGGGCTCGCGATGGACCAGCCGCGCGCATTCGACTTCCTGCCGGATGGCCGCGTACTGATCGTCGAGCAGCGCACCGCGCGCGTTCGCATCTGGACCGGCGACCCACTCGTGGCCACGACGGTGATCCACACGGTCGACGACGTGACCTCGGCCGGCTACGAGCGAGGCCTCCAGGGCATCGCGATCGACCCGCAGTGGCCGGCTCGCCCGTTCGTCTACGTCTTCCACAACGCTCCCGGCAATCTGCTCAAGCTGCGCCGCTTCACCGCGAGCGGTGCGCTGAGCGATCCGCTCAGCACGGCGATCACGCTGTCGAGCCCGCTGGTGCTGCTGGGCGACATCCCCGATGCCGATCCCAACCACAACTCGGGCTGCCTGCGTTTCGGCCCCGACGGCATGCTCTACGTGAGCCTGGGCGAGGACGAAGTGGTGTGCGACGCACAGGACTCGACCTCGATGCGAGGCGCATTGCTGCGGCTGCGAGTCGATCAGCTCGCCGCAGGCGGCGGTCCGCAGGTGCCGAGGGCATCGCTCGATCCGGGCGACAACCCGCTCTCGACGGCCGACGAGAATGCGCGACTCGTCTACGCCTACGGCTTCCGCAACCCGTGGATGTTCGGCATCGACGCCCAGACCGGCATCCCGTACCTGGCCGATGTCGGCGAGGCCGACGAGGAGGAGCTCGACGAGGTGCTCGCGGGCGGCAACTACGGCTGGCCGTACCGAGAGGGCTTGGGCACCGTGCTCGAGCGCGCCGGTTGCCCCGAGCCGGGCGGCGCCGGCAATGCCGCCAACGGCTACCTCGATCCCATCTTGGCGTTCACCCGCGACACCCAGCTCCATTCGATCTTCACCGCGGGCGTCTATCGCGCAGTGCCCGGCGGCGCGGCCAACTGGGCGGCCGACCATCGCTGCTCGATCTTCTGGGGCGACTACTTCACGGGCGTGATGTCGCGCCTGGTGTTCGACGAAGGCGCCGGCCAGTGGGTCACGGCTCCCGTCGCGCCGGGGCAGCCGAGTGCTTCGGCGTGGGGAACGGGCTTCAAGGCGGCGGTCGACTTCCACATCGGGCCCGACGGCTCGCTCTATTGGCTGCAGCAGTTCGCCTCGGCCAACTTCATCGGCGTCAATGGCTCGCTGCGGCGCGTGCGGTGGACCGGGCCGACAACCGATGTCCCACTGGCTGTCACGAGCGCACTACGACTCGCGGCCTCGCCGAATCCCGCGAGCGGCGCGATGCGGTTCGCCATGACGCTGCCCCGGGCCGGCCACGTCTCGCTGGCGATCTACGACCTGACCGGACGCCGCGTCGCAACGCTGGTGAAAGGCGAGCGAGCAGCCGGCAGCCACCGCGTCGTGTGGGATGGGATCGCCTCCGACGGACGCGCGGCTGCCGCCGGCGTCTATCTGGCGCGACTCGTGCAGGGCAGCGAGGTGAAGAGCCTGCGGGTGTTGCGACTGCGCTGACGTTCTGCGGACGGGTCCGCGCTCACCCGCCGCGCAGTGCCGCCGAGAGTGACTGCCTCGAGGCATGCAGCGCGGGGAAGAAGCCGCCCACCAGCCCCAACACGAGCGCGAAGATCATGCCCGATGCCATGGCCTCGGGCGTGACCGTGAACTGGAACGCCAGTTCGGAGAAGGATGAGAAGTTGGTCGTGCTCGAGGTGATTCCGTTGACCGGCAGCGCCATCAGGATGCCGAGTGCGCCACCGATCGCGGCGATCAGCACCGACTCGACGACGAACGCGAGCATCACCGAAGCGGGTGAGAAGCCGAGCACCAGCAGCGTGGCGATCTCACGGCTGCGCGCACCGATGGCGGCGAACATCGTGTTGGCCGCACCGAACAGCGCGCCCACACCCATGATGAGCGTGATGAACGTGCCGAGCACGGTGATCAGCGTGGTGAACGACTCGGACTGGCGCATGAAGAAGTCGCGCTCCGAGAGCACCTGCGCCTGCAGGCGAGGGTCCGCCTCGACGCGCGTCTTGAGCGCGGCCAGCTGTGCCGGGTCCTGCATGCGGAACACCACGGTCTGGAACGTGTTCGAGCGCTGGAGCGCGGGTGCCAGCACCTCGACGTCGCCCCACACCTCGGACTCGAATGCCGAACCGCCCGCCGAGAAGTGGCCGACCACCGTGAAGTCGCGCTGCTGGAACCGGATCCGATCGCCGACGTTGCAGTCCTTGAATCGAGGCGCGATGCGCCGCCCGACGATCACCTCGTCGGTGCCGGGCGTGAACGTGCGGCCGGCGATCAGCTTGATGTTGCCGCGCACCGCTCCCGCCTGCGGATCGACGCCGCGCACGATGATGTTGGACGAGCCCGCCTGGCCCTTGCGGTCCTTGTTGGTGACCACCACCAGGTCGGCGGTCACGAGCGGCCGGCCGTCGGGCCCGGCCGCGATCTCGGGCGAGGCGCGCAGGATCTGCACCTGATCGCGGCTGAGGCCGGACGAGATCTCGGAATCCGCGCCCTTGCGGAGCACGATGGCGTTGTCGTCGCGACCGGTGGAGACCAGCGCCGCGCGGAAGCCCGCCGCAAGAGCCAGCGCCCCGATGAAGATGGCGACCGTGAGCCCGATGCCGAGCGCGGTCGTGAACGTCGAGACCGGACGGTTCATGACGTTGCGCAGGTTGTATTCGAATGGGATGGCCATGGTCGGTCCCTCAGTCCACGCGCCGCAGCGCGTCGACGATGCGGAGCTTGGAGGCCTGATAGGCGGGCACCAGCCCGCTCACCGCGCCCAGAAGAACGGCGACGCCGATGCCCGTGGCGATGGTGCTCCACTCGATCACCAGAGGCGGCAGGAACCCGGTCGTGAGGCCGCTCACCGAGAGTTTGGCGAGCAACGCTCCCAGGATGCCGCCGCCCAGCGTGATGATCGCGGCCTCGGACAGCACCAGGGCGAACACCGTGCTGTCGCTGAAGCCGAGCGTCTTCATGACGCCGAACTCCGCCGTGCGCTCGCGCATCGCCATCATCATCGTGTTGGCGGCGATGCCGAGGATGGCGAACACGACCGCCAGTCCGATCACGCGCAGCACGAACGGGATATTGCCGTACATGCTGACGAAGCCGGCCTGGAACGCCTGCTCGCTCTCGGTGCGCGTCGCGGCGTTGGAGTTCTTGAACATCTCATCCACCACCTTGGTCACGCCGATGGCGCGGTCGGGCGACGTCAGGTCGAGCACGTAGATGCCGGCCTGGCCGCTGCCGCCCATTCCCTTCTGTTCCAGATAGCGGTAGGGGAAGAACATGGTCTCCTCGCCGAACGCCGGGTCCTTGGCGCGATAGACGGCGCGGATCGTGTACTCCCAGTTGCCGGGGTAGATGGTGCCGTTGAGCGTGATCGTCTGGCCCAGCTTCCATTCGTTCTTCAGGAGCAGCTTCTCGCCGATCACGCACGAGGTCTGCTCGGCGAAGTAGCCGGCCAACTTGGGATCGGCGCCCTCGGGCACCGCCACCGGCGTGGCCGGCTCGGAGGCCTGCACGATGATCATCTCCTTGCGGTAGATGTCCCAGAACGCGTCGTCCACGCCGAACTGCGCATAGAAGTGCTGGTTGCCGCGCGGATCCTGGCCGCCGAACCAGTTCTGGATCGCCACCTTGCGCACGCCATCGACGGCCGCGATGCGCGGGCCGTACGACTGCGGCATCGGGAACACCAGCGAGATCGCGTTGCGGGTGATGAGCCGCTGACGGCTACCCGCCTCGATGCTCGCCTTGAGCGTGTCGAGGATGCCGCCCAGGGCGCAGAACAGGAATAGCGCCATCGTCACGCTGAGCGTGGTGAG
>JAYWEM010000166.1:0-16471 GCA_043779265.1 bacterium | reverse complement strand
GTGATCATTCATCGCATGACGTGGAGCCGGGGGGCAGCATGGGATGAACAGGAGGCGCTCCGGTTCAATGCGCTGTCAGGCGGGAGGCTGGTCAGGGCCGACGCTGATGAGATTCGCGGGCTGCGAAGGCAGCTCCTCGAGTTGCGAGCAGAAGACTTCGCCTGGGTCGTGAAATGGCTGAGGCAGGAGAAGCACTGTGAGCGCACCATCTTCTACGAGCTTACGCGCACCGCCGCGATGCAGCAGAAGCTCGACGCGCTCGCGGCCGGAGCCCGATACATCCCGCCGTCGCAGAAGATGTCTCGCGCGAACAAACGCAGGCAGCGGGCGGCGAAGCGCGAGGCGAATGGTCCGAGTTGAACGACCGCGCGGCTCTTTCAACTTGGAGCAGATCACGGCGGGCAGATCGGTGCGAGTCCGGGCTGGGTAGAACATCGGATGCGGAGTCGGTTTCGTCCAACGCAGGGTGTGGCAGTGGGTCGCTGGTTTCGCCGGCTCCCAGGCCGCCTATTGTTGGGTTCTTTCGTTTCTTCCGTTGCGGGTGGTTCCAGAAACCCATGGCCTTCGCGCGGTGACTCGCCTTCACGGCCTTGGCCTTCGCCCAGGCGCTCCCAGTTCGAGCGCCTCTGGAGCCGATGGGCCTATCCATAGCTTGGCTACTCGAGTGAGCTCGGAGGCGGAGGGCTCGTCAGGGCTCGAATCTCCTCGGCTATCTTGTCGTGCTTGTCTGAGAGTCGCTTGACGAAGTCCTCGCGCTTCACTCGATGGCCCTTCCGGCGCTCCACCGCGGCATCGCGGTCCTCGCCGGGAGTGGGCTCGCGCTCATCCTCAAGGTGATGCTGAAGCAGCGTGACAGTCTCGAACAAGAGCCCGTTGTACTGCTCCATCTCGTCGAACAGGGTCTTCGGCAGGAAGGGGCGACGCGCATGAACCACCTCGAGCAATTCGAGGCGAGCTGCATCCAGCTTCCCCAACTCTTCCTGCATTTGTTTGAAGTACGCCTCGCGCAGTTCTTCGGGATTCGGGAACCCAGGACCATCATTCCGCACCGACTGGAGCGGCGACAAGCGACGAACGACGTCCCATTGGACGCGAAAGAGCTTGCCCCAGATTTCTTCGGTGGCCTTGAGTTGAAGCTCGGAAAGTAGACCCGTGCGAGCCGTGTAGTGGGCCAGGGCGCCATTGATCTCAAGTCGGTAGCCCTCAAGCTTCAGCTCAAGAGCGTGATTGTGGTCGGCGAGCCGGGTTTCAATGGCGGCCCGCTCCTTTGCAAGCTGACGGTCTCTCCAAAGCTGACCGAACCAGACAATCAGGCCAACGACGACGACCTGAGCCCCGCCGAGACACAGGATCATGTGGCGGACGGTTTCCATCGCGGCGCTTAACTCAGGATTCACTGGGCTTCCTCATGCTTGTGATGGTGATGGTGACGCTCAGCCTACCGCAATTTGCTCGCGCTCCCGTCACGCTGAGCAGGGCGGCGGGATTTCGTGACGGCGGGCACACGCGAGTAGGTCGGCAAGCGTCTGGATTAGGTCGAGTTCATGCTCAGGAACAGGAGAGCATCGGCCGTCGCGCACAAAGTCGCTAATGGTCGTGCGCACATCCTCGGCATCGAGCGCCATTTCAGGCTGAAGCGTCAGCAGGAGGCGCCGGGCCATGATGTGGATCGGTGCCGTCCATGGTGGGTGCTGAAAGACCCAGTCGTGCCAGGTGTCGGTCCATCGAAAGAGCTTCGCGACGTGCTCGAAGCACTCGAGTACACCGTCCACGGAGGCGGCATCAATCTGGTAGCCGTGCATGAGCGGGTTGCGGATCTCCCGGTAAAGGACCTGGGTGCGGCTCCATAGCGCAGGGTCTGCTCGATCGAGAGCAACTTCCGCGTACACGAGGCCGGGAAGCGAGCAGTAGTACTTCTCGGCCATCCCCTTGCCGGAGAGCGAGGCGGGGTTCCGGACAGACTTAATGTGGGTCGCGATGCGACCCGTGGCGGCCAACTCGGACCAGGCCGCGCCAACGATCCACGCCTCGAGCCCGGCGACCGCGCGTTGCACCATCAGCGAGAGCGCCTCTTCCGGCGATCCGTGCCACGTGAAGAAGGGTGTTTGGATCACGCCTCGCTTGTGGAACGCGTCTCGGAACTCGGTCTGCCTCATCAGATGGAGGTGGCAGACGAACTCGTTCCGTAGGTTGATCGTTGGAACGTTGTCGAGCTGAACTCCGAGGGTCGAGCAATCCTTTCGCATGGGCGCTTCCTACGGCCTACGCGGCCTAAGCCTCGCAGCTCGAATGGCGGCGATGCGCTCGTGGAGGTGGAAGGTGTGATTCTTCAAGCCGTCGATCGAACGGGCGATTGCGTGCCCGTCGCGACGGGACAGCTACGGTCTAAAACAGGAAGGGCAAACTTGACCCGCTCCTGCCCCGATGAGCGAGGGCCTGCGCTCCGTGATGCGCGTTTCCGTTGACACCCGACGCGAGGCTCGAAAGGCAATCCGCCGCCGCCAGCCTCGAACAGGCTGCCCGCGGTGGGAGCACGCTCCCTTCACCCGAGGTGGCGGGCCTAGCCGCGGAAGTGGACAACCCGTAGCTAGGAAGCAGACGGCCGGGCGTTCCCCGGGGCCGGCTGCGGCGCGTACGCTTCTGCTGGCGGCACGCCCGACGCCCCCAGAAGTTCCTCCGCGCGCCAACTCTGGCAGTGGCCCCCGGTGGCCGACGTTCTTCCCGTGAACGGGGTAAAGGCGGCCCCGTACCGCGCCAAACCGTCAACTGGCCTCGCACGCGGCGTGCGGCCCCGGGCTCGCGCGCGCCGCGGCCTACGCGGCCGTCCACGGCCCCCTCAGCGCCTTCCGGTGTTCCCGCTGGATTTCCCAATTGCCACCGATTCCCCGGTTCGAATCCGGGCGCCGCCTCCAGTTCTTACCCGGGGTCCCCCTGGCCAGGCGAGGGCCGCCGTGGCGCTTTGCGCTCGGGTGCGAGCCCGTCGGGGATGAACGCCGCCTGTGCCTAGCGCAACCCCTCGACCACGTGCAGGTCCACCAGCTGCATGTAGTAGGTGTACGCGTAGGCACGCAGGTCCTGGCTCGCCTTGAGGCGGCCGACCCGGTAGATGCCCGTCGGATCTGGAGGCGTGATCTCACGCCACAGCGTGCGCTCGCCGGTCGCGAGATCGACTCGTTGGACACGCGAAGGCAGTTCGTTCGTGCTGTAGACGAGCACCGAATTCGAGTCGCCCAGCCACTGCACGATGCGGTCGGTGCGGCCGAGATGCGGGATCGCGAGCGAGTCGCCGCCATCGAGCGCGTAGGTCCGATGCTCCTGGTCGGAGTTCATCGCCGCGACGTGCGTGGCGCCCGGCAGCACATGGAACTCCATGAAGTCCACGCCTTCGGGCGTGATCGGCTCGTGGTCGCCCGTCACGGTGTCGAGGCGGTAGAGGCGGACTCCCTTGCCCGGTTCGCTCGCCGAGACGACGAGTTGGTTCGGCTGCGGCAGCCACCTCGGATAGTGACAGAAGAGATCGCCCGTGGGGATCGTGCGGGCCTCGCCGACGCCAGTCGGCAACAGGTGCAGCGAGCCCTGTGAACCGCCGTACTGGGCGCCGATCACCCACTGGCCATCCGCCGAGATCGTGCGCGCGGAGCCGTCGCCGAGTCGGATCGCCGGGGAGCCGTCCATGGGACGCAGGTAGAGTGAGCCCTTCTCGCCGCCGCCCTCGGCCGTCTCATCGAGCAGGATCATCCGTCCGTCCGCCGAGAGGTCCTGCAGCAGGGACCAGTCGAGCCATGAGTAGTCGCGCTCATGCTCGTCGCCCGGGGCCTGGCCGTTGATCCCCGCCCGCTCGGCGCCGTGGGCGAGCAGCACCCGTCCATCGCGCGCCACGTCGTGCAGCGTCAGGTTGCTCGCCACCTGCAGCACGCGGCGGAGCGAGCCCTCGAGCGTCACGGCGTACAGACCGCGAGCAGCGCCGGCACGATCGGCGGTGAACCACACCTCCTTGCCGTCGGCGGACCACGCGAGGCCGCGCATCGTGCCCCAGACTTCGGTGAGTGTGCGGCGCTCGCCCCGGCGGTCCACGATGCTCACAGTCGCCGAGTCGGCGTTGCGTGTCGGGTGGTCGAGGAACGCGATCTGCTCCCCGTCGGCGGAGATCCGGACGCCGCTGATCCACCCGGCGGTCTTGTAGAGCACGTTGCCGATCGGGTATTCAAGCCGGAGCATGCCCTCCTTCCAACGGACGATTGCGAGCTGCGCGCCATCGGGGCTCCAGTCGGCGGCATGCACATCGTGCAGGAGTTCCCGTGCGGCGCCGCCCATCGGCGGCACTCGCGCCAGCGTGCCGCGCCGATCGAACGATGTCACGAACTCGGTGCGGAGCAGCATCGCCATCTCGTTGGAGGGCGCGACGCCGAGCAGATCGGTGTCGCGGAACCCCAATGCGCGCGCCTCCGGATTGCCGATATGCGCCCAGAACATCTCGAGCGGCTTGCCCTCCCAACTCGCACTGTAGATGACCGAGTGGGCGTCGGAGGTGAACCGAGCCGACCAGATGCAGCCGCGCCGGAACGAGATGCGCTGGTAGGCCACGTCCGCAGCGCCTGCGCCGGAGCCCGCAACGCCAGCCTCCTCGACGGACTGTGTCAACGAACCCACAGCTTCCAGGCTGAAGGCGAGGTCGCGTGCCGATTCGAAGCGCTCGCCGACGTGTTTCTCGACGCAGCGGCGGATGAGCGCGGCCAGTCCGGCGCTCTGCTGCTCGATCTCCAACGGCAGCGACGGCAGGTCCTCGCGCACGATCGCCGCCATCGTCTCGACGGCGGAGTCGCGGTGGAACGGGGGAGAGCCGCTCAGCGCCTCGAACAGGACGCAGCCGAGCGCGAAGAGGTCGGCCCGATGATCGGCCGGCTCGCCTCGAACCTGCTCCGGAGCCATGTAGCCGACGGTGCCGAGCACGCGACCGGCCTCGGTCATCGTCGCGGCGAGCGAGTCGCCCGGGACCTGGGCATCCACGTCATTGCGGATCAACTTGGCGAGCCCGAAGTCGAGGATCTTGACGTGGCCGTCCCGAGTCACGAACAGGTTCTCGGGCTTCAAGTCGCGGTGCACGATTCCCTTGGCGTGCGCCGCCGAGAGCCCACGCGCGATCTGGATGCCGAACTCGGCGACCTTGCGCACGGGCAGTGCTCCCGATGAGAGCCGTGCCCGCAGCGTGTCCCCATCGAGCAGTTCGGAGACGATGTAGGGCTGGCCCTCATGCGTGCCGGTGTCGAAGATCGACAGCACGTTGGGGTGGTTGAGGGCGCTCGCGGCGCGGGCCTCCTGATCGAAGCGCCTCAAGCGCTCGGCGTCGGCGCTGAACACCGCCGGCAGCACTTTGATGGCGACATCACGGCCCAAGCGGTCATCGAAGGCGCGATACACCTCGCCCATCGCGCCGCGGCCGAGCAGGGAACGCACTTCATAGCGGGCGATGCGGGAACCGGAGGTGATGGACATGGGCGATGAGTCTGCACGGTGCGAGGCATTGGCTGCAAGCAGCCTTGGGCGCGGCTACGCCTCCGGCAGCGTGTCGCCACAATCCTTGCAGAAGAGCGCCGTCGACGCGTGCCCTTCGCTCATGCAATGCGGGCAGGCTCGCGTCGTGATCGGCTGCCGCGCCGCCTCGACGATACCCGCCGTGAGGATCCCCGTCGGCACGGCGATGATGCTGTAGCCGAGCACCATCACCAGAGCCGCGAGCGCCTGCCCGTAACCCGTCTTGGGCGCGATATCGCCGTAGCCCACAGTGGTGAGCGTGACGATCGCCCAGTACATGCTGCGCGGGATGCTGGTGAAGCCCGAAGCCGGTCCCTCGATCAGGTACATCGCCGAGCCGAGGATCATCACCAGCACGAGCACGGTGGCGAGGAAGACGAACACCTTCTCGCGACTGCGTCGCATCGAGATGAGCAACAGGTTCTGTTCGCCGAGGAACCTGCCCAACTTGAACACCCGGAAGATCCGAAGCAGGCGCAGGGCGCGGATGATCAGCAGCGTCTGCGCGCCGGGCAGGAAGAGGGAGAGGTAAGTGGGGAGGATGGCGAGCAGGTCCACGACTCCGAAGAAGCTGCGCGCGTAGCGCGTCGGCTTCTCGACGATGACGAGGCGGAGGATGTACTCGACCGTGAAAATCACCGTGAACATCCACTCGGCGATCCGGAGCCCGGTGCCGTGCTGCACGCGGAAGGTCAACACACTCTCCAACATCACCGCGAGCACGCTGGCGACGATGGCGATCAACAGCAGCGCGTCGAACAGCTTCCCGAAGCCCGTGTCGGCCTCGAAGATGATCCGGTGCAGGGATCGCCTCCAACCGGCGGCTTCCTTGGGTTCGTTCATGGGGGCGCAGCCTAAGCGCGCCAAGCGGACATCGCCAGCGAGGCGGAGCGGGCGCGATGGCGTGTGATAGGGTCGCCTCGTTCCCGAGGTCCCCTGCGCGGTTCGGCCCGATGCCGACTGCCGCAAATCCCTCCTCCCGGGCGTCAGGCGCCCGCAGCGCCGACCGACCACGCTCCGTCGGTCGCCGCGCCAGGAAGGCGCACATGCCCGCATCCTCCGGCTCTTCCGACACGCAGCTCCGGCTCGCGGTGTTCGTCGACTTCGAGAACATCGCGCTGGGCCTCAAGGGCAACGAGTCATTCGATGTCCGGCGCGTGCTGCAGCGGCTGCTCGACAAGGGCCGCATCCTCGTGCGGATCGCCTACGCCGACTGGAACCGCTTTCGCGAGTACACGAAGGCCCTGCATGAGAACGGCGTCGAGCTGATCGAGATCCCGAGGCGTGCCCAGACGGGCAAGAACTCCGCCGACATCCGGCTCGTCGTGGATGCGATGGATCTCGCCTGGAGCAAGGAGCACATCGACACCTTCGTCATCGTCTCGGGCGACAGCGACTTCTCACCGCTCGTCTCCAAGCTCAAGGAGAACGGCAAGCGGGTCATCGGGCTCGGGATGCGGGCCTCGACCTCGCCGCTCCTCGCCAATGGCTGCGACGAGTTCATCTACTACGAGGACCTCGAGCCCGAGTCCGCCCAGGAGCCCGCCAGCCAGAAGCCGGTCGAAGGCGGGGCCGAGGCGTTCCGATTGGTGGCGGACACGGTCCGGGCGCTCCAGCGCGAGGGTTTCGAGACCATCCAGGCCTCCCTCATCAAGGACACCATCAAGCGCAAGCGCCCCGCGTTCAGCGAGCGGGCGCTGGGGTACGACAGCTTCAGCGAACTGCTGGAGGACGCCCAGCAAGCGAAGGTGCTGACCCTCCGAAAAGACGACCGCAGCGGCACTTACGTGGTGACCGAGGTCACCACGGCCTCTCGTGGGCGGAGTCGCCGCAGGCGCTGAGCCGGGTCGGTCCCGCCCTCTCAAAGGCTCAAGCGCCGAGCCGAGAAGGCCGACAACGAGCAAGGAAGCCGGTTTCCCGGCGCGCACTCGGCGCGTCGAGAGCCCGCACTCGACCCTCACGAGGGCGCCATGTCCGATCTGGTCCCGCCGTCCCGCGCCACTGTCTCGATTCCGACCTTCGCCCCGACCATCGGGTTGCGCGAGGTGCTCGAGGCATCGCCGGATCTCGTCTTCTGCTGTGATGCCTGGGGCCGACTGGCCTGGGTCTCCGGCTCGCTCGAGACGCTCACCGGCCATCGCGGAGCAGAGCTGATCGGCAAGTCGGCCGTGCCGCTCCTCTCGGCCGAACACCGCACGTCGAGTCTGCGCTCGGTGTGGCGCCAGCACCGTGGCGGCCTCGCGTTAGCGCATCACATCGTGCACGTGCGGCACTCCGAGGGTTCGCTTGTCCGACTGACCTTGAATCTGCGCCGCTGGGAGCGCTCGGATGGCGAGATCTATCTCGTCGGCGTCGCGAGGCCCGAGACGGAGGCGCCGCGGAGTCTGGCCTCGATGCTCTCGCTCGACGGCTTCGCCGCATCCCCGCTGCACGAGATGGGCAGCGGCTCTGCGAGTGGACCCGCTCCTTCCGTGGCCTCGGATGCGGAGCCGCCGGCACGCTTCTCGCTCGATGACGAGACCGTCGCCGCGCTCCATCACGAGATCGAGGAGGCGCGCGCCCAGGCTCAGTCGAAGAGCGAGTTCCTCGCCACGATGAGCCACGAGATCCGCACGCCGATGAACGGATTGATCGGGATGTCGCGCATGCTGCTCGACAGCTCGCTCGAGCCCCAGCAGCGCTCCCTGGTCGAGATCATCCACCAGTCGAGTCAGACGCTGATGACGCTGGTCAATGACACGCTCGACTATTCGCGCCTCGAAGCGGGCCGCATGCCGGTCGAGTGCCTCGACTTCGACATCCGGGTCGCGGTCGAGCAGGTCACCGCCCTGCTGTTCCCCTCAGCCGACAATAAGGGACTGACGTTCGAGCATCGAGTCGACTCGCGGGTTCCCTCGCGCGTCCAGGGCGACCCGGGTCGTATCCGCCAGGTGCTCCTGAATCTGCTGGGCAATGCCATCAAGTTCACCGAGGCCGGTCGCATCTCGCTGCGGGTCGATCGCGAGACCGAGGATGATGATCGCGTCACGCTGATGTTCCGCGTCCAGGACACGGGAGTCGGGATGTCGCCCGAGGCCCAGGCTCGTCTCTTCGCGATCTTCACGCAGGCCGATCCGTCCGTCGCGCGCCGCTTCGGTGGCTCGGGGCTCGGGCTCGCGATCTCACGTCGCCTCATCGACCTGATGGGAGGCGAGGTCGGAGTCGAGAGCGCCGAGGGCGTCGGCAGCACCTTCTGGTTCCGCCTCACGCTCTCGATGCAGCCGATGCGCGTCGGCGCTCCCGCGATCGACCGTGGTTCCCTGCGCGACCAGCGCATCCTGATCGCCGATGCCGACACGTCCGAGCGCGAGCAACTGGGGACGGTACTCGCCGCGTGGGGGTGTGAAGTGGGCCTCGCCGATGACGGCGCCAGCGCCATGGCGCGCTTGGCGGAGGCCTCGCTCGATGGCCGTCCGTACACGGTGGCCTTCGCCGACATGCAGTTGAACGGGCTCGATGCCTTCGCACTCGCCGAGCGACTTCGTGAGAGTGGCGCGCTCGCCGACACGCGACTCGTCCTGACGACATCGGTCGGGCGACCGGGCGATGCGCAGCGCGCACGTGAGGCCGGCTTCACCGGCTATCTGCTCAAGCCGCTCGAGGTGTCGCAGCTGCACGAGGCGCTCCAGGAGGTGCTGGCGACGTCGGAGTCGGATGATGGCCCGGCGCTGCTCGTGACGCGCCACTCGATCGCCGAAGCTCGGCGTGGCCGCGTTCGACTGCTGCTGGTCGAGGACGACGCCGTCAATCAGCTCGTCACGACCAGTGCGCTGCACCGCGTCGGCTACACGGTCGAAGTGGCGTCGACCGGTCGCGAGGCGATCCGCCGCACCGAGGATGACGACTTCGACCTGGTCCTCATGGACCTGCAGATGCCGGACATGGATGGCTGCCGCGCGACCTCTGCGATCCGCGCGCGCGAACGCGGTTCGCGTCGCACGCCGATCGTCGGACTGACCGGGAGCGCCCAGCATCACTCCGAGCGCGAACGCTGTATCGCTGCCGGCATGGACGATGTGCTCGGCAAGCCGGTGGATCTCGATGCCCTGACGCACGCCGTGGAACGCTGGACAGCTCGAAGCGAGGGTCGATCGCTCGAGGCTTCGGCTCCTGCCCCATCGCCCAAGCTCACGGTTGTCTCGGGTGCATTCGATCCGCCCGCTGCTGCTGCCGCTGCTCCGCCTCCGCCGCCTCAGCCGATCCGCGACCCGATCCTGCCGCCGTCCCCGGTCGAGGGTTCACCAGTCGACATCGAGCAGCTCGATCAGGCCTGCATGGGCCTGCCGGCACTGCGGACGTCGCTGTTGCACACGTTCGTCGGTGATGTCGGGGCACGGATCGACCGACTCGGTGCGGCCTTCGACCGCAACGACTCGCGGCGAGTGGAGTTCGAGGCGCATGGGCTGCGCGGCATGTGCGCCACGATCGGCGCGACCGGCTGTGTCGAGCAGTTCGCGGCGATCGAGCACTGGGCTCGTGAGGAGCGCACGAGCGAGGCTCGGGTCCTCCTGCGACCGGTGATGGATGAGATCGCCCGCGTCGAGCTGTGGATCGATCGATTCGAGAAGATGATCACGCGCTACGCCGCCTGAGCATCTTCCCTCCATCCGAAGGGGGCGGTCGCCTGGCGCGACCGCCCCCTCGATGCTCACGCCATCCGCGTGCTACCGTCCCGCGCTCCATGCATCCAGCGCTGACGCCCCGGCTGCGCATCCTCGCCGTCGCCCACTTCACGATCGACGCCTACTCGAGCTTCTTCCTGCCCGTGTTGCCGTTGCTCGTGGTCCGACTCGGGCTCAACTACACGATGGTCGGCGGCCTCGTGGCGATCGCGTCGCTCTCCAGCTCGTTCTCCCAGCCGCTGTTCGGGTGGTGGGCCGATCGAATGCACCGGCCGTGGTTCGTGATCCTCGGTCCGCTCGTGGCTGCGGTGTTCATGAGTTCGATCGGGTTGGTCGACAGCTACGCGGGGCTCGTGATGCTGCTGCTGCTCGGCGGGCTCGGAGTCGCGGCCTTCCATCCGCAGACCGCCTCGATCGCCGGGGCCTCGAGTCCGAATCGTGGCGTGGCGATGTCGTTCTGGATCACCGGCGGCACGCTGGGTTGGGCGCTGGGGCCGCTGTTCGCGAGCACGACCGTGCGGCTGTTCGGTCTCCACAACACCTATCTCGCTGCGATCCCAGGGCTCGTGCTGTGCGCGTTCCTCGTGCCGTGGTTCTTGCGCGAGTCCGCGGTGCCCCGCACGCCCCGCGCCCCGACCCGACTCGCCGACCTGCGGCCGGTGGCGAAGCCGCTCGCCTACCTCTACGGCGCGGTCGCGACGCGCTCGGCGGTCTCCGCGGGGTTCGCGACGTTCCTGCCGCTATGGGCGAGCGAGCGTGGATGGAGTGTCGTCGCGGGCGGCGCGCTCACGACACTCTATCTGACGTTGGGCGCACTCGGCGGGCTGGCGGGAGGGTGGTTCGCCAGCCGCGTCGGCGGGCATCGCGTCATTCGCGTGTCCTTCCTGTTCGCGATGCCGTTCTTCGCAGCGTTCTTCGTGCTGCCCCAGCCATGGTCGTTGGCCGCTCTGCTCGTGGGCTACTTCGGGCTCCAGACGTCGCTGCCCGTCAACGTCGTGCTGGGCCAGGAACTCTCGCCCGCGCATGCGGGCACCATCTCGAGCCTGTTGATGGGAGCGGCCTGGGGGCTCGGGGCGCTGCTGATCGGCCCGATCGGCGCGTTCGCCGACCATGCGGGACTGACCCGGGCGCTGATGCTGCTCTCGCTGTTGCTCGTGGTCGGCTTCGCGTGCGCTTCGGCGTTCGCGAGTCTGGCGCAGCGCCGCACGGTCAGTCCCTGAGCGAGAGTTCCCGGACCTGATCGGTCGCGAGCGGCGTCGCGAGCGCGGCATTCCCATGCCACCAGCGCTCGGCCCACGCCTGCAGCGAGAGCAGCGTCCACAGCAGTCGTCCGCGGTCCTCACGACCATCGAGGTGCTCGCGCACGATGCCCTGCACGAGTGGCGCATCGAGCACGCCGCCCGCTTCGAGGCGGGCGGGGGAGAGTCGGTCGAGCACGAGGCTCCGCCACGGACCGCGTGCCCATGCGGAGAAGGGTGGGGAGAAGCCCTGCTTGCGACGCGCGAGCAACTCGGCCGGCAGCAGCCGGCGCGCCGCCTGCTTGAGTGCCCACTTGCCCGAGGTGCCGCGCAGCCGCGCGGAGTCGGGGAGCGTGAGTGCCGTCTCGATCAGCGAGTGCCGCAGGAACGGTGCGCGCGACTCGACCCCATGCGCCATCGTGCAACGGTCCACCTTGGTGAGCAGATCGCCCGAGAGGTAGGTCTCGAAGTCGAGCAATTGGTAGGCGGAGAGCGGCGTGCGACCGTCGCGCAGGAGTTCCATCTCGCTCAGTTGCGTCTGGAGCCGGTGGGCGTGGGCCAGCGGCGCGTCCGCCGGCACGACCTCACGCAGCGCGGGATGGAGCAGCGCCAGGGCATCCGGAGCGCGGGCGATCCCCCACCACGCGAGGTGGCGCTCGAATGCCGGGAGTCCGCGCACCGAGAGGAATCGCTCGAGCAGGTGGGCGATCGTGACGTGATGGTGGCGCGGCCGGAACCGCCTCGCCAGCGTCAGAGCGAGCGAGGCGAGCGGCGCGGGCATACGCTCGGCCCAGGCGGCGTGACGATGCCCGAGATACGTGGGGTAGCCTGCGAAGAGTTCGTCGCCGCCCTCGCCCGTGAGCACCACCGGCACGTGCTGTGCGGCCATTCGGGCCAACGCCCAGGTCGGGAGAACGCTGGGATCCCCGAGCGGCTGGTCCATCCCATCGGCCCAGAGCGTGAGCGCTTCTTCGCCCTCACGGTCGGTCATGGTCAGCACGTGGTGCTCGGAGCCGATGCGGCGAGCCACCTCGGCGGCGTACGAAGATTCGTCGTAGCCTCGATGGGGCAACTGGAGGCTGAAGGTGGGGAAGGGACGGCGCGAGGCCCGCGCGGCCAGCGTTGCCACGAGTCCGGAGTCGACACCGCCCGAGAGGAACACGCCGAAGCGGACCTCGCCGGGCATGCGCGAGGCCACGGCGCTCGCGAGGGCCTGCTCGATCACGGCGGGACTTTCGGCCGCGGAGACGACGTCTCGCGACTCGAGCAGGGCATCCCACGGACGCCAGTAGCGTCGGAGCCGGCCCGTGCCGGAGCGCCACTCGAGCGTGTGTCCGGGCGGGAGTTGTCGAATGCCCTGCCAGACGCAGTCCTCGTGCGCGAAGAAGCCATGCACGAGATAGCGGGAGATCGCCTCGGCGGAGGGCTGACGCTCGATCCACGGAAGGGCCAGCAGCGCGGCCGGTTCCGAAGCGAACGCGATGCGCTCGCCTCGTTCCCAGATGAAGAGCGGTTTCTCGCCCGCTCGATCCCGCGCGAGGGTCAGCGTCTGCTGAGTGCGATCCCACAGCGCCGCGGCGAACATGCCATCGAGCGTCTCGGGGAAGCGATCGCCATGCTGCGCCAACAGGAAGGGCAGCACGGTCGTGTCGGGACCATCGGGGATACGGCGGCCTCGCGCGCGGATCGCCGTTCGGAGTTCGGCGTGATTGTAGAGTTCGCCATTGGCCACGCCGACGAACCGGCCGGCGTCATCCTCGAGAACGCGGGCGCGCTCCCCGGGTGCGACGATCGCGAGCCTCGCCAGTCCCATCGCGATGTGCCCATCCGACCACAGTGCCTCACCCGAAGGGCCGCGATGCGCGAGTCGCGAGACCATGCGCTGTACCCACGCGAGCCGCTCGGGAGCGGCGATGTCGGGGGCGACGAGTCCGGCGATGCCGCACATGCGATCAGTCCTGCTCTCTCTCTGGCCGGAAGGCGTCGAACCGGATGTCACGGTGGAACGGCGCATAACCCTCGGGCGCCGGACGCGGGTCGCGGACCTCACGCACCCACACGTCGGGGAGCGGAGCCGAGACCGAATCGATGAGTGTCCAGAGCCCGCGAGCGCGCAAGGAGTCCCGATAGCGGAGAATGTAATTGCTCGTGATGGGATGCCCGAGTCGGGAGACCACGCGCGAGCGCTCATCCCTCAGGAAATCGGAGCCGGGACTATAGCAGTCCTCATAGAGCACCGAAGGGGCGCCGATCCGCTCGACCGCTTCCGCCAACGAGGCCCCCGAGCGCTGCCTCGCCTCGTTCCGCAACCAGGGTGCGCCGCCCAGGACGAGCAACGGCGTCAGGCCGAACACCGCGATTCGCAAGGCGAGCGGCCGCCTCGTCGGGGGTGCCGAGCGCCAGCACTCCGCTGCCCACCAGGCGAGCGCGGGGATCGCCGGCACGAGGTAGGTGACGAGCTTGCTGCGTGACATCGTGAAGAACACGCTCGCGAACAGGACGAAGCCGAGCGCGACGCGGCTCGCATCGCTCCTCGGCGCCTTCCACGGCGTCGCCAGCGACCACGGCAGGGCGCCGCCGACCAACACGGCGGCCACGAACCACCACGGCTGTTCACGTGCGAAACTGCCGCTGGTCATGCGCTCGAGCGACTCCTCGAGGAACGCGTAGCGGAGATACTCGGGGTGGCGCGCGAGCGCGGTGGCGAACCAGCCTCCGGCGATCGCGAGCACGATGAGCCAGCCCGGACCCCACGCGAGCCATCGCAGCGGCGCGCGCGAGCGCATCAGCGCCGCAGCGCCGATCGAACCCCCGATCGCCCACGCCAACATGATCGGGCCCTTGGCCAGGACGCCGAGGGCGATCGCCAGGGAGAGACAGGCGCGGCGCTTCGTGTCGGGGCCGCGCTCGACTTCGTCCGCGATCAGCACCCAGACGGCGGTCACGGCCGCGGCCAGAGGCATGTCGAAGATGACGTACGCCGCAATCACCGCGAACAGAGGGGCCGATGCGGTGAGACCCATCGCCCAGGCGCCTCGGTCCGCTTCTCCCCGCCGGCTCGCCAGCCAGCCCAGCAGCGCGAGAGCGATGAGGGAGCAGACGATCGCGGGCAGGCGCACCGCGAGCGGCGTGGGCCCGAGGGCCGAGATGGCGGCTGCCCCGAGCGCGAACAGGAGGGGAGGCTTATCGAGGTAGGGGAGCCCCGCCAGATGCGGGACCACCAGGTCGCCCGTGCGAGCCATCTCACGTGCCACCTCGGCGTTGCGGCCCTCGTCGGGGTCGACGAGGGGGAACAGAGCCGCGATCGCCAGCGAGAGCAGCAGCGAGGCGGTCAGGATGGGCCAGATGCGAGCGTCCCGGGACATGGGGCGCGGACGGTAGCACAGGGCGCCCTTGCGACCCGGCTGGCGGCTCGCGACAGGGGGCTGCAGCCGTCGGCCCGAGCTTCCGATACTCCCGAGGGCCGGCAGAACGAGTGGCCGGCCTCCCGTCCCGCGCTCCGATCTCGGTTGCCGAGCGAGCGGGATGGGGTTCTCATGCGCGCATGGCTCTCCGCACCCTCGGACGGCCAGCCCCTCGCGTCCACTCGAGCGAATGTCATCCACGGCCCCACTGTGGCCGCCTCATGGATTGGAGGGAGTCGCATGGAACTCGGGTTCGTGGGTCTTGGCCGTATGGGATTCAACATGGTCCGTCGGTTGCTGCAAGGTGGTCATCGCGTGGTGGCCTGGAATCGCAGCGCCGACAAGACGGCCGAGGCGGCTTCGCACGGCGCTGTCGCCGCGGGATCGATCGCCGATCTGGTCCAGGGGCTCGCCGCACCGCGCGTCGTGTGGGTGATGCTGCCGGCCGGCGAGGCGACCGACTCGATGATCGACGAACTCGCGCCGCTCCTCTCGAAGGGCGACATCATCGTCGATGGCGGCAACACGAACTTCCACGATGACCAACGACGCGCGAAGCGCCTGGCCGAGTCGGGCATCCATTATGTCGATGTCGGCACCTCGGGCGGCATCTGGGGTCTCGCGAACGGCTACTGCATGATGGCCGGCGGCGAGGACGCGGCGATCACACGGCTGCGTCCGGCGCTCGACGCGCTCGCGCCGCCCGATGGCTGGCTGCACTGCGGGCCGGTGGGCTCGGGTCACTTCGCCAAGATGATCCACAACGGCATCGAGTACGGCATGATGCAGGCCTACGCTGAGGGCTTCGAGATCCTCAAGGCGAGCGAGTACGACTTCGATCTCGCCAAGCTCTCGCATCTCTGGAATCAGGGCAGCGTCATCCGCTCCTGGCTGCTCGAACTGGCCGAGCTCGCGTTCGAGAAGGACCCCAAGCTCCAGAAGATCAAGGGCTACGTCGAGGACTCGGGCGAGGGGCGCTGGACCGTGCTCGAGGCGATCGACAAGAACGTCCCGGCCGAGGTGCTGACGCTGTCGCTGATGCGGCGATTCCGCTCGCGCCAGGAGGACACGTTCACCGATCGTGTCCTGGCTGCGCTGCGCGCCGAGTTCGGCGGGCACGCCGTCAAGGCCAAGTGAGATGACCGCGCGCGTCGAGGCCGCAGCGGCGGTCGCGCTCAATGGCCGCGCCACCGTGGCGCCGCCCTGTGCGGTGGTCGTCTTCGGCGCGACGGGGGACCTGACCCGTCGCAAGCTGCTCCCGGCGCTCTACAACCTCTCGGTCAGCGGCCACCTACCGCCGCAGTTCGCGGTGGTCGGCTGTGCGAGGCGGCCGTGGTCGAAGCAGGAGTTCGCCTCGCAGATGGAAGCCGGTGTGCGCGAGTTCTCGCGCTCGGGCATCGATGCCGAGCGCTGGGACTGGCTCAGTGAGCGGTGTGACTACGTCTCGGGCGACTTCAACGACCCGGCGACGTACGCGCGGCTCGCGCTCAGTCTGCGGGCATTGGATGAGAGGTTCGGAACCGCCGGGAACCGCTTGTTCTATCTGGCGGTGCCGCCCACCGAGTTCGCGGCGATCCTCAAGGGACTTCGCGACGCCGGGCTGATCGTGTCCCCGACGTCGCGGGAGTTCTCGCGC
>JAYWEM010000165.1:0-16597 GCA_043779265.1 bacterium | reverse complement strand
CGCTCGAGGCGAGTTCGGTGGATAGCACGAGCGTGTTCCTCAAGCTCGACACGCAACGCGTGTCCTGCGCGATCTCGTATGAGCCGGCTCCGCGCCGTATCCGGCTCCGCCCGCGCGTCACGCTGCAGTTGCAGCGCACCTACACCGTCGAGTTCGCAGCCGACTTGCAGGCGCTCGATGGAACCAGCCTCGGCGAGCGGCGGTTCTTCCAGTTCAAGACGAACAGCCTGCGCCGGCCGACCTACAGCTATCCGGACTCGCTCGCGCGCGAGGGTCCGCTCGTGATGATGGGATGGGGCGGCAATGGCGGCGTGTCGAACCAGATGATCCACGAGGTGTACGCCTCGACGGATTCGGCGGCGGTGGCCAATCGGACGATCCCGGCACTTCAGCGCGGCACGGCGCTGGCCTTCCTGCCTCGGCTGGCCTGGCCGCGCGGCGCGCGCGTCCACTGGAGCGTCACGACCGAGAATGTATTGACGGGTGAGCGTCTCGCCGGGCGACCGATGGCGTTCGACACGTATCCCGAGGGCTGGGCGGTCGATTCGGTCACCTGGGCGATGAGTGACTATGGTGGTTCGCGTCTCCAGACGCCCCGGATCCAGTACTGCAACTCGACCACGCAGTTCGCCGGGCCCGGGCACTCCCTCGCGATGCACTTCCGCGGTGCTCCGGCCGCCCTTGCGAACGCACCGATCGTTTCCGCGCGGCTCTACATGCCGCTCCAACCGGGATTCTCGGACAGCCTGCTCGTGAACCCGCTTGGTGCGTGGCAGACGCTGTCGGACTTCGTCGCGTGCAGTTTCGGTTGGCCCGGGCCGCCGTTCCCCGAGGTCAATGGCTTCCTCGGCGTCGCGGAGCCCTGCGAGACGCCTGCCCTGGCGATGCTGCGCAGCGACGGCATCGGGGCGTGGCTCGAGCAGTCCGCGCGTGGTCGAGGGCTGCACGGCATCCAATGGATCGCTGGTCGCACGATCGGCACCGCGGTCACCGGCGTCACGCCGGCGCGTGCCGTCGTCGTCTACCTGCGTCGCAATGCGGGGCCGGAGCCACTCGCCGCGCGCGACCGATGACAAGAACCCGTGAGGAATCCGTGCGGGGTGGGCTTGCTGCTTGACCGCCTCGGCCGCGCCACGATGATGGTCCGTGCCATGACCCACCGACCCCGATCCCACGCGCTCCTCGCGTTCGCCGTCGTCGGCTTCGCGTTGTCGACCGCGTCGATGCTCGCGCCGACTTCGGCGCTCGCGCAGGCCGTGCAGCCCTGGACGCCCGCCGCCTCGGACTCCGTCGTCCGCTTCGTGAGTTCGGCCAAGGTGCGGTTCCAGGAGCAGCGGACCGATTCACTCTCCGCTCGCGATATCCAGGCGTTCGAACTGGTCGCGCAGGGAGCGAGGCGGCTGCTCCGCCTGCTCGGCCGCAGCAATATGCTGCAGGCCCCCATCATCGAAGCGACGCTCGATTCGCTGGGAGCCGACGTCGATGTCGTGAACGATCCGCTGCAGCCGAGCATCGTGTTCGTCATGGTCCGCAATCCGTATCGGCCCGGCTCGGGCGCTGTCGGCTACCTGATGTGGTACCGCGGCAACGATCTGCGCATGCAGGGCGTCAGCTTCCCCGCCGGGATCCGGCCGCGCCTGCGGGCGTGGTACACCGGCCGTGCGACGGGGCCCTATGGCGCGGCGATCGTGTACACGCAGCGCTCCGTTCCGGCCCGTTTCGGCTTCAAGTACCTGAGGCTCAGTCCCGACGGCTATTTCTGGAATCTCGTTCAGTACGAAGGGCATGGCCCCGATCTGGGCGAGCCGGGCGACGTGACCTTCGGCGACGTCAACAACGATGGTCACCCCGAACTCATCAACTTCCAGAAGATCGAGGCGGACTCCTTCCTCGTGCTCGAGCGCGGGACGCCGGCGCTGATCCAAGAGCGCATCTACACCGAGCGTCCCGAGGGCTTCGTGGCGCACGATGCCCGCATCCTCCCCGGCCCCATCGCGACGTTGCGCCTGTTCGCGGTGACGCTGGCCGCGGGCGATCGCGAGTCCGCGGGCCGATTGCTCGCCGATCCCGGTCGCTTGAGCGAGGCGCTCGATGCCGGCTGGGGTCGATCGAAACAGCGCGGCGCCTGGACCGTCGAGTACGGCGAGGAGCAGCAGCCATGGCCGGAGTGGCTCGCGTTGCGAGTGCTGGGCGATGGCGGATTCAAGCGTTGGATCTTCCACTTCACCATCCGGGATGGCCGTTGGGTGATCCGCGATTGGAAACCCGTGGTGGTGGCGCGTACGACGAAGGAAGTGGGACCATGAGTCGCCGCATCACGCTGCTCGGCCTGTGCCTGCTCGCGTGCGTCTCGATCACGGCTTGTGACCGCACGCCGCAGTTGATCCCGCCCGAGGCCGATTCGCTCGCCAGCGCTCCGGACTCCTTCACCGTGCTCGCGCGCACGGCCGTGAGGAAGTGGGAGGAGGGCGCCGACGACCAGGCCGCCGCCGCCAGCGCACGCGTCGTCCACGCGGCGCTCCGACTGCGCCCGACCGCTCCGTGGCGCGAGCGAGTGCAGGGCGTGCTCGATTCGTTGGGCCTGGGCGGCGAGGTCGCGGGCTCCGATCGGGCTCTCGTCATCAACCTGTTCTCGCGGATCGAGGCGCTGGGGCGTACCTGGCCCTATCTGTTCTGGCGCGAGGGCGACGATGTCCGGCTGCAGACGATCGAGGGTGGCGGACTGCATCTGGTCGAGGTGGCGACACGCGGTTTCGGCAACGATGGCGTGCCGACTGACACGGCTCAGACGGCGGCACTCTTCGATCGACGCGTGGGTTCGGGCACCGAGCCGACGCTCATGGTCTGGAAGCGAGCGGCGGGCGGGCGCTGGGACCTGTTGCAGCTGCTCCCCGGCGATTCTCTGGGCGGAACCGGCGCGGGCGAGTTCGTGGCCGGGGATCACGGAGTGGATCTGACCACGCGCACCTTCAAGCCGACGCCCTACTTCGATGAGTGCTCCTCGTGTCCGCACGTCGATCGCGAGGCGCGGTTCGTCTGGGGCAGCAAGGGCTTCCGGCGGATCGACGACCAGTTGGTCCCGTCGCCCTATTCGGCCTTCACCTCGTTGATCGCAGCGCTCATCGCTGGCGACCACGTGCGGGCGTCGCGTCATGTGACCGATCCGGCACTCGTCGACTTCGCCCGTCGATTCGATTGGGACGAGGGCGGCAAGGGGCGGTGGCGAGTGGCCCCGGGCACCGATCCGAGTGGGCTCCAGATGGTGTTCTTCCGAGGCGGACAGGACGCGTTCCGCGTGAGTTTCCAAGCCCGCGATGGCGACTGGGTGGTGAGCGGCTTCGAGCAGACCCAACGCTCCATCGAGTAACAAAGTGCTTCGGGCTCGGATCGGCAGTGGTTTCGACTCGGTCAGCCGCATAGACTCTTGAGTGTCGAGTCGGAGATGGCTCGCACTCCGACCAACCCTCCGGAGGCCTGCATGCGTTCCCTTCTCCATGGGCTGCGGCTCGGAGTCTATGTCCTCGCGACGGTGATCGGCGCGGATTCCGAGCCGGCCTCCGCGCAGGACGGCACATGGCGCCGACTCGGTCCGCCGCCCATCTCGCTGGCGGATGCCGGATTCTATGACGCTGCCACGCGAAGCATCTGGCTGAGCGGCAACTTCGACGATCGCCACGAATTCTGGCGCTACCACATCGAAACCGGCGATTGGGACCACCTGCCGCTCGGCGGCGCGCTCATGCTCGATGGAACCACCTCGGTGCTCGATCCCACGCGACGTCGCGTGTTGACTGCTGGGGGCTACTTCCCGAGTCCCGCCGCCTTCTTCTCATCGTACATGGGGTACCACTCGAGTCTCGACGGTCTGCCGCGGTTCTACCAGCACCGGGATGCGCCGATCATCCACCGAGGTCCTGCAGCCTACGACCCGACACGCGATCGATTCGTGCTCGTGAACCTGCCGAACCTCTACTCTGACCCCAATCAGGTCCATGTCACGCCCGCCGACCTCTCGGGCCCGTGGCAGGTGCTTCCCATGCTGGGCATTCCACCGAGCTATCGTTACGAAGTCACTGCGAGCGTGTTCGATCGCTCGCGGGACCGCATCGTCTTCTACGGTGGATACGAGGTTCAGGCCTCGGATGAGTTGTGGGCGGTGGAGTTCAGCCCCGAGCCCCGATGGGTGAGACTGTTGGCGAATGGCGAGGCGCCCGGTGTTCGGAGGGGCGCTCGCATGGTCTTGGACGAAGCCAATGACCGCGCGTTCCTGTTCGGCGACCAGGACTCCAGACTCTGGATCCTCCACTTCTCGCCTACTCTGAGGTGGGAGTCCGTGACGCTCACGGGCGATGTGCCGGGTCGACGGCGACTGCCCGTGCTCGGGCTCGACGCTGGGCGGAGAGAACTCATCATCGCCTTCGGCACGCCGCTCGATCCAGTCGCTCCATACTCCAGCGACATCTTCGCAGTCGACATCGACTCCCATGTCAGCCGGCGTCTCTATGAGTCGCCTTCCTTGCCATGGCCTGCCCATACCCGCGGAGCGGCGCTCGCACAGGACCCAGTCACGGGCCAGAGCATCATCTGGGCGGGGCATACTATCGAACTCGTGAACGGCTGCTATCAATCGCTGGTGGATGCGATCGAGGTGGATCAGGACCAACTCACCCTGCTTCCGGGCGCACCCAGCACGGGCTCGATCCAGATGCTCGTCGGGACCCCCTCGTCTCGTCCGGTCCGAAGCACGGGAGCACGGTTCGCGACGGATGCCGAATCGGGGCGGCACCTGTTGTTCGGCGGCGAGGCGCGCTTCGATCTAGGGTGCGGCTCCGGGCACGGAGCAGGCCGCAACATCGTGAGGATCGCGCAATTCGACGTCTGGGAGCTTCGACTGCTTCCCACTCCGACCTGGACGAAGCTCCCCGTCAAGTCCAGCCCGCGCCTCGAGCGATACTTCCACGCTCAGGTCTTCGACCCCGCACGAGCTCGACTTGTCGTCGCCTGCGGCTACGGGAGCCTCGACACCGCGCAGACCTGGACGCTGGAGACAGCAGGAGACTCGCTCCAATGGACCGCCCTGCCGACAATCGGCTCGGCCCCAGGGGTGAGCATCCCCATCGTGGGTGGCTACACGACACTCCAGGCGGCCTTCGATGCGGCTGGCGACCGGATGATCGTGCTGCGTTCCGACGGCACGCTTCACCAGCTCGCGTTCTCCGACTCCAATCGGTGGTCTCCACTCGCCACGACCGTTGCTTCAGTGCCGCTCGTGCAGGCATCGATGGCGTTCGATGAAGGGCGGCGCGCTTTGATCTTCCATGCCGGACGTCCCTCGACTTACGGCACGGTGAGCACCGACTTCTGGCAGCTCGACCTAGAGCCCCCCGTGCCGACCTGGAAGAGGCTCTCCCCAACCAGCCCGCATCTTGCTCGCGCCGAGCCGAGTCTGTTCGTTCAGCCTTCCTCGAATCGCCTCCTCGTACACGGAGGCCTCGCGTCGCATCCCCACACCCAGCCGCACAGCTTCGCGCAGGCGAGCCTGCTCGAACTACTCGCGTTCGACCGCTTCGGCCCCACTGCCATCGTGGCGTCACATCTGAGCACGGAGTTCGTGGGAGCCGGCATCAGACTCTCGTGGCGGCTGTCTGGTGGCGCGACAGCGACTGCTTCTCTAGAGCGCCGCGCCCGGCCAGAAGCCGCATGGACTCATGTGGCCGATGCTCTGGTGAACGGGGAGCACGAGGTGGTCCTCTTCGATGCGGAGCCGGGCGATCACGATCGCATCGAGTATCGGATTCGGGTACGCCAAGGCGGCGAGGAGCATGTCAGCTCCGTGATCCAAGTCACGCGACCTCGGATCGCCGGCGTGGGAATCGCCTCGGCGGTGTCCTCGAGCGACGGTCGCTGGCGATTGACGCTTGACCTGCCGTTCCACGCACCCGCCAGAATCGAGGTGTTCGATGTCGCGGGGCGGCGGAGCGTGAGCAGCGAGTTCGATGGTCGACGGGGCCGTCAGCAACTGGAGTTCGCGACTGCGGAGGCGGCACGGGGGATCCACTGGCTGCGGCTCTCCCAGCTCGGTGCCAGCCACGTGCGCCGTGCGATCGCACTGCCCTGACACCAGGAGCGACTCAGACGGATTCTCGCTTCCCTGCAAGTGCGCGAAGCATCATACTGCCCGCTTGTGCAGTGAACGAAAGCGGGGGACGGGGATGAGGGTCGCGCCGGGGCGGTTCTCGAAGCGGGATGAGTCGGAGGCGGACGACGGTCTGGTCCGCTGGCTCGCGGAGTACTCCGAGCGCCGCGACAACCGAGGCGCCCTGGTCCATTGGGAGACGCTCGCGGCGCGACCCGCGCGTTTCGGCGAGCTGTTGCCGGGACTCCACCCGGCGCTCGCCGCCGCGCTCTCGGCGCGCGGCATCGACCGGCTCTACACGCACCAGGTTCGCTCGATCGAGTCGCTGCGCGCCGGACACGACACCGTCGTCGTGACGGGCACTGCGAGCGGCAAGAGCCTCTGCTTCCAACTCCCGACGCTCGAGGCCCTGCTGGAAGCGCCCGGCGCCACCGCGCTCTACCTGTTCCCGACCAAGGCCCTGGCGCAGGACCAGTTGAAGAGTCTGACGCGTGTGGCCTCGGCCGACGAACGCGTGCGCGCCTCGCTCGAGGCGGGCGTCTATGACGGCGACACGGCGCCGAGCACCAGAAGGCAGTTGCGCGAGCGCGCCAACGTGATCCTGTCGAATCCCGACATGCTGCACGCCGGCATCCTGCCGCAGCACGCGAGATGGGCGCGCTTCCTGCGCAATCTGCGCTACGTCGTGGTCGACGAGCTGCACGCCTATCGCGGCATCTTCGGCAGTCACGTCTCGAACGTGTTGCGCCGTCTCGATCGGCTCGTGCGGCACTATGGCGGCGAGTACCGCACGGTGTTCTGCAGCGCCACCATCCGCAATCCGGGAGAACTGGCCGCCGGGCTGCTCGGCCGAGCCGTGCAGGTGGTGGACGACGATGGCGCGCCGAGGGGCGAGAAGCACTTCGTGTTCTGGAACCCGCCCTATCGCGACGAGACGCGCGTCGAACGGCGTTCGAGCAACGTCGAGGGCTGCCAGCTGCTGGCCGGTTTGATCGAGCGAGGCGGCCAGGCGATCGCGTTCACCAAGTCGCGGGTCTCGGCCGAGCTGGTGTTCCGCTATGCGCGCGAACAACTCCAGCGATCCAAGGCGCGACTGCCCGCCGATGCGAACCTCGGACTCGAGGCGATGCACCTGCCGCCGTTGGCCGATCGCATCAAGCCCTACCGCGGCGGCTATCTGCCCGAGGAACGTCGCGCCATCGAACGCGCGCTGTTCTCCGGGGAGCTTCGGGGCGTCGTCAGCACCAACGCGCTCGAGTTGGGGATCGACGTGGGCGGCTTGGATGCCGCGATCCTGATCGGCGCCGCCCCCACGCTCGCAAGCATCTGGCAGCAGGCGGGACGCGCCGGGCGCAGCGGTCGGCCCAGCATCGTCGTCCTGGTGGCGTACAACGACACTGTGGACCAGTACCTGATGCGTCGGCCGTCGTGGTTCTTCGGGCGCAGTCCCGAGGCGGCATGCATCGATCCGCACAATCCGTACCTCCTGGCGCAGCAGTTGGCGTGCGCCGCCTACGAGCTGCCGCTCTCCGAAGCGGACGAGGCCGCATTCGGTCCGCAGATGCCCGCGATCCTCGCCGCACTCGAGGAGGCGGGCGAGACGCGGACGATCGATGGACGCACCTACTGGGCGCGGACGGAGTTCCCCCAGCGCAAGGTCTCGCTGCGCAACATGGGCGATGACACGTACACCATCGTCGATGGCACGCGGAACAACGCCGTGGTGGGTACGGTCGATGCGATCTCGGGTCTGGAGCTCGTGTACCCGGAGGCGATCTACCTGCACGAGGGACAGAGCCACTGGGTGCGCAAGCTCGACCTCGAGCAGAAGATCGCCACTGTCGAACCGCGCGAGGTCGACTACTACACGCAGCCCGTCCTCGAGACGAACGTGCGCGTGCGCACAGAACTGCAGAGCCGCGACTGGCGAGGCGAGAGCGTGCGATTCGGCGAGCTCACGTACAGCTGGCAGACGGTGGCGTTCAAGAAGATCCGCTATCGCTCGCTCGACTCGATCGGACATCACCCGCTCGAGCTGCCGAGGTTGTCGCTCGAGACGGCCGGGTTGTGGTTCGCGCCGAGTGAAGCGGCTTGGGGCGCCGTCGCCGCTGCCGGGCTGAACCCGTGGGAGGCCCTGGGGGGGGTGCGGAATCTGTTCGTGCAACTACTGCCGCTGCTGTCGATGTGCGACCCGATGGATGTGCAGGGCACGCTCGACTCCTCGAATCTGGGGCGTCCGGCCCTGTTCCTGTTCGATCGCTATCCCGGCGGACTCGGATTCGCCGAGCAGGGCTACTCACGACTCGACGAACTGGCCGACGCCGCGCTCACGCACCTGGAAGGCTGCCCGTGCGGCGACGGCTGCCCGGCCTGCGTCGGTCTGCCGGTGCTGAACCCCGCTCAGCAGCAGGACTGGGACACCATCAAGAAGGCGCGTGAGATCCCCACCAAGGAGGCGGCCCGGACGATGCTGCGGCGGTGGGTGGGGTAGCGAATCGGCTCAGCGCGCGACGATGACGCGCTTGGTCGCGCTGCGTTCGCCCTGCCGGACGCGCACGACGTAGGAGCCGGTCGGCAATCCTGCCGAACCTTCGAGCCGGATCTGCTGCCGCCCGGCTTCACGCCTCGTCGAGTGACGCATCACGCGCCGTCCCGCGATATCGAGCACCTCGAACACGACGTCGCCGGGCTCGGCCAGCTCGAGTTCGACGGCGAAACCATCCACCGCAGGATTCGGGTGGATCGCATGCAGCGCGAATCGAAGCGCGCTCGGCGTCACGAGCACGACCTCGGGCGTCAGCTGAACGCCGACATCCGGGTCCGTCCAGCGCAGTCGGTACGCATGCCGCGTTCCGGGGCGGACATCGGTGTCCTCATAGCGCAGCACGCCACTGCCATCGGGCATGAGTTCGGCGATCGGCAGCCAGTCCGACTCCGCCGCTCGTCGCTCCAGCAGCGCGACGAAGCCCGCAGAAGTGCTGACCTGCCACGCCAGTACGTTGCGCTCGGCGAACGCCTCGGCCGAGAGGAGCGCGAGCTGTGCCGCCGTGGGGTCGCCGGGCGTGTAGCCGGCACACGAGGTGACCGAAGCCTCCGCAGGTAGATCATGGATCGCCCAGCGTGCCATGCCGCGAACCGACGCCCACGGGCCGAGACAGTGCGTCGATCGCGTCTGGACCAGGAACTGCAGGTGGAATGGCACGTTCGGAACCACTGTGAGGATATAGTCCACCTGATGCCCGCCGTCCGATGTGCGCTGGAGCGTGTGGGACACGGTGCTGCTGGCCCAGGTCACGGTGACCGAGCCCTGTCCGCACTCCATGCCCGCGCACGCGATGGTCATCTCGGCTCTCACGCGCACCAGCACGTCGATCGTCGCGGGTGCGGGCTCGGGCACCCACACGATGAACGAGTCCCTCGCGAGCGCGCTCGCGGAGCGATCCGGACCGACGTCCGCCCAGACCCGGCCACGTTGCAGGTCGTAGCCGAGCGTCACGGGCATTCCCACGTGGGATCGCGCATAGACAGGCAGGCCCGCGTGCTCGACACCCAGTCCGGACGCGTTGTAGAGAACGCCCGAGCCGCAACCGGCGTGGATCGCGGGCGAGAATCGCGTGGTGTCACCCGACTGCGGACTGGGCGAGGCATCGCTCGAATACGCGCCATCCGGCAGGCGCTGGATCGACCGCCCGAGCGTCGGTGCCGTCACCTCGCCGCCGGCGCCATAAGTCAGCCGCTGGCGCACGGAGGTCGCGCCGCCGCTTCGGTGCGTGACCTCGATCGCGCCGGCGAGCGTGTCGAGCGCCGCGAGCAGTCGAAGCGAGGGCGCGCCGATGAAGGTGCCTCGTTCCAGCAGCCGCGTGCGCCCGGGCAGCCAGAGCCCGCTCGCGAGCGGGAGCTGTTCGGGCAACACGTCCTGCAGCAGAACACCGTTTCGATCGAACGTGCGAAGGCCCACGTTGCCATCGAATAGTTCGCCAGCGCCGCTCGAACTCAACTCGATGAACTGGGACGATGTCGCACCGGCGACGTCCTGCAGCAGCATCTCCTGGACCACGGCCCGACTCGTCGTCGGCAGGTCATAGCAGGGGACGATCGACGTGGAGTCGCCACTCGTGCACTTGGGCCGCGGGGCCGGGTCGATCGCGATGGAGCCATCCGACATGCGCCTCCACCCCTGCCCGGGGAGCGTCGAGGCGGCGAGCGGACGGTAGTCGAATCGACTGAGCACGCGGCGGCAACGGGGCTCGCGCACAACCAACTCGATCACGCCGCCGCCGGCGGGAAGCACCGCGGGCATGTACGAGTCCACGCAGCGGCCGAGCGTGACGGCCTGCAGGGTGTGCCCGACGAGGTGGTGCCGACCGGCGGGCCATGGCATGCCATCGAACCACAGAACGAGGTCGGTGCTCCTCCACACCAGCGCCCCGGCGATGTCGAAGACCTCGAGTGCCATCCTGCGGTCGTAGAGAGTCGCGTTCTCGGCGCGCAACTCGATGAACTGGCCGAGCGCATTGCCGCCCACGCAGCCGAGTCCCGCCGCGGTGATCGTGGCGATGCGTTCATCCGGGGCGCAGATCTGGAGCGGCAGATCGGTGTCGCGGCGGTTGAAGAGCTCGGGCGATGCGTCGAGCACGTACGCGATGCCGTTCCAGGTGAGCGACTGACCGGGAGGGGGCGCCGGAGGTTCGCCGGTGAGTCCATAGCGCAATTCGTCGAGCACGGTCTCGTGCGAGGGATAGCGCACGACGACCTGCACCGCACCGGCCACGAGATCGAGCTCGGGCTCGAACGTGAAATCGGGCGCGGGAAGACAGCCGAGTTTGCGGTAGTCATGCGCGGTCATCGCCCACGACGTTCCTTGGAGCCACGGTTGCCCCGTGGATTCTCCGAACGGGCGCGTCAGCTCGCGGATGATCTCGCCATTGCGATCCAGGATGCGGATGAGCAATTCGGAGAAGAACTCGAGCCCCGAGCCCTCTGAGATCAGATGGATGAACTGGGTCGCGGTGCCGCCGTCGGCGCACTGGAGCGAGATCGACTGCAGCCGGACCTGGGCGAGCGACTGATCGAAGCAGCCGACACTCGCGACTCTCGTTCCATTGCGGCTCGCGAAGTCCGGAGTCGACGCAGCCCATGCCCCTCCCGCGGCGCGCGCCAGCGAGATCCCCGGGGTCGGCGCTGGGAGTGCACCCGAGCCGTACGCGACCGAGTCCAGCGTGACCGAGCCGAGCAGGTTGCGGCGCACGATCGCGAGTCGGCCGCCCGCGGGATCGAGCGCAACCGGGAGTTGCTGGTCGCGTACCAGCGAGAGTCGCGTGCTCGCTGCGTCGTCGGCGAGCAGCCAGCGGCTGCCCACGCCGAGCATCTGCTCGCTGGGAACACCGAGCGTGAGCGGTGTCTCCCAGAGGAGATCTCCCGCCGCATCGTACGTCCGCAGGTGCAGCGTGTTGTCCGCCGCAACGCCCGAGCCGAACACCGTCAGCTCGACGAGGCTCACCGACTCGCCACTGGCGCATCCCGTCAGGAACTCGCTGAGACCCAGCGACGGCGCCGGGCCAAGGCACGCTGACGCCGACAACCGCACGCCTGCGTGATTGGTCGGGCTGGGCTCGATCTGGACACTGAAGGACTCGCCATCGAGCGATTCCAGGCTGGCACCGGGTGGAGGCGCGGGCGACGTGCCGCCGTAACTCACGGAATGGAGCACCGCGGCGACACTGCCGGAGCGGCCAACGAGATCGATCCGTCCTGCGACCGGATCGAGCAGGCTCATGAGGTCGCGGTCGGGCCGCCGGTCGAACCCGAGCGCGTACTCCGGCCGAGCGAGCAGCCAGCGCCGTCCCGCGGACCACGGACTTCCCAGGGAGGGCGGCGTGACCGAGTACTGCCCCGTGAGCACTCCGTTTCGATCGAAGATCCGGACGGAGAGTTCGGGGTCGAACGATTCGCCCTCACTCATGGCAATGAGCTCCACGAACTGACCGCGCGCCTCGCCCGAAGTGCACATCAGTTGGAACTCGGAGATCCGTACGCGGCTCGTGATCGGACGGCGACAGTCGTGATTCGAGAGCAGCGCGCCCGACCGCGTCGTGGGCGTGGGCGGCGACTGCGGCACGTGGGACTCGCCCGAGAGGACCAGAGAACCACCCGGCCCCGGTCGAGGCTGTTGGATCGTGCCGTAGGGGATCACGCGCTGAGGCGTCAGCTGGCCGAGTCGATCCCAGGCCAGCACCCGGATCTCGCCCGACAACGTGTCGGGGTTGAGCGTCCGCACGTGGTCGGGGCCCTGGCCGCTCGCGCTTCGCCACGTGGGAGAACCGATCAGCCAGTGTTGGCCGCTCGCGAGGCGCGCCGTGCCGAGGCCCGCGAAGGGGTCCTCGACGCGTTCGAGCAACTCGCCTCCGCGACCGCGGAGTTCGAGCACCACGTCGCGCGCCCAGGTGGGCGAGGCGCCGAGCCCGATCGCCTCGACGAATGCGCGGCCGGTTCCGCCGTCGAGGCACTGGAGCGTGAACTCCGACACGGTGAGAGGGATCGGATCGGGCCGGCCGCAACGCTGGTCCGTGAGCAGCGCGAGGGAGTGGTTCTGCGGCGACGGCACCGAGACGGTGTACCCGACGTCGGAGATCTGGAGCGAGCTGCCAGGCGGCGGCACTTCGATGGTCCCGGGGCCATAGAGAATCGAGTCCAGCCCGATGCGCTCCGACGGAGTGCGCATCCAGTAGAGGTCGATCCGTCCCGCGAGCGTGTCGAGCGCCACGGGCAGCACGATGTCCGCCGTTGCCCCTTGCGCCGTGCGGAGTGCCGCATGGCCCATGAGCCATGGCGTGCCAGGCTCCCAGACACGACCTGTCTCCGTACCGAACAAGTCGGTGCGCTCGAAGAGGAGCGTGCCATTGCGGTCCGTGGCACGTACGCCGATGAGGCGATCGAAGCGTGAGGCTCCCACGCGCGGAGCCAGTTCGAGGAACTGGCTCGACAGGCCCCCTTCCGGGCACTGCCATTGGACCTCGCGGATCCTCGCGTGCGGCGGGGTGATCGAGAAGCACTGCGGCGCGCTCGCCTGAACGCCCGCCAGGTTGGTCGGTGAGACATCGGCCGACTCGGTCCAGCGCCCGAATGCGTCGCGCGTGAGCGAGCGGCCAGGTTGAGGTGCCTGGGCGAGTCCGCCCGGGCTGTAGTCGAGCCAGTCGAGTACGGACTCGACTCCCGTCATCGGATGAACCCAGATGACACGGATCGATCCGGCGGTTCCGGGAAGGCTCATCCCCATCACCGCGTCCGGCGGAACACCGGTCGTGAACTCGAAGCCCGAGCTTGCGAACAGGAAGGTGCGCCCCTCACCCCAGAGCGGTCCGGGGGGTGAGTTGGAGAGCCCCAGATTCATCCGGAGCGACCCGTCCGAGTTGTAGACGCGGAGTCGGATGGATGAATCGAGACGTTGGGTCGGGCTCGTGCACAACAGTTCGACGAAGGTCGCCTGTGGGAACCCGTCGGCACAGACGAGCAGGACCTCTTGGATGCGCACCTGCGCCTGGGCAGTGCTGACGGGAAGCGCGGTCAGCAGAGCGAGGCAGATCGTGCGAACGGCGGAAGCGAAACGCATCTGGTCTCCGAGCCGTGGCGAAGGCGGACTCCACTTCGAGGTCCCAGAGATTGCGCGCCCGCTGGACCTCTTTCAACTGAATTCATCCATCATGGCGTGGCCCTCGCCGCCGTTGGGAGGATGCTGCCCATCCGTGCCCGGGCCGACTATCATCGCCGGTCCCGTCGCACTCTCGCCGATCCCCCATCTCGTGAGGCCCTCCGCATGTCGACCCAGCCCGAATGGCCGGTCGCATTCTTCGATGACGACTATCTCCGCATCTACCGGCCCCAGTTCACCGAGGCCACCACGGCCGCCGAGGTCGATTTCATCGAGAGGTCGCTGGCGCTGCCGCAAGGCGGCGACGTGCTCGACCTGGCCTGCGGGTTCGGACGTCATGCGGTGGCGATGGCGCGTCGCGGGTTCCGCGTCACCGGCCTCGACTTCAACGCCAAGTACCTCGCGATCGCGGCGGAGGACGCGCAGAGCGCGGGCGCCGAGGTCACCTGGAAGCCGGGCGACATGCGCGCGCTCCAGGACATCGGGCGATTCCACGGCGTGTACTCGTACTTCACCTCGTTCGGCTACTTCAGCGATGACGACAACGAACTCGTGCTCGAACAGGTGGCGGGCGTGCTCGAGCCGAGGGGGCGCTTCCTGCTCGACGTGATGAATCGCGATTGGCTGCTCACGCACCCGCAGCAACGGACGTGGCAGCAGCGATCCGACGGTGCGCTGCTGATGGAGGAGACCACCCTCGACCTGGAATCCTCGCGGGTGATGTCGCGACAGATGCTGATCGACCCCACGGGCGGGCCCCAGGTCACCAAGGAGTACACACTGCGCGCCTACACTTGCGCGGAACTCTCGGCGCTGTTGCGGCGCCATGGTTTCGCCGTGCGCCAGGTGTCGGGGAGCATCGCGGGCGAGCCGCTCACGACCGAGAGCCGCCGACTCGTGCTGATGAGCGAGCGAGTCGAGTAGCGCGATGCGCGACGGGCTTCGCTCCCGACTCGGAGAACTCGTTCGGCAGCGCCGATCGGGGAGCGATGCAACGAGCGAGTCCGCCCAGGCGGCCAAGCCGCGTTCGCGCCGACGCGCCGCCGTCACACGCGGCGTGGACTCCGGAGTCGAGGAGTTCCTCTCGGGCGGCGAGTGGCGTCATGAGCGCCACGGTGCGGTGTACGTACATGAGCGACTGCGCTCGGCGATCGAGAAGCCGAAGCCGCACTGGGGCCGTCTCCCGACTCCGCCCGAGAGCGAGCCGCTCCTCCGGGCCATTGCCGCGGGCGGGCTCGAGCGCGCACTGTTCCTCGACCTCGAGACGTGCGGACTCGGTGGCAGCATGGTGTTCCTCGCCGGCACGATGCATTGGAACGGTGAGGACTTCGTGCTGCGCCAGTATTTCGCGCGGCACTACGGCGAGGAGGCCGGGCTCGTGGCCGCGGTGGCCGAGCAGGCACGGGGCTTCGATGCCCTCGTCACGTTCAACGGTCGCTCGTTCGATGGTCCGCAGCTGGTCTCGCGCGCGACCGCGCACCTGGTCGACCTGACGCTGCCGGCCCAGCACCTCGACCTGCTGCATGCCTCGAGGCGACGTTGGAAGGCGACGCTTCCCGACTGCCGGCTGCAGACACTCGAGCGGCACATCTGCCGCCGGGACCGCTCGGGCGACGTCCCGAGTGCCGAGGTGCCGCAGCTCTACCATGACTATGTGGCGCAGGGAGAGGCCCGGAAGCTGGTCCCGGTGTTCCACCACAACCTGCTGGATGTCCTCACGATGGCCGAGATCCTGCACGCTCTGTGCCGCCCGGAGCGTTTCAGGGGCGATTCGGGGCCGGTCCGGGGCCTGAAAACCACGTATTGACTCTCGCCTCCACGGGCCGGGATACTTCCCTCCGCAGCACCGTCCGTGGGCAGTTCCCTCGAGTGCAAGACGTGCCAGAGATCGCCTGTGCATCCTGAGTCGAACCTGATGGCCGTGATCGTACGCCTCGTCGCCTGAGTCGCCTCAGCAGGTGTGCCTGCTGAGGCATTCGTGTTCTCGCCCAGCCGTGTCCCACTCGTCGTACCGGAGGCAGCAGCGCGCCATGTCAATGGGAGAGGACAAGAGCATCACCTGTGTGGATTGCGGGCAGGACTTCCTGTTCACCTCAGGTGAGCAGGCCTTCTACCGTGAGCGCGGGCTGACGAATCAGCCCACGCGCTGCAAGGGTTGCCGAGATGCACGCAAGCAGGGCCGCGACGGCGGCGGTGGTGGCGGTGGCTACGGTGGCGGTGGCGGCGGTGGCGGCTACGGAGGTGGTGGCCGTGGCTACGGCGGTGGTGGTGGAGGCGGTGGCTACGGAGGTGGTGGAGGCGGCGGGTACGGCGGCGGCGGCGGTGGACAGCGTCCGATGCATGACGCGATCTGCTCGCAGTGCGGCATCGAGACCCAGGTGCCGTTCCAGCCGACCTCGGGCCGACCAGTGCTCTGCCGCGACTGCTTCAACGCCTCGAAGGGCACCGGCGGCGGCGGCGAGCGCGGTGATCGTGGTGGTCACGGACATGGCGGTGGCCACGGCGGCGGCGGCGGCGGCGAACAGCGTCCGCGACCGCAGGCACCGGTCTCCAGCGAGGGCCGTCAGCAGGGCGTCGTGAAGTGGTTCAATGACGCCAAGGGCTTCGGTTTCATCGCCACGGACACCGGCGAGGATATCTTCGTCCACTTCTCCGCCATCGCCTCGGACGGGTTCCGTTCGCTGGTCGAAGGGGATCGCGTGGAGTTCGATATCGTGCCCGGGCCCAAGGGGAATCAGGCCGCAACCGTCACCAAGGTCTGAACTGAAGGCGATTCACGAAGTTGCCGATGAACAGGGGGCAGGGTCTGCACC
>JAYWEM010000164.1:0-16730 GCA_043779265.1 bacterium | reverse complement strand
GATGGACGCCTGCGGCCTCGCTGCCGCTGCGCTCGACGTACTCGACGTAGGATCCCAGGTACTCGAAGGGGGGCAGGGCCTTCTCGCTCCCACCATTTCCCGGGCGCAGTTCGAGCACACGCGTCGCGACGCCGCGCAGGAACGTGCGGTCGTGACTCACGAACAGCATCGTCCCTTCGTAGTCTTCGAGTGCACCGACCAGCATCTCCTTGGTCTCGAGGTCGAGATGGTTGGTGGGCTCATCGAGGACGAGGAAGTTGGGCGGGTCGAACAGGATCCGCGCCAATACGAGCCGCGACTTCTCGCCGCCAGAGAGCACGCGGATCGGCTTGTCGACATCCGGGCCCGAGAAGTGGAACGCTCCCAGCAGGTTCCGCATGACGCCCTGGGTCTCCAGCGGGAAATCGTGCTGCACCTGTTCGAACACCGTGAGGCCCGGGTCGAGCAGCTCCAGCGACTGCTGCGCGAAGTAGCCGACTTTGAGCGAGGCACCGAGGCGTACCGTGCCTGCATCCGGGGCGATGGCGCCTGTGACCATCTTCAAGAGCGTGCTCTTGCCGGCGCCATTGCGGCCCATCACGCACCAGCGCTCCGTGCGCCGGATCCGGAAGGCGAAATCATCATAGATGGCGCGCGTGCCATAGGACTTGCGGATGCCCTGCATGTCGAGCACATCCTCGCCGGAGCGCGGCGGCGTACGGAACCGGAACTCGACGACCGAGCGGCGACGGGGGAGCTCGATCGTCTCGATCTTCTCGAGCTTCTTGACCCGGCTCTGCACCTGCGCGGCTTTGGCGGCGTGGGCCGCGAAGCGCTCGATGAATCGCCGCTCCTTGGCCAGCATCGCCTGCTGACGCGCGTGCGCGGCCTCTCGATTGGCTTCCGAGATGGCGCGCTCTCGGACGTAGAAGTCGTGATCGCCCGAATAGCTGGTGAACTCGCCACCGTCGATCTCGAGGATGCGATCGACGACGCGATTCATGAAGTCCTTGTCGTGGCAGGTCATGAGCACCGCACCCGGGTACGCGCCGATGAAGCGCTCGAGCCACAGGATGGACTCGATGTCGAGGTGGTTGGTGGGCTCATCCATCAGCAGCACATCGGGCCGACCGAGCAGGATGCGGGCGAGTCCGACGCGCATCTTCCATCCGCCGGAGAGCGCACCGGCATCGCCCTCGATCTGCGGGTCCTCGAAGCCGAGGCCGTGCAGGATCTCGCGGGCGCGGGCCTCGAGTTCATAGCCTCCAGCCGAGGAGTACACCTCCTGGATGTGGCCGAAGCGTTCGAGCAGCTGGTCCAGCTCATCGGCCCGTTCCGGGTCGGCCATGCCGAGCTCGATGTCCTTGAGCTCATGGTGCCAGTCGCCCAGTTCGCCGCTGCCCGCGATGGCCTCGTCGAGCACACTTCGCCCCGAGATCTCGCCGATGTCCTGACGGTAGTAGCCGATCGACAGGCGCTTGGGCACTGTGACCGAGCCCTCATCGGGGCTCTCCTCGCCGACCATCAGTCGGAAGAGCGTGGTCTTGCCGGCGCCATTGGGCCCGACGAGGCCGACCTTCTCGCCCGGATCGAGCTGGAAGGAGCCCTCGACGAAGAGGACCTGGCGGCCATACTGTTTGCTGACTCGGTCAAGGACGATCATGGGCGGGGAACTGTAGCAGAGCCGCGTCCCGAAGGGGGAGTGGCGCCGCGGTTCAAAAACTCCGGCCGGCGCCTCCGCCACCCGAGCTGCCACCGCCGAAGCTGCCGCCCGAGCTCGAGCCCGAGCTCGATCCGCCGCTCGAGCCGCTCGACTCGACGATCCGGGCGATCGGCTCGCGAACACTCTCGTGATGGCCGCAGGCCGCGTTGCGGCAACGGCGATCGACCTGTGCCAGACCCTCGTGAGTCTTCGTAGCGGGCCGCAGCGTCACGCGTTCGACGCTCCGGGTGCGCCGGAAGCAGTTGGGGCAATCATCGAACGAGGTGAACAGCGCGCGCCTCTGTTCGACGGTGAAGATGCCGCACGGATCACAGCGCCACACACGGTGATCGACGCTCCGCAGCGTCTCCTCGAGGCGATCGAGCAGAGAGATGTACGCGTCATCCTCGATCTCCCCCAACAGCCGCATGGGTCGGCGGCATTTGGGGCAGAACCTCAGCCAGCGGAACCATGCGGCCACCCCCGCGAGCGTGGCCATCAGGCCGAGGATCCGGCCGACGACCTGGAACGCTCGAGATCGACCGGAGGCAGGCGCTGCTGCGTCCGCGGCCATCGACTCGCCCGAGCGGATGGCGCTGGAGAACTCCTCGGCTCCTGCGATCAGGCCGGCGCCCCAATCGCCGTTCCGGAAGTGGGGGACCACCGAGCGATCGAGGATCCGACCGACCCGAGCATCAGGGAGGACCCCCTCGACGCCATAGCCCGTCTCAACCTCGATCCGTCTCGCCTCAGTCACCAGGAGCACGAGGATGCCGTCGTCGGCAGAGGCTCGGCCAACGCTCCACCGCTGGAATAGTGCAGAAGCGAATGCCTTCGGATCCTCGCCACTCGTCTCGGGCACGATCGCGAACGCGAGTTGGGCGCCTTGGTCCTCGGCGAGTCGCCGGGAGATCGCATCGAGCGAGTCGATCACCGGCAGCGACAGGACGCCGGCCACATCGATGACCCAGCCGCCGCGGGTGACCTGCGGGTTCGGCACGTCTGCGACGCGAACCGCCCCGGCGCGAGGCGCCCACATGAGTAGAAGCGCGAGCCCGGCGAGCCACGTCACGAGTCCGCTTCGGCGGGGAAACAATCGACTCATGCGGTCGGCGGATCGTCGGGCTGCACGAAGCGCCATCCGAAGCGACCCTTCACGCAGAGATTGCCGAGGGTGATGCGATTGTCGAGCGGCGAACTCGCCTTCACCAGTCGGCCCTCCTGTTCGTGCAGCGTCAGCGTGCAGCCGACGCCGCAGTAGGGGCAGATGGTATCGGTCGTGGTCTGTTTCTCCTCGTGCCACGCGCCGGACGCTCGCAGGTCGAACTCGGTCTTGACCATCAGCGCGCCGGTCGGACACACGGCGATGCAGTTGCCGCAGTAGACACACGCGGAGTCATCGAGCGGCCGTACCAACTCGGTCGAGATGCGGGCATCGAATCCGCGCCCGGCGACGGCGATGGCGAACGTGTTCTGGTGGTCCTCGCCGCACGCCTCGACGCATTTGTAGCAGAGCACGCACTTGGCGTAGTCGCGCACGTAGAGGTCGTTGTCGATCTTGACGGGTTGATGGACCGTGGCGGCTCGCCCGATCGGCGTCGCCGCATGATGGCCCGCGATGGCACCATCACGGTTCTCGCTCGTCGCCGCCTCGCCGTAACGCGCCGGCTCGGCGCCGTACTCGGCCATGAGGCGCTGCAGGTCGGGCGCGGTCGAGAGGTCCACCGAGGAGCCCAGCATCTCGAGGACCAGACGCCTCGCATGCTTCACGCGAGGGGACGTGGTGTGGACCACCATTCCCGACTCCGCGGCGCGCGAACAACTGGGGGCCAGCACGCGGGAGCCCTCGACCTCGACCACACAGAGTCGGCAGGCGCTCACCGGAGCCAGTGTCTCGAGATAACAGAGCGTGGGTTGTTCGAGACCCTGGGCGCGGCAGGCCTGCAGCAGCGTGGTCCCCTCGGGAACGGTCACCGATCGTCCATCGATCGTGAGCCCCACGCGACCGGTCACGGCGGCCGTCGCGGGCGGAGCCTCGGAACTGCGCGCCGGAGCGGGGGACGAAGCGGGAGGCGCCTCCCCGAACAGCCCAAGACGGTGGATCGCCGACTCGACCGCGGCGTAAGCCGTCTGGCCGAGGCCGCAGATGGAGGCGTCCTTCATGTGCGAGCCCACCTCGCCGACCATGACGAGTTCCTGCTCGCGGCTGCCGAGGCAGTCACCGGCGGCGAGGCGCTGCAGCGCCTCCTGCTGTCGGACGGTGCCGACTCGGCACGGGACGCACTGCCCACAGGACTCGTCACGGAAGAATGCGGCGATGCGGTGGACGACATCGAGAAGGTCGACGGAGTCATCGAACAGCATGACGACGCCTGAGCCGAGCGTGGTGTTGGCGGCTCTCGCGCCTTCGAGCGTGAGAGGCAGGTCGATCTCGTCGGGTCGCAGGAACGTCCCGGCCGCTCCGCCCATGAGCACTGCTCGAAGCTCCCGGCCATCGGGTACGCCTCCGGCGCGCTCGATCAGCGCGCGCAGGGTCATCCCCATCGGCACCTCGTAGACGCCAGGGCGACGGACGGTGCCGGAAAGGCAGAAGAGTCGTGTTCCAGTCGACTGCGCCGTGCCGACACGCGCATAGCTGGCGCCGCCCTCGAGCAGGATCGGGAGGACGTTGACCAGCGTCTCGACGTTGTTGACCACGGTGGGCTTGCCGTATAGGCCGGACTCCACCGGGAAGGGCGGCTTGACCTGGGGCTCGCCGCGGCGGCCCTCGATCGACTCGAACAGCGCCGTCTCCTCACCGCAGATGTAGGCGCCTGCACCGCGCCGCAGCTGGATGTCGAAGGAGAGCTCGCTTCCGAGGATCCGGTCCCCGAGCAGGTTCGCGGCGCGTGCTTGAGCGATCGCACCGGCCAGGCGCTCGTGCGCCAATGGGTATTCGGCCCTGACATAGAGGACGCCGTGCTGCGAGTGCGTGGCCAGGGCGGCGATCGTCATGGCCTCGATCACAGCGAACGGATCGCCGCACAGCAGGACGCGATCCTTGAACGTGCCGGGCTCGGACTCATCGGCGTTGCACACGAGGTAGTGTGGCGTCGCCGTCTGGGCTCTCACCGCGGACCACTTGCGATGCGTCGGGAATGCGGCGCCGCCTCGGCCGACCAGTCCGGCGGCCTCGACCTCGCGGATGACCCACTCGCCACCTTGTTCGATGGCACGGGCGAGCGCGCGATAGCCGCCCGCCTTGCGATAGGCGTCGAGACTCGTCGGGTCGACGTTGCCGATGCGACGCAGGAGCACGAGCGACGCCTCGCCCTGTTGCGGCAACGGGGGAGCCGCATCGGCGGCGTCTTGCGGCACGGATCCAGCCAGAAGTGCGATCACGCGTTCGGAGTCCACTTCACCCTGCAGCCGCTCGATGGGCACGGCACCGGCTTCGGTGATCAGTGCGGCCGGCGCGCAGTCGCACAGACCGAGGCAGGGGGAGTGCATCCATGCGGGCGCGTCGGGATGATGATGCGCATGCTCGCCCTGTGGCTCGTGAGGGAGCGGCTTGCCGACCCGAGACTCGAGATCGGCGCAGAGCCCCTTGGCGCCGCGGGCACGGCAGGCGATGTCGTCACACACATGCACGACACGCTTCGGCCTCGGTGAGGTGGCGATCATCGCGTAGAACGTGGCCACGCCCCAGGCCTCGGCGGGAGGGATGGAGAGCCGCGTGCACACGTAGTTGAGCCCGCCCTCACTGACCCAGCCGACTCGCTGTTGCAGCGCCTGAAGTGCCGGCAGTAACTCGTTGCGGCGCTTCCTCTGGGAGGCTCCGCCAGTGGCGGTGTGGGCGTCTCGCGCGGAACCACGCTGGCCTCCATCCCAGCTCGAGGTCGGGGCGCCGAGAACGGCATCGACTGCGCTTCTCTCATCAGGCGTGGGCTCGGCTTCCAGCAGGCGGACGTCCATGGATGCAGTCTCTCTCCCTAGGTGCGGATGGCGAGCGGTTCCACGCGAACGGCACACGCCTTGAACTCGGCGGTGCCCGACTTGGGATCGGACGCATCGATCGTGAGCACGTTCGTCGCGGCCTGTTCGGGGAAGTGGAAGGTCATGAAGACCAATCCCGGGCGAAGGGCCCGATCGATCCGGGCCGGAACCTCGAGGCTGCCTCGGCGTGAGCTGACGCGCACGATCTCGCCGTCGGAGATGCCGAGACGCTCGGCATCCTCGGGGCACAGATCGAGCGACTCACCACGATGCAGGGGCGAGTGGTAGCTGCTCGACTGGACGCCGGTGTTGTACGACTCGAGTCGGCGGCCGGTGGTGAGGACGAACGGGTACTCGGCGTCGGGGACTTCGACCGGGCCCTCGTGCTGCACGATCGTGAACGGCGCACGCTCTCCGGAGATCGGTCGTTCCCAAAGTCGGCCGTGCAGAAAAGTCGCTCCCGGGTGGGTCTCGTCGGGGCAGGGCCACTGGAGGCCACCCTCTGATTCGAGTCTCGCGTAACTCATGCCGCCGGCGAGTGCCGGCGCCAGGAGGCGGAACTCGTCCCACACGCCTTCGGCTGTGGGAGTTCCCCAATCCACTCCCATGCGCCGCGCGATCTCCGTCAGGATCCACATCTCGTCGCGCGCGCCATCGGGTGGATCGACGGCCTTGCGAACACGCTGAACACGGCGCTCGCTATTGGTCACCGTGCCCTCGCCCTCGCACCACGAGGCACTGGCGGGCAGCACCACGTGTGCCAGTTCGGCCGTTCGCGTGAGAACGATCTCCTGGACGACCAGATGATCCAAACCGCGCAGCAGTTTCTCGACATGATGCGCATCCGCATCCGACTGCGCCGGATTCTCGCCGATCACGAACAGCGAGGTCATGTCACCGCGGTCCATCGCCGCGAGCATCTCGGTCAGTGTCCAACCGATCTCGGGCTGCAGCGGGACGCCCCAATGCTGTTCGAAACGTCCGCGGATCTGCGGGTCCGTGATCTCCTGGAAGCCCGGCAGTCGGTTGGGGATCGCGCCCATGTCACCGCCCCCCTGCACATTGTTCTGGCCACGCAGGGGATTGCACCCGCAGCCCCAGCGACCCACATGCCCGGTCAGGAGGCAGAGGTGGATGAGCGACAGCACGTTGTCCACCGCGTCATGATGCTCGGTGATGCCGAGTGTCCAGCACACCATCGCCTTGTCCGCCTTGGCGAACGCGTGCGCGGCCTCCCGGATCACGTCGGTCGGCACACCGGTCAACTCCTCGCCGCGCTCGAGCGTGTACGGCTCGATGGACGCCCGGTAGGCTTCGAACCCCGTCGTCGCGGCGTCGATGAATTCCCGGTTCTCGAGTCCGGCGTGGAGGATCTCGCGAGCCATCGTGTTCGACAAGGCGATGTCGCTGCCGACGTGCAGTCCGAGCCAGACGTCCGCCCATTGCGCCGATGACGTGCGCCTCGGGTCCATGACGTAGAGGCGCGTGCCGCGGTGGATCCCCTTCAGCAGGTGATGGAACCAGATCGGATGCGCCTCGCGGGCGTTGGAGCCCCACAGGAACACCACGTCGGTCTCTTCCACCTCACGGTAGGAATTGGTCCCGCCGCCCGCTCCGAACGCTGTCGCCAGACCGACGACACTGGGAGCGTGTCAAGTTCGATTGCAGCTATCGATGTGATGCGAGCGGAAGGCCGTGCGCACCAGTTTCTGCGCGAGGAAGTTGACCTCGTTGGTCGATTTCGAACAGCTGAACACGCCGAGCGCGTCGGGTCCCTTGGCGGCGAGAGCGCGCTGGAATCCCTCGGCCGCACGATCCAACGCGGCCTCCCAACTCGTGGGACGCAGTTCACCGTTCTCGCGCACGAGCGGTTGGGTCAGGCGGGTGAGGATCCCGCGTCGATTGCGTGGTTGCATCGACTACCTCCCAGATGACGGATATCGCGGCTCGAGGAGTCGAAGATGCGCGACAGCCCCACGCCGTGCAAGCGTCGGGCTCTCGTGTTCGCAAGGACTCGAGGGCTCAGGCCTTGGGTTCCGGGATCCGGAAGATCAGGGCTGCGGCGACGCCACCCAGGAGTGGCCCGACGAGATACAACCAGAGGGACTGCAGCGAGCCTCTGCCCATCGTAGCGTGCACCAGACTCGGGCCGATTCCGACCTCGTGATTGAATGCGCCGCAGAACGAGTTGCCCGTCGTACCGAAGGATCTCGTGCAGTGGAGAACGACGAGGCAGCGGGCGAACGTGGAGTGGAACTCGACCTGCAGTGTCGGTCAGCTCGCGACCGCCGTATCCAGGGCGATTCGGATCATCGAGTCGAAGGTGGTACGCCGCTCATCCGAGGAGAGGTGCTCCTTGCGCCGGATGTGATCGGAGACCGTGAGGATCCCGAGGGCGCGCGCCTGGTGCTCTGCCGCAATGGCATAGAAGCCGGCGAGTTCCATCTCCACCGCCAACATGCCGAGCTTCTCGACGGCATCGAACACTTCGGGCTGGGGCGAGTAGAAGAAATCGGAGGAGAACACGCTGCCGACTCGGACCTTGACCCCGGCAGCTCTCGCTGCGGCGACGGCCCGCTCCAGCAGGCCGAAGTCGGCGATCGGGCAGTAGTCGTGGTCCATGAATCGAACGCGATTCACCTTCGAGTCGGTGGACGCACCCATGGCGATGATCACGTCCCCCAGCTTCACGTCCGCGGGAAGCGCACCGCAGCTGCCGACGCGGATCACCGTTTTCACGCCGTAGTCGGCGATCAGCTCGGTCGTGTAGATGGAGCATGAGGGGATCCCCATGCCATGGGCCATGACCGAGACGCGGGTTCCCCGATAAGTCCCGGTGTAGCCGTACATGTTGCGCACGTCGCAGACGCGGACGGCTCCTTCGAGTGCGGACTCGGCGATGTACTGCGCTCGCAACGGGTCGCCGGGCATGAGCACGGTGTCGGCGAAGTCCCCGAACTGGGCGTTGATGTGCGGAGTGGGTGTCGGCATGGCCGCCCATCCTAGCGCGGGGGATTCCGTCACCGCCAGCCGATTGGCGGAGCCCGCGTTCCGGCCGATAGAGTGGCCCCATGCGAAGAGCCCCCGTGCACCCGTCCCGATCAGCGGTTCGCCTCGGCCTCGCGCTCACGCTCCTCCTGGCGATCGCACCCGGATGCACGGTGCGCGATGCCAACACGCCGCTTCGAGGGGACCTCCCGCACATCGAGCAGCGGGTCGATCAGGTGCGGTTGGATGAAGTGTCGGCTGATGGATCGACGCGACCCTTCGAGATGCGAGCCAAGGCAGGAGGCTGGCTCATCGTCTTCTTCGGTTTCGTCACCTGCCCCGACATCTGCCCGACGACGCTCTCGGACGTGAAGCGCGCGATGTCGGCGGTCGGACCGATCGCCGATCGCGTGAGTCTCGCCTTCATCACGGTCGACCCGGTGAGGGACTCCGCCGCCGTGCTCGTGCCCTACCTGGGCTCGTTCTTCGAATCGCGCGCGCATGCGCTCCGGCCCACGACGCAAGCCGAGCTGGGTGCGGCGCAGACGGCATTCCGGGCGACCTCGACGATCACCCGGCTCGAGGATGGTCACATCGATGTGAGCCATACGGCCATCACGTACATCGTCGATGAGCACGGCCAGGTCCGGCTGATGTGGCCCTTCGGCACTTCGGCGGCGGACATGGCGCATGACCTGAGGGCCCTGTCGTCCGATCCCGCACGAACTCCAATCGCGAGCGCCGATGGGGCGAAGGCGATGTTCGAGGGCGCATGGGCACGATCGAGCCCGGCGGGCGTGACGCTCGGCGCAGGCTATCTGACGATCCGGAGTGCCAAGGCGGATCGATTGCTCGGCGCCAGCGTGACGGATGAGGTGGCCGGGAGCATGGAGCTTCATGAAGTGCTCGCCGACTCCGCGGGGGCCCTCCGGATGAGGCGAGTGGATTCGGTGCAGATCCCGGGGGGTGAGGACGTGGTGTTCCGACCGGGCGGGCGGCATCTGATGTTCATCGATCTCAAACGGCCGCTGCGCTCCGGGGACCGCGTGGACGTGAAGCTCCGCTTCGAGCACTCGGGTGAGCGGAGCGTGATGTTCGAGGTGAAGGACTCCTGAGGCGATCGGAGGCGGTCACGTCGGCAGAGGATGCCGACCGGCTGGCCCGGACCGCCCGCGGCGACTAAAGTCGCCGCCCATGTCCCTCTCGACCCTTCTGAGCGAGCCCCTCTGGGCCTTCGCCGCGCTGGCCTGCGGAGGACTGTTCGCGCTCTGGCTGGGCACGCGACGCGTCGTCACGCGCCTCGAGGCGCGGCTCGCCCAGTCGGACCTCGAGGAATCCTCACGGATCGATCTCGAGGAGGCTCACGAGCGCTCGACCGCCACACGCGCGGTCATCGGACTTCTGGCATGGCTGTTGCCGGCTTGCGTTGTCACGTGGAGCCTCGTCTCGGGGACGCCGCTCCAGCGGCATCTGATGGACTGGGCCCAGCTCCTCGTGCGATGGACGCATGTCATCGCGGGCATCATGTGGATCGGCGCCTCGTTCTACTTCATCTTCCTCGAGAATCACCTCGAGCGCTCTCGTGGCGTGAGAGAGGAGCTCGCCGGCCACCTGTGGGCGGTCCACGGCGGCGGGTTCTACCACGTCGAGAAGTACAAGGGCGCACCTGCACGCCTGCCCGAGAAGCTCCACTGGTTCAAGTACGAGGCCTACTTCACGTGGATCTCGGGGATCAGTCTGCTCGTGCTCGTGTACTACACCGATGCACGGATGTTCCTGATCGATCCGAACGTTGCGGCGGTCGAAGCCCCGGTGGCACTCGCGGTGGCGCTCGGATCGCTCGTGCTCGGATGGTCGGTGTACGACCTGCTGTGCCGTTCACCCCTGGTCGAGCGCCCACGCGTCTTCGCGTTCGTCGGTTTCGCACTGCTGTGCGCGATGGTCTTCGCACTGACGCATCTGCTCAGTGGACGCGCCGCCTACCTCCACGTCGGCGCCGTGATCGGCACGATCATGGCCGGCAACGTGTTCTTCGTCATCATCCCGGCACAGCGGGCGCTCGTGCGCGCGGCGAGAACCGGCCGGCAGCTCGACCTGCAGCCCGGCAATCGTGCCGGGCTCCGCTCGCTCCACAACAACTACCTCACGTTGCCGGTCGTGTTCACGATGATCAGCCCGCACTTCCCGGGGACCTTCGCCCACCCGCAGCGCGCGCTGATCCTGATCGTCCTCATCCTGGCGAGCGCTGGGATCAAGCACTATTGGAACCTGATCGAACGAGGGGCCCGACGGCCGTGGCTCCTGGTCGCGAGCCTGCTGGCGCTGATCTCGGTGAGCCTCGCGGTCGCGCCGACCTTCGAGAAGCCCATCGCTTCGAGTGCGAACGTCCCGTACGCCTCGGCCGCCGCGATCATCCGCGATCGCTGTGCGAGCTGTCACAGCTCGCACCCGACCGACGACGTCTTCACCACAGCTCCCAACGGCGTGATGTATGACACACCGGGGCAGATCCAGGGCTACGCCGAGCAGATCATGGCGAGGGCCATCACCACGGAGTCGATGCCGCTTGCGAACAAGACGAGCATGACCGCCGAGGAACGACGGATCCTCCAGCAGTGGATCCTGCAGGGCGCTCGGACGGATCGCTGATGTCGCCGGTCCGTGCCCTGCACAGTCATCGCATCCTGACGCCGGACGGGTTGCGCGAGGGCACGCTGATCTGGGACGGGGCGCGGATCCTCGAAGTGGCCGCGGGTGAGCGAGCCCCGTCCGGGGCGGAGTTCGAGAGCGTCGGCGACCTGGTCGTGATGCCCGGCGTGATCGACCTGCATGTGCACATCAACGAGCCCGGACGAACCGAATGGGAGGGCTTCGAGACGGCGACCAGGGCCGCTGCGGCTGCGGGCGTGACGACGCTCATCGACATGCCCCTCAACTCGAGCCCGGTCACGACCACCGCCGAGGCGCTGGCACTCAAGCGCCTTGCGGCTGAGGGGCGGATCCACGTCCACTGTGGTTTCCATGGCGGCGTCGTCCCGACGAATGCCGAGCGACTCGGACCGCTGCTCGAGGCCGGCGTGTTCGGCATCAAGGCGTTCCTGACGCATTCGGGGATCGACGAGTTTCCCGACGTATCGCTCGCGGACCTCGAGCGCGCGATCCCGGCGCTGCTCCAGCATGACGCCCTGCTGCTCGTGCACTGTGAGATGGACTCCCCGCATGCGGGGACGACCGAGCTCGAGCGTTCGCCGCGGAGTGCGCGGGCCTGGCTCGCTTCGAGGCCCCGGTCGTGGGAGGACCGCGCCATCGAATCGATGCTCACGCTGGCGGAGGCCTCGGGCATCCGATTGCACATCGTGCATGTCTCATCCTCGGACGCTCTCGCGATGATCGCTCGAGCCAAGGCGCGAGGGGTGCGGGTCACGGCCGAGACGTGTCCGCATTATCTGCAGTTCGCGGTCGAGGACATCCCGGATGGGGCGGTGCAGTACAAGTGCGCGCCACCGATCCGCGAACGTGAGAACAACGAGCGCCTCTGGGAAGCGGTGCGCTCGGGCGTCCTCGATCTGGTGGCGACCGATCACTCGCCCGCACCTCCGGAACTGAAGGCCCTCGACACCGGCGACTTCCGCCTCGCATGGGGAGGCGTCGCGGGGCTGCAGTTCGGGTGGCGTTCGTTCTGGACGGGTGCCCGTGCGCGCGGGTTCACGCTCGAGCAGATGGCGGAGCGCCTGTGTTCGGCGCCGGCTCGGACGCTGGGGCTGGCTGGCAAGGGCCGGCTGGATGCGGACTGCGACGCCGACTTCGTCGTCTGGGACCCGGACGCCGAGATCGTCGTGAAGCCGGAGCACGTGCTGCATCGCCATCCCGTCACGCCCTATGTCGGCCTGACGTTGGCAGGCCGCATCGAGCGCACGGTCGTGGGGGGAGCCGCCGCGTATGCACATGCTAGGGTGTCCGACCGGCCATCCGGCACACTTCTCACTGCACGGAGATCCTGACGTGGACGCCAGCGAACCGCGCCCCCCCTTCACGCAACTCATCGACCTCGCCGCCGAGCGCTTCGGTGGGCGGGTCCTGTGGTGCACCGATGACTTCTTCGCGGAGAAGGAGAATCTCATCCGCCCGGGAGATGCGATCTTCATCGCCGATCGCTACACGGAGCGCGGCAAGTGGATGGATGGCTGGGAGAGTCGGCGCAAGCGGACCGAGGGACACGACATCGCGATACTGCAACTCGGCGCTGCCGGCTGTGTGCGGGGTTTCGATGTGGATACCAGCTTCTTCCTGGGGAACCATCCACCGCACTGCTCGATCGAGGCGTGCCACGCGCCGCATGGACTGGCGAGCCCTGATGGCCAGGGCGAGGAGTGGGTTGAGATCCTGGCGCACACTCCGCTCTCGCCGGGCAGTCATCATCTGCTCGAGCCGACTTCCGCCGCACGGGACCTCCAGGCGACGCACCTCCGATTCCACATCCACCCCGACGGCGGCGTGGCACGGCTGCGCGTGTACGGTGAGGTGACGCTCGATTCCGCGCACCTGTCGCGAGGGTCCGAACTCGATCTGGCCTCGGCGCAACACGGCGCGTTGGCCCTTGCATGCAATGACATGTTCTTCAGCCACATGCAGAACCTCCTGATGCCCGGTCGCGGTGTGAACATGGGGGATGGCTGGGAGACGAAGCGCAATCGGACGCCCGGCAATCGCGATTGGGTCGTCATCCGACTGGCCACTCGCGGCGCCCTCGAGCGCGCGATCATCGACACCGCTCACTTCAAGGGGAACTATCCGGACAGCTGCGAGATCTCCGGCTGCGACTCCGCCTTGGACGACCTCTCGACGATGAATTGGTTCCCGATCCTCGCGCGCACCAAGCTCGAGGCCGATCGCGAGCATGCGATCGACTTCCCGGCGGGCCTCGCGCCGGTGACGCATGTGCAACTGAGCATCTTCCCGGACGGCGGCGTCAGTCGACTGCGCCTGTTCGGAACGCCGGTCCGCACATGACCATCGCAGAGCTGGACCAGACGAGTGCTTCCCTGGCACACGAGGCGTTGCAGCGATGCTGCGGCGCGGAGTCGTGGATCACCGCCATGATCGCGGCGCGCCCTTTCATCGAGCGCGAAGCCGTGTTCGCCGCGAGCGATGCCGCCTGGGCCTCCTGTTCGGTCGTTGATTTCAAGGAGGCGTTCACGCACCATCCGCGCATCGGGGATGTGGAGTCGCTGGCCCGACGCTATTCGAACACGAAGCAGTGGGCGAGTGGTGAGCAGGGGGGCGTGGAGGGCGCGGACCGCGAGGTCCTCGAACGTCTCGCCGATGGGAATCGCCGCTACGAGGAGCGCTTCGGCCATCTCTTCATCGTCTGCGCGACAGCGCGAAGCGTGGCGGAGATGCTCTCGCTGCTCGAGGCGCGTCTGTCGAACGACGCTGATGAGGAGATCCGGATCGCCGCGAGCGAGCAGCATCGGATCACCCGAATCCGATTGGAGAAGCTCCTGTCATGAGCCGCCTGACGATACATGTGCTCGACACCTCGCGCGGAGCCCCCGCTGCCGGACTCCACGTCACGCTGCATCGCCTCGAAGCCGATCAGTGGGCCGAGGTCGCTCGGGGAGTCACCGACGCCGATGGCCGCATCCCCGGCTTCGTTCCCAGCGGCACGGCGATACCCGTAGGCACGTATCGGATCCGATTCGAGACCGGTCCCTATCTGATCCGGCACACGGGGTCCGCGTTCTATCCCCATGTCGAGGTGGTCTGCACACTCGCCGCCGACGGCCACTACCATGTGCCGCTGCTGCTGAGCCCTTATGGCTACAGCACGTATCGCGGCAGTTGAGTCGAGCGACATGACCCTCTCCATCCTCGATCGTGATCGAGCACGCGTGATCGCCGATCTGCGCCGGGCGAATCTCGCGTTCCAGCGGGTGTACCCCGGCGACCGCAACGACCGGCAGCCGGTGCACACGGTGTACGGCGGTGCAGACCTGTTTCGCGCGGACAGCGCTCGCAAGATGGGCGAGTCGGCGCTGCGCGCGCTGCGAGAATACGCGCCGGACTTCGTCGCATTCGCTCGGCTCCTGGAGGTCGAGGGGCACGAACGGCTGCCGAAGCGCCAAGCCGACATCCTCCGACTGACCAAGCGGATGGATCGCGCCACCGAGAGCACGCGACGCGCGGACCCGGCATGGATCTCTTACACGACCTATCGCAAGGTGATCGCCAAGCTCGAATCTGAGCCGGTCGAGGACTTCCGCATCGACTTCGAGGACGGCTTCGGGAACCGCAGCGCGGCGGAGGAGGACGAGACCGCGGTCTCCGCGGCGCGTGAAGTCGCCCGTGGCATGGCCCTGGGCAGTCTGCCACCGTTCATCGGGATCCGGATCAAGCCCTTCACCGAGGATCTCAAGGAGCGCGGCATCCGCACACTGGATCTCTTCCTCACGACGCTCGCCGCGGAGACCGGTGGCCAACTGCCACCGAACTTCGTCGTGATGCTGCCCAAGGTGACGATCCCCGATCAGGTCACCGCATTGGTGCGCTGCTTCGAGGCGATCGAGTCGGCAACCTCGATCGCCAAGGATGCGCTCCGCATGGAGATGATGGTCGAGACCACGCAGGCGGTGCTCGATCTCGACGGCCGCAGCCCGCTTCGAGGTTTCGTGCTCGCGGGAGAGGGACGCATGAAGGCGACGGCGTTCGGCACCTACGACTACACGGCCTCTTGCAACATCACGGCGCGCTACCAGGACATGGGGCACTCCGTGTGCGACTTCGCGCACCACATGATGAAGGTCGCGCTCGGTGGCACGGGGCTGTGGTTGAGCGATGGCGCCACCAATGTCATGCCCATCGGTCCGCATCGAGGGGCTCGCCTGACGACGCAGCAGCGCCGCGAGAATCGCGAGGTGGTCCACCGCGGATGGAAGAAGGCGTTCGACCACACGCGGCACTCGCTGTGGAAGGGCCTGTATCAGGGTTGGGACCTGAACCCGGCGCAACTGCCGATGCGTTATGCCGCCGTCTACAGCTTCTTCCTCGAGAGTCAGGGCGAGGCCACCGAGCGATTGAAGGCCTTCGTCGAGAAGGCCGCCCGCGCCACACTCACCGACGATATCTTCGATGACGCGGCGACGGGGCAGGGGCTGCTCAACTACTTCCTGCGCGGCCTCAACTGCGGGGCGTTGAGCGAGCAGGAGGTGTTCGCGACAGGTCTGACGCTCGAGGAGCTGCGCTCGCGTTCGTTCCTCACGATCCTCGAAGGCCGACGGACCACGAGCTGATCCGAGGAGTTCAGCCGGTCACGCCCTCGGAGCCGACGCGCACGCGGCCGCGATAGAGCGTCAGGAGCACCTTCTCGGGCGTGAAGGGTGCATCGAACGCAAGCGCCGCATCAGGCCGCACGGCTCGAATCGCGTTCTGAATCGCGAAATAGGCACCGATCCCGTACATGAGCGGCGGTTCTCCGACCGCCTTGCTGCGGCGAATCGCCAGCGGGTGCCCATCCGTGATCAGCGCCTCGATCTCGATCACCTTGGGCGCGCTGTGCACGTCGGGCACCTTGTAGGTGCTGAGAGCGTTGCTGCGGAGTCGGCCGGTGGAGTCGAAGACGATCTCCTCGAGCGTCATCCAGCCGAGTCCCTGGACCAGACCGCCTTCGACCTGGCCACGATCCACATTGGGGTGCAGGCTCTGGCCGTAGTCATGCACGAGGTGCACCGCATCGAGCACGTAGGTCCCGCGCACGCGATCCACAGTGGCGAGCACTGCCGCCGTGCCGTAAACGTGATAGGCGAACGGATGTCCCTTCTCGGTCCGCTTGTCGAAGCGGATCACCGGAGTCGCGTAGTGGGCATTCTCGCTCAGGTTCACTCGGTCCCAGTGCGCGGCATGGACGAGCTTCTTCCAATCCCACTCGGTCGCCACGCCATTCGTGTGAACGCGTTCTTCGACCAGCGTGATCGTGTCCGGCTGGGTGTCGAGGAGCCGTGCGGCCTTCTCACGCAAGCGCCCGAGCAGGGCGCTGCACGCCATGTCGAGCGCGATCCCGTTCAGGTCGGCGGTGGCACTGGCGGCGCTC
>JAYWEM010000163.1:0-33329 GCA_043779265.1 bacterium | reverse complement strand
GGCGGGACGGTCAGCGTTCTTATCTGGGGAGATCTCGCCTCATGCCTGAAAGGGCGACGGTCGGCAATGAGCAATCGGCCCCGACCGGAGCGAGAAGTCAGCCAAGGCCGTAGTAGCGGGCGACCGCGAAGGGCCGAACGGAGGGGAGTGCGAGCCCGTGCGGAACGAAGGGGTCGTGCCTCAGAAGTCCACGCCAACAGGGGTGGAGCTCGCACCGGAGGATAGGGTGAAACCCGAACGTACGGTGCAGTGAGGAAACTCCGACGACGCTGCACGAATCACGAGCACAGGCGGGCTGTTGTGGCACGCCGTCAACCTTCCGAACCGCCGGATGCGGACCCGCATGTCCGGTGGTGTGGGAGGGGAAGCGCGGGGATAACCCGCGCTCCCCTATCCCGATTCCCAAGGTGGCCCGCTGCGTCCGGTGCGTGGTGCGAGGACTGTCCCCTCGGGTGCACCGCCTTGTGCCTCCAGACTCGAAAGAACCCGAGGTGTCCGAACGAGCCATTTGCAGGACAACGGGTTGTGCTTCGCACGCGGAGCCGACGTTTCATGGGATCCGACTTGCAGGGGGCGGCCCGGGAACCTGAAGCAGGGCCCATTCGTCGAGATGCGACCGGGCGTCTCGGCCGTTGGCCGTCCACCACTCTGGAGAGATCCTACCGATGACGCCGCGCTCGCCGCTTCGCTGGCTCCGACCGATCCTGTACCTGCTCCCGGTCACATTCGCACTGGCACAAGGCGGCCCACCACCGCCCGCTCCTCCGCTCGGACCGCCGCCCGTACACCGGCCAATCCCATCACGCTCTCCAAGACGATGCTCGGCATGGCGCTCTTCTGGGACGAGCAGCTCTCGAGCACGCGCACCGTCGCGTGCGGCAGCTGTCACCAGGGAGCGAGCGGCGGGGGCGATCCACGTTCGGTCCGCGGTTCCTCGAGGGCCACTCACCCCGGACTCGACGGGGTTCTGGGGACTCCTGACGACGTCACGGGTTCGCCGGGAGTTCCGCTCGCCAGTTCCTCCGGCGACTACGAGCACGCCGCGTTCTTCGGCATGACCGAGCAAGTGACGCCGAGATTCTCACCGTCACACATCAATGCCGCCTACGCTCCGGTCCTGTTCTGGGATGGTCGTGCCGGCCGGGCGTTCCTCGATCCGGTCACATCGGACACGGTGATCGCGATCGGCGGCGCCTTGGAGAACCAAGCGCTCGGCCCTCCGCTCTCCGCCACGGAGATGGCGCATCAGGCGAGGTCGTGGAGTGATGTCGAGTCGAGGTTGGCGAGCGCACAGCCGCTGGCGCTGGCGGCTTCGGTGCCCGCCGATCTCTCGAGTTGGATGGGGGGGGCGGAACTACCCCGCGCTGTTCGCCGAGGCGTTCGGCACGCCCGGCATCACCGCGCGCCGCATCGCGCTGGCCATCGCCACATACGAACGCACGCTGGCCTCGAACCGTGCGCCCATCGATTCGCCCAAGGCGAACCCCCCCGCGCTGAATCCGCAGGAAGCGGCTGGCCGCGTCCTGTTCACCACGTTGCCGTGCGGAGTCTGTCACGGCGGGCCCCTCCTCACGGACCAGCAGTTCCATTACATCGGAGTGCGGCCGGTGGCCGAGGATTCGGGGCGTGCGATCGTGACCGGGGCACCGGCCGACCGTGGATCGATGCGCACACCGAGTCTGCGCAATGTCGCGCTGCGCACGGCGTTCATGCATGACGGCCGGTTCTCGACGCTCGAGGAGGTCGTGAACTTCTACGAGCGAGGGGGCGACTTCAATGCGCCCAGCAAGAGCCCGCTCATCGCGCCATTCGTGTCGACGCCGATCCAGAAGGCGCAGTTGGTCGCGTTCACGCGCCGTCCTCTGACCGATCCCCGCGTGGCTGCGGAGCAGGCGCCTTTCCACCGCCCGTCGCTCTACTCGGAATCGGAACTCGTGCCACAGGTCCTCGGGACGGGCGTCGTGGGCACCGGCGGCATCGTACCCCAGCCGATCGCGTACGAGCCGCCGATCTCCTCCAACCCCGACTTCACGTTGGGGATCACGCGCGGCCGAAGCGGTGCGAGCGCCGTGCTGGTCGTGGACGATGCGGACCCGGCGGTCGGTGGCGGCATCCCGGCATCGGGGGCCCTCGCGCATCGCACGACGACACTCGCGGCGAGCGGTGCCGGCGCGGGTTCGGGTTCCATCAGTTTCGCGATCCCCGCGGATCCGACGCTCGAGGGGCACTCGTTCTTCGCGCGCTGGTTCGTCAGCGATCCTGCGGCGAGCGGCGAGCGGCGGGCTGGCGATCACCCCCTTGGTGCAGTTCCGCGTGTTCGGGGCTCGTGGGGCGGGCGTGCTCTCGGCGGGTGGGGGCGTGTCGCCTCCGACGCTGCCGCGCGCGTTGCTCCTGTTCGGGGCGCAACCGAATCCCTTCCGTCCGGGCACGTGGCTGCGCTACGAACTCTTCGCGCCGGCCGCGGTCCAGTTGGTGATCCACGATGCGGCGGGCCGCGTCGTCCGTCGGCTCGTCGAGGATTCCTACCAACTGGCGGGGATGCATGAGGTCCGCTGGGATGGCCTGGACTCGAACGGCCGCCAGGCGCCCGCGGGTGTCTACTACTACCGCGTCCGCGCCGGCTCAGTCTCGGAGACGCAGCGAACGGTCAAGCTCGACTGAGGATCCATCGGCGATTCGGCGGAGCGCGCAGCGTGTGCGAGACTGCCCGCACATGTTCCGATTCCTGACGTTGGCGCTCGGCGCGCTGCTGCTCTTCGCCACGGGCAGCATCTGGCTCGCACTCTACCCCCCGATCCTCTCGGACACGGGCGGCATCGAAGCGGTGCGGCCCGCGCCGCGTTCGGTGTCGATTGCCGTGGGCTCGCGCGAGTCGGTGCACGTGACCGTCGAACCCGGTCGCGCCCGCGCGGTGGTCGTCCTCCTGCATGGCTACGGCCGCGACGAGCGGCGACTGCGCCGTCATGCACGCTATCTGGTGCGTGATGGCTACGCGGTCGTCTCGGTGAGATTCCGCTCGTCGGGTGGATGGGGCCGTCGACCGACGACGCTCGGGGCGCACGAACTCGCGGATGTCCGCGCCGTCCTCGAATGGATCGGACGCCAAAGCGAATGGACGGGTCGTCCGATCGCTCTGTTCGGCGAGTCGCTCGGCGCCAGCGTGGCGATCGTCGCGGCCGCCTCGCATCCCGAGGTGAGCTCGGTCGTCGCGGATGATGCCTTCGCGCGCTCCGATTGGGCGATCGAGGATCGGCTGAAGCTCGAGTACCACCTTCCGGCGTGGCCACTCACGCCGCTCGCTCGCGCAATCGGACGCCGTGTCACCGGCCTTGATCCGGGCGGCCTCGACGTGAGCGCCGCCCTCGCGGGGATCACCGACCGTCCGGTGCTCCTCATCCACGGCGGGCTCGAGGACCATCTGCGGCACCGTCATGCTCGCTCGCTCGAGGCCGCTGCGGGCCCCGTGGCCGAGAGTTGGACGGTTGCCGGCGCCGGGCATGCCGCCTCCTGGGAGACGGATCGCGAGAACTACGAGCGGCGAGTGCGGGTTTTCCTGAGCACCTCGCTGACAGGCCAGCCGCTTTACCTAATCGAGCGCGACGCTGCGCGAGGGAGGACACCATGAGTGCCATCATCCGGCTCGGGACACAGGGGTGGAGCTACGACGACTGGCGAGGCTCGTTCTATCCGCCCGGTTCCAAGCAGGAGGATCGCCTGCCGTTCTACGCGGCCGTGTTCGACACCGTGGAGATCGACTCGACGTTCTATCACGCGCCCAAGGGAACCATCGCGAGGTCCTGGGCGAGACACACGCCCGAGCACTTCCGCTTCGCCGCCAAGGTCCCGCGAGCCGTGACGCACGATGCCAAGCTGCGTGATGCCACCGAGCCGATGGGACGGTTCGCCCGCGCCATGGAGCCGTTGGGGGAGAAGCTCGGGCCGCTTCTTGTGCAGATGCCGGCCGAGTTCCGCCATGAGCCGTCGACACTCCGCGACCTCGGCGGCTTCCTCGCCGGCGCGCCCGGCTCGCTGCGGCTCGCGGTCGAGTTCCGGCACGACTCCTGGCAGACGCCGGAAGTGGCGGACCTGATGCGCTCGCATGGTGCGGCGATGGCGTGGACCGAGTGGCGCGACCTGAAGCGATCCTCCGAGGTCACCGCCGACTTCCTCTACCTGCGCTGGCTCGGCGACCGTGAGGAGATCGATTGCTACGACCGTGTGCAGATCGATCGGGAGGACAGTTTCGCAGACTGGGAGGGCGCACTGAAGCGCGTGTTCGGCGACGTGAAGGAGATCTTCGGCTACTTCAACAACCACTGGGCCGGACACTCCCCGTCGAGCGTCAACGAGATGAAGCGCCGGCTGGGACTGAAGGCCATCGAGCCCTCGGACCACTGGCCCCAGCGCGAACTGTTCTGACCGCGCACGGTTCGAACGGGCTCAAGTCGGTCACCCACCCCGGCCGATAACCTCCCTGCCCGCGGACCTTTCCGCGGACCCGAATCCCACCGACCGGACCCCTCCCGGACCGTGGACCTGTCAGGTCGCACGCTGTCCGAAACGAGGGGTCGATGAGCGATCACACGCTCTCCACGGTCCATGGCGCCGCCGCTTCCGGCGAGCCGCCCATGTCCATCCAGGCGCGAATGGACGAGGTGTTCTCGCCGTCGTCGCCACTCACGCGCCGTGACCTGTTCACCGGCCGGCACGCCCAGGTGCAGGACCTGCTCCAGACCGTGCTCCAGCGCGGACAGCACGCGGTGGTCTGTGGCGAGCGCGGCGTCGGCAAGACCTCGCTCGTGACCATGCTCGCCGAGTTCGCCCAGGGGCCACTGATCCTCGTGCGAGTCGCCGGGGACCCGGGCGACACGTTCACGTCGCTGTGGCGGAAGGCCGCCCGTGGATTCCGCTTCTCGCAGCACAAGTCGACCACCGGTTTCGTCGCCGGGGCCGAGATCTCGCCCTTCACTGGCGAGTCCCTGCTGCCGCCACCCTCGGCCTCCGACGCGGATGACCTGTCGCCGTCGCACGTGGTGGAACTGCTCCGTCAGTTCGCGATGCAGGACCAGGTCGTGGTCGTGTTCGATGAGTTCGACCGTGTCGCGGATGAGCGCGCGCGCATGCAGTTCTCCGACACGATCAAGGCGCTCTCCGATGCGGCACTTCCGGTGACGCTCGTGATCGTCGGCGTGGGAGAGGACGCCAGTGCACTCGTGCACGCGCATCCGTCGATCGAGCGAGCGCTGATCGGCATCCATCTGCCGCGCATGTCGGAGTCCGAGTTGATCGAAGCCAGCACGCGGATGCTGGGAGCCACTGGGCTCACGGCGGACGACTCGGTGGTGGAGCGCATGGCCACGCTGTCGCAAGGACTCCCGCACGTCATCCATCAACTGGGACTCGGGGCGGCGCGCGCCGCGGTCGCACAGGGCGGAACGCATCTGACGCTCGACCATCTCGACGAGGCGGTGGGTGTTGCGCTGCGCCGGTCCACCGAGGGCGTTCGCGAGGCCTATGAGCAGGCGATCGTGCGCGCTCGACGGGGCATCTTCCCGGAGATCCTGTTGGCGTGTGCGCTGACGCCGCGCGATGAACGTGGACGCTTCTGCGTCGACGACGTGAAGACGACGCTCGAGTCGATCGTCGGACGGGAGGTGCGCGGGCTGACGAATCAGGTGAGTGCGCTCACCGAGGCAGGGCGAGGCTTCGTGCTCTCCAAGTCCGGCGCCGGGCGCGAGGCTCGATTCCGTTTCAACAATCCCACGCTGCAGCCCTACATCCTCATGCGCGGACTCGAGCAGGGCTGGGCCACGCGGGAGACACCGAACTGGCTGGCTTCAGGCGAGGATGCGGCGGACGAGCAGGACCGCGCCGCCTGACCGGGCGATTCGGATCAGGCCCCGCCGCTCATCGGTCGTCCCTTGAGGCTCGTCAATGAGCGTAGTGCGGCGTCACGAGCGGCATCGATCTGCGCCTCGCTACCGGAGAGGTAGAGCCGGCCGAACGCACCGAACAGGGATGCGTCGATGAGCTTCACGTGCGCGGCCTTGAGCGCCTCATTCGCCGCGTAAGCGATGTAACCGGCGGGCTCGCTCTCGACGATGAACAGAGACTCGCCGGGGATCAGCATGTCGCCGAAGCGCATCTTGTTGATCACCTGGGCGTGATAGGACTCGACGCCACGGATGATCTGGTCCGAGACGACGCGCGGCTGCAGGCGGTCGTTCTCCCGGATGCCGAGGTGATCCAATATGGCCTGGCCGGCGTCGAGCACCTGACCCTTGTCGCGGTGGTGGATCTCGAGGAGCCCGAAGGCCCGCTCCACGACCATGATCGCGGGGGTCGCCTGGGTGGCCTTGAGCGCAACGTCGGTGAGTCGATTGATCGCCAACCCGGGAGCGGTCTCGATGAACATCGAAGCGTCACCGGTGACCGGCAGGAATCCGCGCGCAGTGGTGCCGATGAACGAGGCCAGCTGCGGCTGGAGCGAATCCAGGAAGACGTAGGTGCGAAGCGTCACGTCGGACATGGCCGCCCACGGTAGGTGGGCCCGCACGTCGGGTCAACCCGCGGACCGACTCATCCGAGGCTCTCGAGGCCCTGCCAGAGTGCCTCGAGTTCGCTGCGGATTCGCTCGTACTCGCTGACGAGACTCCGGCTGCGCTCGCCATCCTGATAGACGTCCGGATCGGCGAGCGCGATCTCGAGTTCGGCGATCCGCTTCTCGCGCGTCTCGATCTCCTTCTCGATCCGTTCGGACTCGCGTGAGCGCTTGTCGCGCGAACGTCGGTCATCGCGCGAGCGCTCGCGCTGCTGCCGTGCGTCGGGAGCGGGAGGCGGCGCCGACTTCGCCTTGGGGCCCGAGGAAGCAGTCGATGCACGGGCCGGCGGCTCGTCATCCGGAATCGATGCGGCGACCTTGGTGATGCGCGCCTCCTCGTAGTCGTCATAGCCGCCCGGATACACGATCACGCGGCCCGCGTCGACGGCGAGCACACGAGTCGCGACACGCGCCATGAGTGAGCGATCGTGCGTCACCACGACCACGGCGCCCGGGTACTGGGTCAGGCCCTCCTCGAGGACCTCCTTGCCGGCGATGTCGAGGTGGTGCGTCGGCTCGTCGAGCAGGAGCAGGTTGCTCGGCTGCAGCAGCATGCGTGCGATCGCAACGCGCTGACGCTCGCCTCCCGAGAGGATCCGGCACAACTTGAAGACATCGTCCCCGGCGAAGAGGAAGTTGCCGAGCAGGCTGCGGAGCTTAGGACGCCATGAGTCGCTCGCGATCTCCTCGAGGGCACCGAGCACCGTCAACGAGGGATCCAGAGTCTCGGCGGCGTGCTGCGCGAAGTAGGCCGCCTTCGTCTGCGGGGGTTGCTCGCGCTCGCCCGATCTCTGGGCCAGTTGCCCGGCCAGCACGCGCAGCAGGGTGGTCTTGCCGGCGCCATTCGCACCGACGATGGCGATCTTGTCGCCCTTCGCGATCTCGGCATTGACGACCGAGAGGATGTCGGGGCCCGCATCGTACCCGAACGAGACATCGCGCAGTCGGACCATGGAGCGGCCCGAGTGCGGGGGATCGGGGAAGGAGAAGCGAACCGACTTGGGCCGGTGCGGGATCACGATGCGCTGCTCCTTGAGCCGATCGATCATCTTGCGTTTGCTCTGAGCCTGGGCCGCCTTGGTGTTCTTGGCGCCGAAGCGCTCGACGAAGCGCTGCAACTCGGCGATGCGCGATCCGAGCTGGGCGTTCTGCGCCTGCATCTGCTCGCGGCGGATCTCCTTCTCCTCGAGGTAAAGCGAGAACCGCACCGAGTAGGGCGTCATCGTCCCGTGATCCAGTTCGCGCACCTCGGTGGCAACACGGTCGAGGAAGACGCGATCATGCGAGACGACGACGAGCCCGCCCGGGAAGTCCTCGAGATGATCCTCGAGCCACTCCATCGCCGGGAGGTCGAGGTGGTTGGTCGGCTCATCCATGAAGAGCACCGTGGGCTCGCTCAGCAGGAGCGCCGCGAGCGCCGCGCGCATCCGCCAGCCTCCCGAGAACTCCGCGAGGGGACGGTTCTGGTCGGCGTCACTGAAGCCGAGTCCCGCGAGCACCTGCCTCGCCTTGGGCTCGAGTGCGTGTTCGCCATGGTGCTCGAGTTCGTGCTGCAGCGTCCCGAGCCGCTCGAGCATCTCGTCGAGCCTCGGGTCCTCGGGATTCACGTCCGAGAGTTCGGCCAGGAGCGTGTCGAGTTCAGCGCGCTTGGAGCGGATCTCGTGATGCGCCTCCATCGCCCGATCGAGGACCGTCCCCTCGAATCGCTCCGCCGCCTCCTGGGGCAGGTAGCCCAGTCGGGTGCCCCGAGACAGCACCCGGGTTCCAGCCTCCGGGGTGAGCTCTCCCAGGATCACCTTGAGCAGCGTCGTCTTGCCCGCCCCGTTGGGGCCCACCAGCGCCACGCGGTCGCCCGGACCCACGACCCAGTCGACATCCTCGAACAGGATGCGTTGACCGATGCTGTAGCGGATGGAACTCAGCTGGATCACGGCTCGGACTCCGGGAAGATGGCGTGTGGCGTGGCCCTGAGACGACTGTTGCGCCAGGGGCGGCAGCCGCGGATAATCGCATGGTCCACAGGCTCTGGCCACGCGGCCCCGGGTTCCGGGGTCCTCGGCCCCCGTCCCACAAGGTGAAGCGCTTGCGCGTCCTGCTCTCACATCCCGCGCGACTCCTGCTGGCGAGCATCGCTCTCCTCGCCGCGTGCTTTGCCGTGGCTCCCGCGCAAGCCTCCTGGATGATCCCCGGGGCCCCCTACCGGCCCAAGGATTTCGCGGTCATCAAGAAGGACGGCGTCTTCCACCTGTTCTACATCCGGCACAACGTCTCGCTGCCGTTGGGATCGACGGAGATCGACTTCGGCCACGCGGTCTCGAACGACCTGTGGATCTGGCAACAGCGGCCGCCGGTGATGCAGGTCGACCCCCTCGGCTGGGACAATCGCCACGTCTGGGCTCCTCATATCATCGAGTCCGGCGGCCTCTATTGGATGTATTACACCGGTGTGTCGGATCAGCCGGGCGAGTACAACCAGACGCAGCGAACGGGGCTCGCGGTCTCGTCGGATCTGGAGACCTGGAATCGAGTCGGGGATGAGCCCGTCTTCTCGGCGAAGAACGTGCCCTGGGGCTGGCGCAAGGATCTCAGCGCGCAGCCCGCGTTCCGCGATCCGTTCGTGATGACCGATCCCGCGAATCCGAACGGCTTCCTGATGTACTACACGGGCAACCTCGCCAGCGATACCAGCGCTACGATCGTCGGCGTGGCCCGGTCCACTGGAGCGCTCGAGGAGTGGACGGACCTGAAGCCGCTGCTCATCACCGGGCACACGATGTCGTACAACCCGCTCACCGAGTCCCCGCATCTCTTCGAGCGCAACGGCCTCTGGTATCTGTTCATGACCACGAGTTCGGGTCAGCCGCTCAGCTACTTCACGACGAACAATCCGACGGGGGATCCCGCAGCATGGATCTATCGCGGGCGGCTCTCGACGATGCTCGGCTACAGCACGCACAACTGGTTCGCAAGCGAACTGCTGCGCGATGGCACCCGCTATTACTTCAGCTTCGTGAGCGGGGACCGGATCGAGGTGCGGGAGATCTTCTGGGGCTCGGGCTGGCAGTTCTTCCTGGTTCAGCCGCCCTTCTTCCACTGCAAGTCGCTCACTTGGGCGGATACCACGGTCGCCGAGGCGGACACGGTTTCGCTCCGGATCGCCTCGGTGAACTTCCTGAGCGGGCAGCCCAAGCTCGCGGCCTTCCTCGTGGATGCGCAGGGGCAGGAGACACCCTTCCCGCTCGATAGCCTGGGCATCCCGGCCTCGATCCCGCTCTCCGGCGACTCGACCGACTATCAATGGGTGGCTCGCCGCTATCCAGCGACGCCGGACACCACGTCGGTGAGCCGGATCCGCGTGCGCACCACGGATCAGACCGTTGCCTCGGGCGTGATCGTCGTCGGGCCTCCGCGACCGCTTCCACCGCCGCCGCCGCCGCCGCCCGAGGACCCACCCGTCGTGGATGATCTCGAGGATCGCCCGTTCCGCGACGGACGTTTCTGGTGGGCGGAGCGGACACCTCCGGGTGTCGGGCCCGCCATTGTTCTGGAGCTGGATGCGCCGAGGCAGGCGCGTGTCGACGTGCTCGACCTGCAGGGTCGGCGCGTCCGGATGCTGGCGTCCCGCACGTTCCCCAAGGGGGTCAGCATCCTGCCCTGGGATGGGCGGGATGCGGATGGCGTGCGTCTGTCGCGCGGCGTCTACTTCGTGCGGGCCGACATCGGCGTGCGCACGTTCACGACGCGGATCGTCCAGCTCGATTGAGCCGGCGGCGCGATCAGTCGCGCCCCAGTCGTTCGGGATCGAGCCCCTGCAACTCCGGAACGGTGAAGAGACCGTCCTTGCGGATCAGTTCGTCGTCGAACCAGATCTCGCCGCCACCGTATTCCGCGCGCTGGATGAGCACGAGATCCCAGTGGACTTTGGAGCGGTTGCCGTTCTCCGTCGTCTCGTAGCACTGGCCGGGCGTGAAATGCAGTGAGCCCGCGATCTTCTCATCGAACAGCGTGTCCTTCATCGGGTGCTGGACGAACGGATTGAAGCCCAGCGAGAACTCGCCGATGAAGCGCGCTCCTTCGTCGGTGTCGAGCAGCTGGTCGAGCTTGTCCTGCGGCGTCGCGGTCGCGCGGACGATCCGTCCGGCCTCGAACGTGAAGGCGATCTGGTTGTACGTCGTCCCGAGATATACGGACGGCGTGTTGTAGGTGATCGTGCCCTTGACCGAGTCGCGCACCGGAGCGGTGAAGCACTCGCCATCCGGGATGTTGCGCTCGCCGAAGCAGGGCACCACGCCGATGTCCTTGATCGAGAATCGGAGGTCAGTGCCGGGCCCCTTGATGTGCACGCGGTCGGTGCGGCGCATGCGCTCGGCCAGCGGCTGCATGGCATCCCGCATGCGCGAGTAGTCGACGTTGCAGACGCGGAAGTAGAAGTCCTCGAACGCCTCGGTGCTCATGTTCGCCAACTGCGCCATAGCGGCGTTGGGATAGCGCAGCACGACCCAGCGCGTGTGGTTGACGCGGTAGGTGAGGTGCACGGGCTGGGCGACCAGGCGCTGGTACATCGCCATGCGGTCGCCCGGGACATCCGAGAGCTCACTGACATTCTCGGCGCCTCGGATCCCGATGTAGGCTTGCACCGCCTTCATCTGTTGCAGTTCGAGCTCCCCTTGGAGCTTCAACTGGGCCTCGGTCGCACCCCTCAGCTGCGCGCGGATCACCGACTGGTCCCGTAGTGAGACGATCGGGATCGCCGAGACCGCCTGGACCTCCTCGACGAGGTCGTGCACGAGCGATTTCTGCAGGTCGAAAGCCTCGATGAGCACCGCCTCGCCGGCCTTCAGCCGGGTCGAGTGGTGGACGAGCAGCTTCGCCAGTTGGCGAGTGCGCGAGTCGCGCATGGGAGAGCCTCCGGTCACGGGGATGACGAGCTCAACGTGGAATCGGCGCAGGCTAGCACACGTCGTTGACGTCTCCACGATCGCCCCGCACGATGCCCGACCACGCTGGCCGAACCCCTTGGGGGAATCACCGCCATGAAACGCCTACGCGTCGCCCTGTTCGGAACGTCGTTCGCCCGTCTGGTTCAGGCGCCCGGGTTCCAGCGCCATGCCGGTTACGAAGTGGTCGCGATCGCCGGTTCCGACCCCGAGAAGACGCGGCGCATCGCGGGTGAGCTCGGTATCCCCTCGAGCTACTGTGACTGGCGGGAGTTGCTCGAGCGCGAGTCGCCGGACCTCGTCAGCATCGCCACCCCGGTCGACCTGCATCATCCCATGATGCTGAGTGCGATCGGTGCCGGCGCTCACGTGCTCTGTGAGAAGCCGACGGCGATGCACCTGTGGCAGGCCGTCGAGATGCGCGACGCCGCCGAGGCGGCCGGGCGAGTCACCGGGATCAATCACGAGTTCCGCTTCTTCCCAGCGCGTGCGCACGCCCTTGCGATGATCCACGAGGGTGCGATCGGACGGCCCAGGCGAGCGGAGATCCTCGGCCGCTACCCGATCTGGCACTCGGCCAAGGGGCGCGCTATGAACTGGTTGGCCGATCGCGCGCGTGGGGGAGGCATCACCGGCGCGCTCGGGTCGCACCACTCGGACTGTCTGCGCATGATCTTCGGCGAGCCCGTCTCGGCGTGGGGGAGTTTGCGCGTGCAGCAGCCGAGGCGGGGCTCGCCGGCCGACGGCGCACCGGAGGGCGTCGCGACAGCGGACGACGCGTGCACGTTCCAGTACACGTTCGGCGGGGGCGAGACGGCGCTGGTCGATCTCGACGCCACCGCGCCCTATCGATTCGAGCGCTTCGAGGTTCATGGCGAGGACGCGACTCTGAGGTGGGACGAGACCGGCTACCGACTGTGGCGCATCACGCCGGGCGAGGCCCCCGAGGAGATCGCGATCCCCACTGAACTGGCGCTCGACCCGATCGAGGGCGAGCCGGCGTTGATCGCACCCTTCGGCGTGCTCGTCGATCGGTTGCATCGCGCCATCACGAACGGGGAGCCGCTGTCCCCTTCGTTCGCGGCGGATGCGGTACCGGTGCAAGCGGCGCTCGATGCGGTGCGGGCCTCGAGTGCGGCGGGCGCGGTCGTCCGGGTGGCCCGCGCTCCGGAACTCGTCCGTCGCTGAGGCGGGCGAAGCGCGGGCGTCACGCCGAGATGTCCAGCCGACGTCAGAGTCCCGGCCCGGCTACGGCATCCCGGAGTCCGGTGGCCGGGCGATTGCACCGTGGATATAATGGGCGAGCCTCGGAATGCGACCGGAGCGCACCCGCGACGACTGAAGGGAGAACCCATGGCCGATTGGGATGTGATCGCGAAACAGCGCCTGACGGAGGACTGGGCGACGCTGCGCGCGTCCTATCTGCCGCTCAATCAGGCCATGCGACGCACCGTCGAGTTCCTCGACAAGGGCGGCAGCACATTCGACGATCTGCTCGCGCTCGCGCGCGAGCGACTCGATGGTTCGCTGCACAACCTGACGGCGCTCACCAATCGGCGCTCGCCCTGGGTCCGGCTCGAGGCCATCCGCAACATCCGTGTGCTGGCGACGGGGCTTCGTGGCGCCGCATCGGACGATCCGCGGGCGCTGCTTCGCTATCTGTTCACGATCTCCGAGCTGCTCGGCAACGTCTGGCGCGATGCGCCAACCGAGGCGCGCATCTCCGAGAACCTCAAGGTCGTGGGTCCGCTCGACTTCTGGTTCGGCTGTGACTGCTGCGCGGTCGGTAGGCTCGAGGCTGCCGGTCCGGACGACCCGCCCGATCTGCTCCGGGGCCGTGAGGTCCAGTTGATCTGGGATGTCGACGCGCTGTTCGCGTGGACGCTGGACGAGTTCGAGGACTACCTCGCCAGTGAGCGCTATGCGCTGCCCACGACCCCGCGAATCGCCGCGGTCGAGGACCTCGGGCAGCCTGTGCTGGATGTGCCGAGCGACGCCCTGCGCAAGGGTTCGGAGTGGTTCGGGGGGCAGGGCGGAGGACTCTACGGCCCGGTCGACCTCAAGTACCTCGAGCTCCAATAGACCACTTGGCTTGAGGCGCGGGCCTTCCAGCCTGTAGACTGCCGAACCGCGTGCGCCGCAAGGGCGCTCGCAGCAACCACCAAGCGCCCTGGCGCCGGAGACAAGAATGACCGCATACAAGTGGCGCCTGCGCCGCAAGCGCGCCAAGGCGGGTGCTCGCAAGAAGGCCGAGAAGGCCCGCGTCCAGAAGAAGGCCCGCAAGTAGTTCCGGGCTGCTCCCCGACGCACAAGTCAAGACGCCCGCCGGTTCTCCGGCGGGCGTCTTGACTTTTCCCTTTGTCGCGCCGACCGGCTTCAGGCGGCGTCGGTGCGATCCTCGGGTTTCGGACGCGCCATGGCGTTTGACGGTCGGAGGAACGCGGCCGAGGGGCGAGCACTCGAAGCGGGCCTCGGCATCGAAGTCGAGGCGGGCAGGGGCGGGGCAGCATGCTCATCGGGGGAGCGCTTGGCATCCTCGCCCAGCACGCGCTCGGCGAGCGCCTCGGCGGCGGGCCCTGCCTTGATCTCCTGCGTCGCGGCACTGACGACCCAGATCCGCTGGTTGTTCGCACCGGTGTCCGCGGGGAACAGGAAGAAGCCCTCACGATCGGGCGACCATGACAGCGTGTAGCCGCACAGGAATTCGCTGTCGCGGAAGCGCACCGCGATCTTGCGACCATGCGACGTCTCCTGCGGGCCATCGACGAATCCGCGCAGGTCCTGACGCTGCGAGTCGCCTTCGAGCGACCTCACGAAGAAGAGCGCCTTCAACTGGCGGCAGCGAAGTTCGATGACCTCGCCCGTGCCCTGCACCTCGATGTGGAACATGGTGCGGTTGGCCGAGAAATCGCGCGTGGTCCCCTTGAGGACGCGACCATCGTTGTAACGTGCGACGACGAGATTCGAGATATCCACGTGGCCTCGCACCGGTCAGGGGATGGGGGGAGGGAAGCGCCCGGGTTTCGGGCAGCCGGCTGTCCGTGGGGGTATCGGCGGGTTCGAACCCGGACTTCACGCGCGTCCCCGGGTCCCACTTGCCGCCCGCGCGGAGCCTGTGGGACGGTCCCGGACCGAATCCCATGGGCTGCCAGCGGAGGTCCTGCCATGCGCCGTCTGTTGATTCCCCTCTGTCTCGTCGCACTCGTCGCCGCCGGTTGCGGCGCCTCATCAGGCAGTCCGTCGAAGTCGGCTCCAGCTGCCGCGACCCCGCCCGCGCAGGAGACGAAAGCGCATCGACTCGCCAGCGGACTCGTCTATGTGGATGTCCAGATGGGCGTCGGCAAGATGGCCGAGCCGGGGACCATGGTCTCCGTGAACTACACTGGTCGCCTGATGGATGGAACCGAGTTCGACGGCTCGAGCAAGCGCGGAGTCCCCTACACGTTCCAGCTTGGCGCCGGCTCGGTCATCCAGGGCTGGGAGCAGGGGATCCGCGGCATGCGGATCGGCGGCAAGCGCCGGCTCACGGTTCCGCCGGACCTCGGCTACGGCGCGCGCGGCTTCGGGGGCGGCGTGATCCCTCCCAACGCGACGCTCGATTTCGACATCGAACTCGTGGATGTGAAGTAGCCAGTGCGTGAGTGATCCCGGGATCCTCATCGTCGAGCAGGTCCGTTCCGCACTCGATCCGGAGCCCGAGTACTCCACCGAACTGCCGCGCGGCTTCGCTTGGTGGCCTTGGCGTGCGCCGCAGCAGGTGCACGCCGAGGAGGTCCGCTCCCAGTCGGGCACACGCCTCGTTCGTGTCCATGTCGATCTCGCACTCGCCCTGCGCGTCGAGGGGACCGGCGCCGTGTTCGGTCGGCTCGCGCAGTGGAACGCGGCGCGTCACGGGCTGTCCTCGGCGAGATGGGACGCCGAGACGGGGCTTGTCTCCTTGCACGCTTGTGTCACCGCCGGAGCCTCCGATGCTGCATGGGCGGCGCAGCGCCTGGCGCACGCGGCTCTGCTCCAGATCACCGAGTCGCTGGCCGCATCGGTTCTGACGCAGGAACTGGGAGGCGAGCCTCCTGCGGACTGCGTGCCCGGAGGCGGCGTGAGAGAGGCGCCATCGGCACTCTCGGAGATCGGGCACACGTATGCCGAGCGAGGCTCCCTCGGGGCCGCCCTCAGCGAGAGCGCACTCGCGACCGTGCGGTCGGCGCAGCCTGCTCCGTGGTCGCGGATCGAACCTGCGCCCGGCGGCTTCCACGCCGAACTCCCCGCCGCCGCGCCCGGTGACCCGCGGCCCGGGTCGGCACCCGGCGCGGGCTCGGCACTCCTTCGTGTGCAGACGGCGCAAGCGCATCCGCGTTTCGGATCGGGACTTCTCGTGCTGCTCTCTGCGCCGGTCGATGCCGAACCCGTGAGCGCGCGATTCGCGGCGACGGCAGCGCTTCTGAACGAGGCCGAGGCCCGCGAGTGGACCGGACTCGATCAGCTGGGCGGCTGGTGCGTGCACCCGGATGCGGGTCTGGTGCATGCCACGTTCCTCCCGGCTCTGGTGATGCAGGAGGGCCTGATCGAGCGCCTGATGTGGCAGAGCGCCGCCCGGGCGAGGTGGATGCGCGGTTTCCTGGCGCGCGTCTCCCAGTTGCGGACGACTCCGGGCGCCTGAACCACCGCGCTGGTCGGGAGTGGCCGCCGAATCGGCACGGGAGCTGTGCTAGCGTCCGCGCCCGTCCCGATGGATCAGGAATTCACGCCGGACGATCCGCAGGCGCCTCGTCCGGCCTCGCAGGAGATCTCCCGATGGCCGCTCCGGTTCCGTTCTCCCGCCACGCGATCGGCTTAGGCTTGGCGTTCCTCGCAGCGCTGAGCCCGGCAGTCTCCTCCGCAGCGCCGCCGGCCGCTATGGGCGCGAGATCGCCCGCGCTCGAGATGAAGCTCTTCAAGGAGCTCGCCTTCCGCTCCATCGGGCCCGCCAACATGGGCGGCCGCATCAGTGACATCGTCGCCGTCGAGTCCGACCCGGCGACGTGGTATGTCGGCACCGGAACCGGCGGCTTGTTCAAGACCACGAACCACGGCACGACCTGGAGCGCCCTGTTCGACAAGGAAGACGTCTCCTCGATCGGCTCGGTGGCATTGTGGCAGCGCAATCCCAAACTGGTCTGGGTCGGGACGGGGGAGTCCAACAGCCGCAACTCCTCGTCGTGGGGCAAGGGCGTGTACAAGTCCGAGGATGCCGGCGCGACCTGGAAGCGGGTCGGGCTCGAGCGGACGTCGAACATCGGGCGCATCGTCACGCATCCGAGCGACAGCAACGTCGTCTACGTCGCCGCGCTCGGCCGATTGTGGGGCGAGAATCCCGAGCGCGGCGTGTTCAAGACATCGGATGGCGGCCGCACGTGGCAGCACTCGCTCAAGGTCGATGCGCAGACCGGAGCCGTCGATATCGCCATCGACCCCAACGACCCGCGCACCGTCTACGCCGCGCTGTGGGCCCGCAAGCGCACGCCGTGGTCGTTCAGCGGTGTCTCGGACAGGGCCGGAATCTGGCGGACCCGCGATGGCGGCTCGACCTGGAAGCGACTGACGAACGGGCTACCGGCGCGGACCGGACGCATCGGCCTCTCGATCTACGCCAAGGCGCCGAACGTCGTGCTGGCGGTGATCGAGAGCGACGACGGAGGCCGCACCGCCGCGTTCCAGGACGACAGTCCCACCGGCGGCGTCTTCCGCACCACCGATGGAGGGGAGCGCTGGGAGCGTCTGTCGCCGTGGTCGCCGCGGGGCTTCTACTTCAGCCAGATCCGCGTGCAGCCGGATGACAGCTCGCGCGTCTACCTGCATGGTTTCCAGGTGACGGTGTCGGATGATGGCGGCCGCACGTTCCGAGGCGGCGGTTCGAAGAACCTGCACCCCGACATGCACGCCATGTGGATCGATCCCGGCAACGGCAAGCATCTGCTGCTCGGCACCGACGGCGGAATCAAGCAGAGTTGGGATCGCGGCGAGACTTGGAGCTATCTCGACAACCTCGCCCTCGGCCAGTTCTACAATGTCGCTGCCGACCTGCGCGAGCCCTATTACCGCATCTACGGCGGGCTGCAGGACAACCAGAGCTGGGGCGGTCCGTCCCGCACGCGTTTCGAAGTCGAGAGCTGGCTCGATGCCACGCGCGCCGGGCACGGCATCATGAACGACCACTGGTACGTGCTCGGTGGCGGGGATGGATTCCATGTCGCCGTCGATCCGACCGACGCGAACACGGTCTACTACGAGTCCCAGGGTGGCCACCTGATGCGGCAGGACCTGGCCACTGGGCGCGAGCGCCTGCTGCGGCCATCTCACAACGAGGGCGAGCCCGTGTTCCGCTTCAACTGGAACACGCCCTTCCTGATCTCGCCGCACGATCCCAGTGCGCTGTGGATGGGAGGACAGTTCGTGTTCAAGCTGACCGAGCGAGGCGACCGCTGGCAGAAGGTGAGCCCGGACCTGACGACACGCGATGCCGATCGCATGATGAGCGGCGGCTCGGACGCCGAGCAGCACTGCACCATCGTCTCGCTCACCGAGTCGCCGGTGCAGGCCGGACTGCTCTGGGCGGGAACCGACGACGGCAAGCTGTGGGTGAGTTCCGATGCCGGGGCCAAGTGGAGCGACCTGACGGCGAATCTGCGCGGCGTCCCCAAGGGCACCTACGTGAGCCGCATCGAGGCCTCGCACCAGGACGCCAACGTCGCGTACGCCGCGTTCGATGGGCATCGCACCGACGATGACCGCCCGTACCTCCTGGTGACGCGCGACCGCGGTCGATCGTGGACGTCGATCAGCGCCGGGCTGCCGGCCGATGTGCCGGTCAAGGTCGTTCGCGCGGGCCGGCGCAACAAGGACCTGCTGTTCGTCGGCACCGAGACCGGAGTGTGGATGAGCCTCGATGCGGGCAAGCGCTGGATGAAGATGCCGGGGCTGCCGACCGTGCCGGTGGACGACCTGCTCATCCATCCGCGGGACCTCGACCTCATCGTGGGCACGCACGGACGCAGCCTCTACGTGCTCGACGGCATCCAGGCGTTCGAGGAATGGTCACCCCGTGCGCTCGCCGACAGCATCTCGTTCTTCACGCCGAAGACCGCGTGGACGTGGCATGCCCGTGCGCTCGGACACAAGTGGGGGCAACGGCAATTCGCCGCCAAGAACCCGGCATTCGGCGCGTGGTTCGACTACTTCCTGCCGCAGGAGATGGAGGACGGCGTCTCGTTCAAGATCGAGGACGCGAGCGGCAAGCTGGTCCGCAACCTCACCGGTGGATCGGGCCGTCCCGGTTTCCACCGCGTGACGTGGGACCTCGTGGCTGGCGAACCTGCGCAACGGCTCGCGTTCAACGCCGACGGTGGCCAGACGCGGCACGTGGCGCCCGGCCGCTACAAGGTCGTGCTGACGGCGGGCAAGGCCTCGCGCGAGCAGTGGGTCGAGGTGAAGGCGGTGACGAAGGAGATGGGGGAGTAGGCGAAGGGGAGGGGGGCGCTCAGCCCCCCTCGCGCATGATCACCGGCGAAGCCATCAGCGAGTCCACCGAGATGAGCGAGCCGTCGCCGCGCACCTGACCGAACTGCAGCACGCCGGTCGGACAGACGTGCACGCAGGCCGAGCACCGCACGCACTCGGGGTCCTGCATGGGCACTCCCTTGTTGGCGAAGCTCATCACGTCGATGCCCATGTGGCAGACGGTCGTGCACTGAGTGCACGAGATGCACTTCTTCTTCTCGGGCACGATCGCGAAGCGCGAGAACCGCGCGTAGATGTGCATGAGCGCGGCCAATGGACAGAAGAATCGGCACCACGCGCGCCCCGAGTACCAGAAGTAGACGCCGTAGCCGACCACGCCAGCCAGGAACACATCGACGATCCACTTGTAGGGCGTCTTCAACCACGGGTCGAACACGGCGTCGATCGGATCGGCGCCGGGCCATGCCCAGCTCACGACGCGCAGGATCAACATGATCACGGCGATCCCCAGGACCCCCTGCCCGGCCAGGTTGAGGCGGTTCCAGCCGGGACCGTGCGGCATCTTGTGACGGTGCGTGTCGCCGAGCGTCTCGGCGAGCGCGCCGCACGAGCAGATCCAGCCGCAGTAGAAGCCCTTGCCGAATCGCCAGATCCCGAGCGGGATGATCACGCACGTCTGAACGAACCCGATGCCGATCCATGCCCACAGCGGCTCCTGCGTGAAGATGTTGTACACGTTCAGGGGCCACGCGAGGATGAACCCATACGCGCGCCAGAACTCGCGGCCGTGGCCGTAGTCGACCGCCGGGAACAGCGCATCGGCGACGCCCTTCGAGATCCCATGGTGCTGATCCATGAGCGGCAGGATCAGCTCGGGCAACAAGAAGAGCGGAATGACCTGCACCAGCATCAGCGTCCAGGTCTGCACGGTGATGTAGGGCGTGCGGCGGCGTCGGATGCGTGCGATGCCGAAGCTGCACACGATGAGCGAGTAGGCGAGCGTCACATAGAACGATGGGCCCGAGGCGCTGATCGCCAGTGTGCCGAGCAGGGTCGAGGGATCGGCGGATGCCACCGCCAGCGCGCCGCCCGTGGCCGCCAGCAGATCCGGCAGGTTCACCGGGAACCACTTCTGGCGATACCAGAGAGCGGTGAAGAAGCCGCCCGATTTCCAGTCGTAGAGCCACGTGCAAAAGAGAAGGAAGGCGGTCATCGCCGCCCAGCGCGCGGGCGTCATCTCGCCCGCGATGGGCACGCCCGAGCGACGGAAGAAGGCGAGCGGCGCCTCGCGGCCGAGCATCGGGAACACGACGTCGTTGGGCACGCGCTCCTCAGCCGCCTCGCCGCCTCGGAGCACGACGTGGTCGGCCTCGATGCGCGCGACCTCGGTGCCCATGCGGAGCGTGATGCGCCCCGCGGGTCTTCCTGCGCGCATCGCGGCTGTCATCGCCGTGGCGACGCGCTCGCTGCTCGGGTGCTCGATGCCGATCGCGGCGTTGGGGTCGGAGAGGAGCTTCTGCAGCCTCGCGTGGTTCTCGGGCTTCGGCCTCGCGAACTCGGCGCGGCGATAGGAGAGCGTCACGTCGGCGCCACCCTGCGCCAGTGCGATCGCCACCTCGAGCGCGGAGTCGCCGCCTCCGACCACCATCGCCTTGCGGCCGGCGTACTCCATGGGGTCGTGCAGGCGGTTGTAGACCTTGGGCAACTCCTCACCGGGCACGCGCAGCAGACGGAAGTCGCCGCTGCGGCCGATGGCGACGATGACGGCGTGGGCTTCGATCGGCTCGCCGTCGCTCAGGTGCACCACGAGATGATCGGTGCCGCGGCGCTCGACGCGCTCCGCGCGGCCGGATCGCACTTCGATGCCTGCGGAGCGGACCTGTCGATCGAGTTCCTCGACCAGTTCCTCCTTCACCTCGGCCCGGACCTGCAGCGAGCCCGACGGGGTCATGGCGAGAGGGTAGGTGAAGATCGGTTTGGCCTTGGGGAAGTTGACGATGGTGAAGAACGGTTGTGCCGCCTCGAGCACTTCGAAGCGCAGTCCCGCGCGCTTGACTTCGAGCGCTGCCGCCATTCCCGCGACGCCGCCGCCGACGATCACGAGATCGAGCCGGCCCGCTATGGTCGCTCGGCCCGCCGACTCGCACGCGACTCGCTGCGCGAGCTTCGCCCCGGAGTCGAGTGCGAACTTGAGGAGCGGGGTGCCCCCGAGATCGCCGGCGATGAAGAGGCCGGGTACGGCGGTCGTGCCGTCCTCTTGCACCTCGGGCAGCGCTTCGACGGTCCCCGCGGGCCAGCGCAGGTGGAGCCAGTCGGCATAGCGGCGCAGTGCAGCGAGCATGGGGCCTCCCTCGTCGTAGGACGTCGGTCCGCTCACTCTGCCGCACGCGGCTGTCTGGAGCCAACGTCCAGATGGACGCGAACCGGTTCGACTGGCAGTCTCATCGGTCCATGAGCCGACCCCGTCGATCCAAGCCGAGCACACCCTCAAGCGACTACTTGCGTCAGTTGGTCGAGTGGGGACGCGACCCCGATGCGTGGAAGCGGCTCGATGCCGACGAACTGCTGCTGATCGCCTTTCAGCAGGCGCTCTACCTCGGCTCGGGTGAGTCCGAGGCCGGCACCGGTCTCGCCGGCCTCTACGCCGAGTTGGTGGCGCGTGTGACCGGCGCGGAGCGGATGGAGCTGCTCGAGCGTGTGATCGAGGCAGTCGAGTCGAGTTCCACCAGCGTGCTCGCCCTGATGCCGTTCCTGCAGCATGAGCCCGACGCGGCGATCGTCCAGTCGGCGGCGCTCGCCTTCGCGGCGCACATGCCGCTGGCCGAGGGCGATCCCATGACCGGGCCGAAGACGATCGCGGCACTCGTGCCGCACGCCGATGACGATGCGGTCCGCGTCGGCTTGATCGCAGGACTGTTGGCGCTCGGCGACCGTCGCGTGTTGCCCGTGGCGCGTGGACTGTGGCGGCATCTGGAGCCCGCGGGTCGCGAGTCGCTCACGCGCCAGGCACTTCCGTTCGCCTGTGCGAGCACGGTCGAGTTCCTGCTCGATTGGCTTGAGGACGCGGACGAAGAGGGCTTCGGCGTCGCGGCGGCGATGCTGGCGCGTCTTCCCGTCGACGGAGGAGGCCGCGTGCTCGATCTGAAGCGACCCTTCCCGGCCCACATGAATGGCGACGAAGCGGAGATCGAAGTAGTGGGCGAGTGGAGTGCGGTGGAGTACGGCGCACGGATCGCGTCACGGCTGGCCGATCTCGAGCGGCGCGAGAATGAGCCGCGCGTGCTGCCCACGGTGAGAGCGGCTTGGGGCGTGGTCTAGCCGACGGCGCCGGTTCGCCGGGACTCAGGCACGCTGGCGACTCGCCAAGTCGGTCCAGATGCCAAGCACCACGGCCGAGATCACGATGATCGAGCCCACGACGGACGTGGGTGTCAGGCGCTCGCTCAGCACGAGCGCCCCGAGCACGGTGCCGACGATCGGCGTGACGACCGAGATGAAGCTGATCCGCGAGACCGGCCAGCGCTGGACGAGCCAGGCGAAGGTCACGAACGCGCCGATCGAGCCGATGACGGTCAGGTAGATCAGCGGGATCCACGAGGCGCCGCGTGGCATCTCCCATGGCTCCCCGACGAAGCCGCTGATCACGAGGCAGACGATCGCACCGATGCCATTCGCGATGCAGTTGACCGCGAATGGATCCCCGTCCGGCGCGCGCTTGAGCAGCACGCCCGAGAGGCTGGCCATCACGGCCCCCATCACGACCGCTGCAACCGCGAGCGCGGAGACGCCCGGCCCTAGCGGCGCGGCCCCGATCATCGCGACGCCGGCGAGCGCGATCACCGAGGCGATCAGCGTTCCCGGCCGCAGCGACTCGAGCCGGAATCCCCAGGCGAACAGTGCGGTGGTCAGCGGGATCGTGGCGTACAGAACGCTCGCGATGCCCGACGGGACCGTGAGCTCGCCCCAGTAGAGCAGTGGGAGGCTGATGCCGAAGTTGACGAATCCGAACCACAGCGCGGCGCGCAACTCGGCTCCCCTCGGGAATCGGCGCCCGAGTGCGCGGGCGATCGCGCCGAGCAGGACGCTGGCCAACGCGAGCCGGATCGTAGCGGCCCAGACTGGCGGCATGCTGTCGTTGCCGATGCGGATGAAGAGGAACGTGCTGCCCCAGATGAGGCAGCACGTGAGGAAGGCGAGCCACGGACCCGCTCCTGACTCGGGCGACTTCATCCGGCGCCCTCGAGGGCAGTGGGAGCGTCCGGCCTCAGGCGATAGTCGCGGCCCGAATCATCGCGGTCCATGTAGCGCCAGTCGATCATCGAGCGCCGCAGGATCGCCCAGTCCCCGAACGTGTGCCCCTCGATCAGCAGGAAGTTCACCTCGCGCTCGGTGTAGGTCCGCCCGGGTTCGAATCGGCGCGCGAGCAGCGTGATCGCCATGCGCTGCACCTTCTGCCGACTGGGCCACTGCGTCAGTCGACCGGTGTCGTCGATGAAGGGGCGGAGTTCGCGAGGCAGGAGGGAGCGGTCCATGGCGGCGGGAGACTAGCACGCCGCGCTGGTCGTGCCGACGATTGACCCGCACACTCGGCGACGCCTAGCCTGCCCACTCGCATACTCCGAACTCATCCGACGAGGGTCGCGCCATGCTCGAAGAGGATCTGCTCAGGTTCCGCTGGGTCGCCGACCCGAGGATCTCGCCCGATGGTTTGCGCATCGCGTTCACGCTGGTCTCGGTGGACATCGAGGCGGACGAGTACCGCACTCATCTGTGGCTGGTGGAGGTGCCGCCGTCCGGGCAGTCAGCGGTCCCGCGGCAACTCACGTTCGGCGGACGCGACAGTCAGCCGCGCTGGTCCCCCGATGGGCGGACGCTCGCCTTCGTCCGCAAAGCGGATGCGGAGGGCGATGCGCAGATTCATCTGCTGCCATTGGATGGTGGCGAGCCGCGCCGACTGACGACCCTCAAGAAGGGCGCAGGTTCACCCGCATGGTCCCCCGACGGGACCAGGATCGTGTTCACGTCCGGGCACAACCCGAAGCTCGACACCGCGGAGGCCAAGAAGCCCAAGCACGAGCCCTCGCGCATCGTGAAGCGGCCGGAGTGGCGGTGGAACAATGAGGGCTTCCATGATTGGGATCACCTCGATCATGTGTGGGTCGTCGACGTGGCGAGCGGTGCCACGCGCGCGTTGACCTGCGGCGATCGGTTCCGCGAATCGGCGCCGCGCTTCTCGCGCGATGGGCGCTTCGTGTTCTATGCGACGGATCGGCGCGAACAGCCTTGGTTCGGGAAACCCTCCGAGGACAATGACCTGCGAGCGATCCCGGCTGATCTCGCGAGCCCGACCGACGGTGGGGACGCGCTGGTCGTCGCCGACATCGCCGGGCCCATCGGCCAGTACGTCGAGGGCGAGGGCGGTCACATCGTCGCAATCGGCGGCGTGCGCCCCGAGCAACCCAACAGCTACGACCTCGCTGACCTCCTGCTGTTCGAGGGCACGTGGCCGATGAGGTCGCCTCGTGTGCTCACGCAGGGCTCCGACCTGGACGTCGGCCAGAGCATCAACTCCGATCAGCACGCGCCGCGAGGCGGCGGCGAGCCGCCGCTGGGCTTCACCGCCGATGGCGGTGTGATCTTCTCGTACATCTGGAAGGGATCGGCGCCGCTGGCTCGCTACGATCTGGCCAAGGGCACCATCGACGTGCTCACCGACGCCGATCATGAGGTGGCAGCCGGCAGCGTCTCGGCCGACGGCCGCCGCGTCGCGCTGACGCTCGGTTCGCTGGGGACACCGGGTGAGATTTGCCTTTACGACCTCGAGAGCCGCACGCTGACGAAGTTGTTCGATCCGAACGCCGCGCTCCTGGGCGATGGCGTGCTCGGCGAGGTCGAGGCGCTCGAGTGGACGATGCCCGATGGCGTCGCGATCCAGGGTTGGGTGGTCAAGCCGAAAGGGTGGGACGGAAGCAAGCGTCTACCGCTCGTCGTCGAGATCCACGGCGGACCGCACACGGCGTACGGTGTGGGCTTCTTCCATGAGTTCCGCGTGCTCGCCGAGGCCGGGAATCTCGTCCTCTACACGAACCCACACGGCAGCACGAGCTATGGGCACGAGTTCGGCAATCGACTCCAGTACCACATGCCGAGCACGGAGCATGAGGACGTGCTGGCCGGCGTCGATCTGCTGATCGCGCGCGGCTGGGTGGACGAATCGCGCATGGGAGTGACCGGAGGCAGTTACGGCGGGCTGCTGACCAACTGGATCATCGCGCACTCGCACCGCTTCAAGGCGGCACTCACGCAGCGCTGCGTCGCCGACTGGGGCAACATGTGGTCGAGTTGCGACTTCGCGATGTTCAGTCCGTTCTGGTTCCGCGGCGCGCCTTGGGAACATGCCGAGGATTTCGCACAGCGCTCGCCGGTGACCTGGATCGAGAAGATCGAGACGCCGCTGATGGTGATCCACAGCGAAGACGACTGGCGCACGCCGATCGCCCAGGGGGAGGCCATGTTCCGCGGCCTGCTCTATCGCAGGAAGCCGGTGGTGATGGTGCGGTTCCCGGGCGAGAATCACGAGCTGTCGCGCAGCGGCATGCCGTCGCGGCGGGTGCAGAATCAGCAGCACATCCGGCGCTGGTTCGATCACTGGTTGCACGACAAGCCAGCGCCTGAATACGGAGTCTGAGTCCGAACTCGGGCGTTCGGCGCAACTTGTCGGCCGGTTCAGGCGCCGGAGTCAGACTCGGCCAGGAGGCTGCCGCTCCTCCCAGGCGCGCCAGAATCCCTCGCCCCGAGGCAGCAGGATCGACGCCTGCACGATCAGCGAGGCCCCGAGCAGGCCCATCGACTCGACCAGGGTTCCACCGAGGAGGGCGAGCGTGCAGCCCGCGAGGCCGCCAGCTTCCGCTAGCCCGGATGCGACCAGCGAGCGGCCGAGGAAGCGCCTGCCCTCGGCCTCGAGCGAGGTCGCGTCGTGCGCCTCGGCTGGAGCCGACGGGAGCATGGTGAACGTCCATGCGACCGAGCCGGCGAGGAGGGCGGCACCCATCGCGAGCAGGATGCTGCGGAGCATCGGCTCGGGAGCCGCGGGTGCCGACATGAGCGCGCTGAAGCGGAACACCAGCAGCATGCCGCCGTAGACGACCAGCGCCGCCATCATCGCCACTGTCAGGATTCGCCATCTCGTACGGGGGGAGCCGCCGCGAGTGGAGGTCGGAAGGTCTCTCATGAGCGGCAGAGTTGGACGATGGACGAGGGCTGTCAAGCCGCGCTAGCGTGCGCCGCATGGATCCTCGCTCACCTCGTCTCACGCACGAACTGCCGCGCACGGTGGACGTCGCCATCCTGGGCGGCGGCATCGCGGGGCTCGCAACGGCCTTCTTCGCCCATCGCGCCGGGCTCACATCCGTCGTGATCGAACGGCGGACTGCGCTGGCGTCGCTGTCGACATCGGCCGCCACGGGCGGCTTCCGACTCCAGTTCGACAACCCGCATGAGATCGCAACGGTTCGCGAGAGCCTCGAGTTCTACCAGCGCTTCGAGTCCGAGACGGGACTCGCCGACTGGGATCTCGGATGGATGCCACAGGGCTATCTGCTCTGCGCGTTCGAGGCTGCGACCGAGGCTCGCCAGCGCCGAAGGGTCGAGGCGCAACGGGCGTGGGGCGTCACCGATGTCGAACTGCTCGACGCGAGGGAAGTTCGGGTGCGCTGGCCCTGGCTCTCCGAGCGCGTGATCTCAGCCACGTATCGTGCGGGCGATGGCTGGCTCGATCCCAAGCGGCTGGCGATCGGCTACGCCGCCGCGAGCGGTGAGCCATGTGTGATGGGAACCGAGGTGCACGGTTTCCTGGAGAGCGGCCAACGGATCACCGGTCTACGGACATCGCGAGGCGACTTGAGCGCCGGCGCGATCGTGCTCGCGGCCGGACCGTTCTCGGGAACGATCGCCCAATTGGCTGGAGTGGCGCTTCCCATCAGCCCGACACGCCGATATCGGTTGATCCTGCCGGATGTGCCAGAAGCGCCAGCGGATGCCCCGATGACCATCGATGAGGAGTCGGGTGCTCACTGGCGGCCTTGGCGCGGCGGAGCCCACGGCATGTGGACGAGGCCCGATGTGCCGAGCGAAGCGCCACTCGATGACGTGCCGCCGAGCGACGCGTTCGCCTTCGCGTTGCTCGACCCGGCGAGCCCCGCGGCGCTCGCGCGCCTGTCGCCATTCTGGGCGGGCGTGTGGCGGCGGCAGTCGCTCCATTGGTCGATTCGTGCTGGGCAGTACGATGACACGCCCGATCGTCGCCCGCTGCTTGGGGCGAGTTCGCGCGCGGGTCTGTTCGTGAACACCGGGCACAGTGGGCACGGCGTCATGTCGAGCGCCGCCTGCGCGAGGATCACGGTGGATGCGATCCGCGGTGTGCTCGCACATGAGGCGAACCCCTTCCGGTTCGACCGGATCTTCGAGCCCGCCGATCCGGCATCGCTCTAGTCCATACGCATTCGCATGGGACGCCGCGCGCGCCGAACGCAATGAGGGCCGCTCGGCGACTGCCGAACGGCCCTCGTTGCGTAACGGGTCGCGTCTAGCGGTAGAGCGACTTGATCCGACCCCACGTACCCGACTGGGTGACCGTCGGGCACTGCAGGTCGATCTTGCCATCGTGACGATAGAGGTAGCCGGGGACTCCGACCGACGTCCGCCACGTCATGCCGCCCGTGAACAGGCCCGGGCAGGGGCGCCCACCGGTCGCGAACGTCCGCGCCAGCAGTGATCCACCGGTCCAGTTGATATCGCCTTCGATGTTGCCCACCTGGAACGCGGTGAAGTCGTTCGACTGAACCACGAAGCGGGTGAAGCTGCCCGACAGCAGCAGCGTCCCGTCGATGAAGTTCGAGGGAACAGCCGCGTTGGGCGGGTTCGGGACGAATGCGGCCTCGGGGCTCAGGTCCTCGTAGATCGAGATCACTCCGCCGGTGAAGTTCGTCTCGAAGAACTGGAGCCCGGGGAAGCCCGTCGGCACCGTTCCGCCCGAGATGAGCCCGCTCACGTAGAACGTGTACTCGCGAGTGGGGTCGGCAGCATTGAGGTCACCGAACGGGATGTCGAATCCACTGATGATGCCGACCATCTTGAACTCGCCACCGAGCGGCAGGTTGTTGGGCGTGCCGCCCGCCTGCCAGCCGTAAGCCGGGTCCCAGTCGATCGACGGCCCGGCAGCCTGTGCCGGGAACGTGCTGACCGCGAGCGCAAGCGCCACGGCCGGGATGAGATCACGCAGCTTCATGAAATCCTCCTTCGTCCGCGTCTAGCGGTAGCGGCGCTTGAGTGCACCCCAAGAGCCGGCCGCGGCACTCGTCGGGATGGTGATGAAATTCTGGCCATCGATCTGGTGCGCATAGCCAGGCGGGATGTTGAGGGCGTTGGTCGTCGAGCCAGCGAACGTCCAGCCCGTGCGATCGCTCGGCGGGATGTTGGACAGGTTCGATCCACCATCGAACACGCAGGCGGCCTCGTAGCTGCCGCTGCCGTTCACGGTGTTCCGGACGAACTGGAATCCCGTGAGGGTGCCCGTCAGATACAGCGTGCCATCCGTGAAGGAACCGGGGGCCTGCGCGTTGGGCGGGTTCGGAGCGAACACCGCCGGCGTGCCGCTGCTCTTGGCATCCTGGTACAGCGAGATCGTGCCCGACGTGTACGTGATGAGCTGGAAGGAGCCGAACGTCTGCACGCTGTTCACCTGCATCCCCGAGATCACGTAGGTGTACTGGTTCAGTGACGTGTCGGAGACCAACGGCGCGAAGAGGCTCGGCACCACGCCGAGGCCGACGTAGCCCGCACCGACCTCGCCGAATCCCGGCAGGAGGTCAGGCGACTCGTAGTCGAACCCGACGTAATCGAAGATGAGCGTCTGTGCACGAGCAGGAGCCGGCGACATCGCCAGCACCAGCGCCGTGAGCAGAAGCAGCGGAGTCACCAATCGCTTCATGGACACCTCGCGGGCATCGAGTGGAGGGGCGCACCCGTTCGTCGCGAACGGAGCGGGGGGATATCGCGAGAGCGGCCGTTCACCCGATGCGAGATGGAGCGGCCGAACACGAAAGAGAATCTCGGGAATTGTCTCCCGCAGATGCCGCACAAACGTAGTCTACGTCCGGAATCGATGCAATGACTATGAGTTGCGAGCTTCATTTCTCATCATCGCCGAGGTGGTCGGCTCCGTCGGAGGCTCCGGAGGCGACGTGGCCCAGGGCTCGCAGGGCCGCCGCCATGGTCGCTGGCCCGTCCCATGAGGTGCCTTCCGCCTCCAATCGGGCGGTTTCGGCCTCGCCGAGCGTCTCGCCAAGGCGTTTCCGCAGTGCCCGGCGAGCCGATTCCTCAGCCGGAACCGAGGGCGAGCCGATCTCCTCCCGCAGCGTCCTGGCCGCTCCCACGAGCCGGGCAGCATCCTCGGGCCGGCTCTCGAGAGCCGCGAGTTCGGCTGCCATCTCGACGGCATAGACGCCTTCTCGCTCGGTGCCGAGTTCGATGGACAGTTCGAGTGCGCTGGAGAGGGCGAGCCTCGCAGCCTCGATCTCGTTCATCTGGAGCCGGGCCGCACCGACGCCGGCGAGCGTGAGGGCCTGATGCTGCCGATCCCCGACCTCGGACAGGCGCACGAGCGCTGCCTCGAAGTGCTGCGCGCTCTCCTCGCCCCGGCCCTCGCACCAGGCCAGATACCCGATGTTGTGCAGCGCGATCGCCTCGCCTCGCTTGGCACCGATCGCCCGATAGCCGGCGAGACTCTCCTCATTGCAGACTCGCGCCGTGGCGTAGTCGCCCTGATACATCGCCACGACCGCGAGGCCGGACAGCGCGCGCGCCACACCCCGGTCATCGTCGAGGGAGCGATAGAGCGCGAGGCTCTGTTCGATGTGGGGGCGGGCCGCCGCGTAGTCACCCTGATACAGCGCCATGCCACCGGCTCGAACGAGCGCGTGCGCTCGCTCGGGGCTGGCACGCTCCGCACCGCTTCGTTTCAGTGCGGTCTCGAGCACGCGCCGCCCGAGCTCATAGTGCTGGCGACCCGACCAGTAGCGCCAGAGCGATCCCGCGAGGCGGAGCCCTCGCGAGTCGCCGTCGGCCGCATGGTCGCACCACGCGAGCGCGGCGAGGAGGTTCGCCTGCTCGGCATCCAGGACGCCGAAGTGCTCCACCTGTCTTGGTCCCGAGAGCGCCTCCTCGGTCCGCTCGGCGAGCGAGAGCATGCAGGCGAGGTGGCGTTCGCGGATCGTCTGCGCCTCACCGCTCTCCTCGAGTCGCTCGGCCGCGAACTGCCGCACGCTCTCGAGCATCCGGTAGCGCACGTCCCCTCCGGGAGTGCGCTGCGTCATGACGAGCGACTTATCGACCAGGTGCTGAAGCAGGTCGAGCACGCCGAACTCATCATGGTTCTCGTCGCACACGCGTGCTGCGTGATCGAGCGTCCATCCGCCTGCGAATGTCGCCAGTCGCCTGAGGAGTTCGCGCTCGGGTGGCAGCAGGAGATCGTGACTCCATTGCAGCGTCGCGTGCAGGGTCTGGTGTCTCGGCATCGCGGTTCGGCTGCCACCCGTCAGCAACTTGAATCGATCGTCGAGTCGTTCCGCGATCTGCGCGGGCGCCAGCACCTTCACACGCGCTGCTGCCAACTCGATCGCCAGTGGGATGCCGTCGAGGCGTCGACAGATCTCGGCCACCGCCGGGGCACACTGTTCGTCCAACTCGAAGCTCGGTGCAACGGCACGCGCCCGATCGACGAACATCAGGACCGACTCGAATCGCGCGAGCGTTTCGAGATCAGTGGGGTCGCGTTCACTCGGTGCGCGCAGCGGCGGGACCGCGAGCAACTGCTCGCCCTGGACTCCGAGTCCCTCTCGGCTCGTCACCAGGATCTGCAATCGAGCGCAGCGCTCGGTCAGCGCTTCGACCAGCTCCGCACACGCCGTGATCAGGTGCTCGCAGTTGTCGAGCAGGAGGAGGAGGTGGCGTGAGCCGATCCATGCCGCGACGGTCTCGGTGATCGGGCGATCCCCCTCCTCGCGGATGCCGAGCACTCGCGCCACGACCCCGGGGATCCGCTCGCCGTCGGAGAGTGGCGCGAGATCGACGAACCACGCGCCGCCTTGGAACTCCGCGAGTCTTTGTTGTGCGACCGCCAGCGCCAGCCGCGTCTTGCCGCAGCCCCCGACGCCGGTCAGCGTCACGATCCGCTCACGTCCCATGGCCTCGATCACCGCCAGCCGCTCGCGGTCGCGCCCCACGAACGCTCCACGCGGGATCGGCAGGTGGTGAGCCGGCATCTCGGCATCCGAAGCGGCATCCGGCGCCGTGGCCCCCGTGCAGGCCTGCAACGCGATGCGCACGCTCTGCATGTCGGTGGGGCGGTCATCGGCGGACTTGGCCAGGAGCGAGGCGAGCAGAGTCAGGAGGCTCTCGGGAGTCGCTGAAGGGAGCACGGAGAAATCCGGCTCGGCGTGCAGCGCGGCGCCGATGCGCGTCCATGGATCGGCTCCGGGGAATGCGGGCATGCCTGCCAGGCACTCGTACAGCAGGCAGCCGAAGCCGAAGAGATCGGTGCGATGATCCTGCTCGCCGCCGATCGCCTGTTCCGGACTCATGTAGCCGGGCGTCCCCTCGGGAACTCCTTCGCCGCTCGACTCCGTCGTGCCACGATGCGCGAGCCCGAAGTCGAGCACTTTCGGGTGGCCTCGATCGGAGAACGCGATGTTGGGCGGCTTGAGGTCGCGATGGATGACGCCGCGCGCGTGAGCCACTTCGAGTGCGTCCGCGATGGCGACCATCACGCCGAGCGCCTCCTCGAGCGGCAGCGCGCCCTGCTCGAGCCGCGTCTCGAGTGTCCCGCCCGGCACGAACTCCATCACCAGCGCGAGTCCGCCTCCCGTGGCCGCTTCGATGCCGTAGAGGGTGGCGATGTTCGGGTGGTTGAGCGATGCGAGGTGGAGCGCCTCACGTCGGAATCGCTCGACGCGATCCTGGTCCGCCGCGAACTCGGGCGGCAACAGCTTGAGCGCCACCTCGCGCTCGAGTCGGGTGTCACGAGCGAGCAGCACGGCTCCCATGCCCCCTTCGCCCAGTCGGCGAAGCGGCTGGTAATGACCGATGCGGGGAAGGGGCTGCTCCATCAGGGACTCCGGGGACCAGGGGGAGGCATCGAGTATGGGCGGGTCCCCTTGCAGCGTCGAGTCGCTGCTTCCCATCGGGGCGAGCCATGTGCATGCTGACATGCATGCGCTCACTCCTCGCGGTCCTGTTGTCGTCATTTCTCGTCTTGCCCGTCCATGCCGAGTTGTCGCGCCGGGAATCGGCACTTGTGCACACGATCGACGTACGCACGCCTGCGGCGCTCGCGCTGCTGCGCCGAGCCGTCGAGCAGAACAGCGGGACTATGAATCTCGCTGGCGTTCGGGCGGTCGGCGCGATGATGGCGCCCGAGTTCGAGCGCATCGGATTCGCAACGCGCTGGGTGGATGGCGCGAGCTGGAATCGGGCCGGCCATCTGATCGCGGAGCGTCGCGGCGGGCCGGGGGCGGTGCGGGTGCTGATGATCGGGCATCTCGACACGGTGTTCGAACTCGACAGCCCGTTCCAAACCTGGGAGGCGCTCGGGGACACGGCGGCACGTGCGCCGGGTTCCACCGACATGAAGGGCGGCAACATCATCATGGCGATGGCGCTCGAAGCGCTTCACGATGCACGCATGCTCGACCGCCTCGATGTGACCGTGATGCTGATCGGAGATGAGGAGAAGGCGGGCTCACCGTTGTCGCTCGCCCGAGCGGATCTGTTCGAGGCGGCGCGCCGCGCCGACCTTGCGCTCGGGTTCGAGGATGGGGATGGCGATCCGCGTCATGCCGTGGTCTCGAGGCGAGGTTCCGGAGGCTGGACGCTTCATGTGCGGGGCAATCCGTCGCACTCCTCGCAGATCGATCAGCCCGCGGTCGGCGAGGGCGCCATCTACGGCGCCGCTCGCATCCTCCGCGCGTTCCGCGACTCGCTCGCGCACGAGGAACTGCTGACCTTCAATCCGGGCGCCATCGTCGGCGGTACGCAGGCGAGGTTCGATCGATCGCAGTCGCGCGGGACCGTCTTTGGCAAATCGAATGTCGTGGCCGAGAGCACGATCGTCGTCGGGGATCTGCGCGCGCTCTCGCTCGATCAGCAGTCTCGCGTTCGCGCCACGATGCAGAGGATCGCACAGGCGGGAGGGCCGGGTGTGAGCGCGAGCATCGAGTTCGACGACAGTTACCCGCCGCTCG
>JAYWEM010000162.1:0-16898 GCA_043779265.1 bacterium | reverse complement strand
CGCGCTGACGCGTCAGGAACTGATCGAGGAGATCGCGCTGCGATTCGGGCTGCCGCTGCCTCCCGGCAGCAGCAAGCCGCAGGCGCTCGTGCAACTCGAACGCCACCTGCTCGCGGTTCGCGCGCGCGGTGAATACTCCGTGCTCGTGCTCGACGAGGCGCAGAATCTGGCGACCGACCTCCTGGAGGAGATCCGGCTGCTCTCGAACGTCGAGTCGCAGGGCGAGAAGCTGCTGCAGATCTTCCTCGTCGGTCAGCCCGAGTTGGAGCAGAAGCTGTCACGGCCCGAGCTGCGTCAGTTGCGTCAGCGCATCACGGTGCACTACCGGCTGAACCCGCTGTCGCCCGAGGAAACCGCGGGCTACGTGCATCACCGCGTCTCGGTGGCAGGCGGCAATGCCTGGCGCTTGTTCCCGCCCGATACCTGCCGCGAGATCTACCGCCTCACGCACGGCATCCCGCGCGAGATCAACACGGTCGCATCGGCCGCCCTGATCGCCGCCTTCGCCGAGGGCGCGCAGACGGTGACCGGGGTGCATATCCAGCAGGTCGCACGCGAGACGGAGTTCCGCAGCGTGTTGCCGGGACATGCCGACACACCGGACACGCTCGGTGCGACGCCCACGGCTCCCACGACTCCACTCGCCGCCGTGACGCCGCCCGCATCGGCGTCGTCGCCGCCTGCGCCGCCGCCCGAGCCGGCCGCGCTGCCGCCCTCGGCTTGGCAGCCGCCCGCCCAGCCCGCAACGCCGCCGCCCGCGTGGCCGCCGCCTGCCGTCGAGCCCGGGACCGCGCCGTCGGACATGTGGTCACCGCCGCCGCTCGTCCGGCCTGCGCCCTCGTGGCAGCCGCCCGCACTCACCGGCAGCCCTCCGCCAGCCGTCGACCCCGTCGATCCGTCCGAGCGTGATGCCTGGAGCGCCGCCGTCAAGGATCTCTACGAGGCCAAGCGCTGGCAGGGAGGCGCCCCTGCGATGGCCGCACTTCCGCCGCCCGAGGAGCCTCGCTTCCCGAGCCCCGCTGAGCTCGCTGCTCGCTCGGCGACCGCCGATCCCACGCGCGCCGATCTGAGCCACCTCCCGCCTCGCCTGCGCGAACGCATCGAGGCCGAACTCGCGCAAGAGGCCGCCGAGAAGCCCGGTGTGGCACCTTGGCTCATGACCGCCGCCGTCGTTGCCGCACTCGCGATCGGTGCCGTGCTCATGCAGCGCTTCGGAGTCGTCGACCTACCCGTGCTGCGCGGCATCGCGGGTGGCCAGGCCGCAACCGTCGAGCCCACGCCCGTGCCGCCCGCAGCTGTGGTGGACTCGGTGACATCAGCCCCGGCGCCCGATACGACCCGCGTCGAGGCGCCCGTTCTCGCGCTGCCGCAGCCCATCACCCGAGCGGCCGCGACGACGCCGAGGTCCACCGCAGTGAGGCGCGACTCGTCACGCGTGTACGGCGTCGCGATCGGCGCCTACCTGGATGAGGCGAGAGCCGGCGAGGAACGTGCACGAGTGGCGGATGCCACCAAGATGCCCGTACGCATCGTGCCCTACCGCGATGCCGGCGTGACCATGTACCGGCTCGTGCTCGGCAACTGGGCGAGCGAGTCGGCCGCCGAGAACGGCGCCAGCGACCTGATGGCCCGCGGCATGGTGAGCGAAGCGCGCGTACTGCTGATCTCGCGCGGCGCGAGGTAGGCGCAGCGGGATCGCACTGCTGGGGGGCACCACCTTCAGCTTGCGCGAGTCGGCAAGGCCCAATGACTCGTGCGCCGGATTGCGTCCCCATCGGCTCGAGGCCGGGGACCTGGCCCAAAAGGGGCGGCGACACGGATTCGGGTCCCGCGACTTCGGGGTGTCGGACTGCGCTGACTGGCTATCCAGGACGCCGGAGGGTCGATTCAGAGCGAGCAGGACCTTCGGGTCACATTCGGGTGTCCTCCAACAATCGTGGCCGCCGCTATGCGGACCCAGAGCCTTCGTCAAGGTTCTTCTCAGGCGAGCTCATATCGCCCACGAGCGCCTTCAATGTCACTTGGGTGGAACGAAACCGCCTGTCCCCAACCTCTCGAGGATCCGCAGGCAATGCTCATTTACCTCGTCCTTTCGGCAGCCTTCGTTCGCGTACTTCCAGGCCTCAGCCTTTCGCTCCTCAAGCAGGAACAGCCAAGCCACCCGTAGACCCACCGGTTGCCTGGTGGGCTCGAGCGGGTAACCCGTTGGCAGTGCACGGATTCTGGGGCCGCGCATTCGAATCTGGGACAAGGCAACGCGGACATGTGCACCGTGTCCAACGACACCCAGTCTTGCGCGCTAACGCGACACCCAGTCTTGCGCACCCTCTCTCCGGTGAACAGCGCTTCTGACAACGACTTCGGAGCGGACCTCCCTTCTCGTGCGACAGCCGCGATCGCAATCGCCTGTGATGCCGCTCCGCTTGCATCGTCCCAGAGAGCACAGCGCACCCCGCGGGCGTTTCCTGCTGTCCGGCGTCTCGCCCGCGCGCCTGGGCACCGAGCCCCGTCCCCGCCCCAGCCGAGCGTCGCCCCCGGAGGTCCGCCATGAAGGCCGTCACGACCCGATCGCTGCTCCTCTCCCTGTTGCTCGCGTCGGGCCCGGCGCTTCCAGCGAGCGCCGGGCCTGATCACTCCGGGAGCGAGAGCGCGTGGGCGTCGCTGCCCGTGCACGACAGCGAGGGCGGCCTCTTGCCGATCTGGCTCACCGCGACGGCCCCGCGCGATGGGCTCCGCGTGTCACCGCCTTTCAGCACGTTCGGGCCGGACCTCGTGACGCGAAGCATGCGCCGCCCGGACTTCCCGGGCGAGTTGATGCGTGAGCGCTGGGCCATGCTGACCGCCGGCGATGAGACGGCCACGGGACAGGACCTCATCGAGGCCAAGGACGAACTCGAACTGAATGACGCTCGACTGCGTCGCAGCGGCGCGCTCGGTGTGCTCGACGCGGGGCTCGGCAACTGGGAGTGGATGGGACCCGAGAACATCGGCGGACGCACGCGCGCGATCCTGTTCGATCCCAATGACGCGAATCACCTCTGGGCGGGCGCCGCCACTGGCGGCATCGCCACGTCATTCGACGGCGGCTTCTCCTGGACCATGATCGACGACTTCCTCCCCTCGCTCTCGGTCACCTCGCTCGTGATCGACACGGACTCGGGCACGCTGTTCGCCGCAACCGGCGAGTTCGCGGAGCAGAACGGTGTGGGCACGGCCACTGGAGGCACCGTGAGCGGTGCCGGCGTCTTCCGCAGCACCGACAACGGCGCCACGTGGACCCAGCTTCCGGCGACCGCGGGATGGATCCAGACGAGCCGCCTCGCGATGGTGCCGGGGGACGACTTCCTCTATGCGGCCACCTCGAACGGGCTCCTCCGCTCCTCGAACCTCGGCGACACCTGGAGCCTGGTGCTCAACATGGCCAACCTGCGCGACGTGAAGGCGACGCCCACGACGCACGTGGTGATGGTGGGCTCTGCCGCCGGCGCGTTCCGCTCGGGCGACAGCGGCGCGACGTGGACCACGCTGCACACCGGCGCGACGGGGCTTCTGCCCGCCGATGCCGGGCGGGTGGAGTTCGCGCTCGGCTCGAACGAGACCACGATCTTCGCCTCGGTCGACCGCGCGAGCGGCGAGGTGTGGCGTTCACTCGATGCCGGTGCCACCTGGACTCGCCGCCGCACGGGCGATCTGTACCTCGGCAATCAGGGCTGGTACGACAACGCGATCTGGGTGGACCCGACCAATCCCAATGTCGTGGCGGTCGCCGGCATCGATGCGTGGCGCAGCACCGACGGTGGCGCGAACTTCACCAAGATCAGCACATGGTGGGCCTACCCGGGTGCCAGCGCACACGCCGACCACCACGTCATCGTCTCTCATCCGGGTTACAACGGCACCACCAACCGCCGCGTCTACTTCGGCAACGACGGCGGCGTCCAGCGCAAGGACGACATCCTCACGGGCGACGAGGGCTGGACCAACCTCTCGAACGGCCTGCGCACGACGCAGTTCTACAAGGGCGCCATCCAACCGGGCACAAACGAGCTGATGGGCGGCCTGCAGGACAACGGCACGTGGCGACGCACCGGCTCCAACACATGGGTGAACCGCTTCGGCGGCGACGGCGGCTACTGCGCCTATTCGGCCGACCTCTCGACGCACTACTGGCAGTACGTGAATCTCGAGCTCTGGAAGCCCGGCGTCTTCGGCATCCCGGGCACCTGCATCGGTGGCCTGACCGATGCGCAGAATGGCTGCACCGCACGCTTCATCGCGCCGTTCAAGTCCGACCCGGTGGTCGCCGGTCGGATGTTCGCGGGTGGCCGGAACCTGTGGCGCTCCACCAACTTCGCCGACAGCTGGACCTCGGTGCGCGGCCCCGTGAATCACGTGCCGAATCCCACGCCCGGCGGCTGCCCCACCATGGGCCCGCTCTGCTCTGCGATCGAACTCGTGTCGTCCAACGCCTCGCTCGTGTGGGCGGGCTATAGCGACGGCACGCTGTCACGCTCCACGGACAATGGCGTGAGTTGGGTCGATCTCGATGGCGGCGCCACTCCACTTCCGGATCGGATCGTCACCGACATCGCCATCAACCCCTCGAACACCAACGAAGTGTGGGTCACCTTCGGCGGCTTCTCCGCCTCGAATGTGTGGTTCACCTCGGATGGCGGATCGACGTGGAGCGTGCGCTCGGGCTCGGGGTCCACCGGCCTGCCGGCCGTCGCGGTGGAGACGATCGTGATCCATCCGAGCAACCGCTCGTGGATCTACGCCGGCACCGCGCTCGGCGTGCTCGGGTCCCAGGACAAGGGCCTCACGTGGGGGCTCATGCGCAGCCACGAGCAATCCGAGGGTCCGGCCTACACGCAGGTCTCGGACCTCCACTGGGAGGGCAATCGCCTCGTCGCCTTCACCTACGGCCGCGGCGTGTGGCGCTCGGGTCCGATCTCGGGAGGTTCGTCCGGGCCGGCGATCGCGCTGCTCGGCGCGTCACTCTCGGGAACGCAATTCGGCTCGATCGAATGGGGCGACGTCGATGGCGACGGCGATCTCGACGTGATCTGGACGGGCAATCGCGCCGTCTCCGACACGCTGCCCCCCAGTCCGGCCACCTACCTCGGCCGCAACAACGGCGCCGGCACGTTCACCCAGATCATCCCCGGGCTTCCTCAGGTCTGGGCCGGGGCGGCGCGGCTCGGGGACTACGACGGCGACGGCGACCTGGACGTGGCGATCAGCGGCGAGCGCTCGGGGCCCGCGCTCGTCGCGCGCGTCTATCGCAACTCCGGCGGCGTCTTCAGCGACATCTTCGGGTCCTTCGAGCCGGTCGCCTACTCCGACCAGGTGTGGGGCGACTTCGACAACGACGGCGACCTCGACCTGGTGATCGCGGGCCGCGCGGGCCCGGCCTACGGCAACGCGGGCCTGACGAGGCTCTATGTGAACACGGGCGGCAGCTTCAGCGCATCGCCCATGGCCTTCGTGGGCGTCCAGCACGCCTCGCTCGATGCGGGCGACTATGACGGCGACGGCGACCTCGATCTACTGGTGGCGGGCTGGCAGGGCGCCACCACCACGCCCGTCACGATCCTCTATCGCAATGACGGCGGCGTGTTCATGAATGCGGGCGCGGGCCTTCCGGGCGTGGAGTACTCCGCCGAGTTCGGGGACTACGACGAGGATGGCGACCTCGACCTCCTGCTCATGGGCAGCAATGCGCTGTGGGTCATTCGCAACAACGGCGGCGGCATCTACGTGCCCATCCTGACGCTCGCGCAGCAGCTCGACGGCCAGGCGAGCTGGGGCGACTACGACAACGACGGCGACCTCGACATCGCCGTCAACGGCCGCGAGGGCGCGGCCAACGTCACGCGCCTCTATCGCAACGATGCGGGCGCCTACGTCGACACCGGCGCGCGGCTCAATGGCGCCCGCCGCGCCTCGCTCGCGTGGGCCGACTTCGACGGTGATGGCGACGTCGACCTGTTCCAGACCGGCTGGGCGAGCGTGGCCAACGTGGCGCAGGTCTACCGCAACGACATCGCGGTCGGCAACGCCATCCCCTTCGCGCCCTCGGGCCTCGCCGTCAACACCTCGGGCTGCATCGGCGGCAGGATCCAGGTGAACTTCTCGTGGGGCGCGGGCAATGACGATCGCACGGCGACCGCTGCGCTCGGCTACAACCTGCGCATCGGCACAACGCCTGGCGCCAACGACGTGTTCGCCTCGCAGTCCGAGCCCGTCAACCATCGGCGCCAGCTGGCCGCGCGCGGCAACGCGCAGCAGCGGCGCACGTGGACGCTGTCGCTGCCTCCGGGCGAGTACCACTGGAGCGTGCAGACGGTGGACGCCGCATTCCAGTCGTCCGTCTTCGTGAGCGGCCCCGTGGCACGCGTGGCCACTCACTATGCCGATGCGGGCGCCGCGATCACGCCCACCACCAGCACGGTCGCGTTCGGCGACTACGACGGGGACGACCTACTCGACCTGCTGGTGACCGGCGTGAACGGTTCGGACATCTGGCGCAACCTCGGCAACGGGGGCGGCTTCAGTCCCGTCGGAGCGGGACTGCCGACGCTGGACTACACGTCGTCGGCCTGGGGCGACTACGACCGCGATGGCGACCTCGATCTGGTGATCACCGGCTGCGCCTCGGGCATCTATGTCACCCGCATCTACCGCAACACCGGCGGCTCGTTCGCCGACATCGGCGCCGGCTTGCCGGGACTCTGCGGCGGCACCGCCGCATGGGCCGACATCGACCGCGATGGCGACCTCGACCTGCTGCTCACGGGCGCGAGTTCCACGGGCTCCATCTCGCGTCTCTACATCAATGAGCAGGGCATCTTCTACGACTTGGGGATGTCGCTTCCCGGAGTGTCCTCGGGCAGGAGCGCCTTCGGCGACTTCGACGGCGATGGCGATCTCGATCTGTTGATCACCGGATTCGATGACAGCAACGTCCGGCACGCCGACCTCTACCGCAACGATGGCGGCGGCGGCTTCACCGCGATGGCGAGCGGCCTGCCCGGTGTCGCCTTCGGCACCGCCGCGTGGGCGGACTTCGATCGCGACGGCGACGAGGACCTGCTGCTCACCGGCAGCACCGGAGTGGGCGCCGATCAGATCGCCCGCGTCTACCGCTCGAACGGCGATGGCTCGTTCACCGACCTCTTCGCGGGACTCCCGGGCATCCAGGAGGGCTCCTCCGACTGGGGCGACCTCGACAACGACGGCCGCCTCGACATCCTGCTCACCGGCTACAACCCGACCGTCGGCCGGCAGGCGCGCGTCTTCTACGGCACTGCCGCAGGCGGCTTCCTGGCGGCCGCGGGAACCGGGCTGCCCTCGGTGTTCAGCAGCGATGCCGACCTGGGCGACAGCAACGGCGACGGCATTCTCGACGTCGCGCTCTCGGGCCTCGCGGGGCCCGCGCTGACCAAGGTGTTCCTGGGCTGCGGCGCTCCCTCCAACGCCCCCCCCGCCGTGCCCGCGGGTCTCGCGTGGTCGCGCAACGGCGACCAACTCACACTGTCGTGGTCGGCTGCGAGCGACGATCACGATGCCACGGGCACCGGGCTCACCTACAACGTCCGGGTCGGCACGTCGCCCGGAGGCCAGCAGATCCTCTCGGCCATGTCGAACCCGGCCACGGGATTCCATCGCATCGGCGGCCCCGGCAACACACGCGGCAGGCGTTCGATCACCCTCACCCTTCCCGACCAGCGCTGCTACTGGAGCGTGCAGGCGGTGGACCCCGGCTATCGCAGCAGCGCGTTCGCGCCCCCCCAGACGCTCGGCATCGTCCTGGAGTCGGTCGCGGCGGGATTCCCGGGCCTCTACCGGAGCGCGATGGCCTGGGGCGACTATGACGGCGACGGCGACCTCGATCTCGTCATGTGCGGCAGCAACGGATTCGGTCCGGTGACCAAGCTCTACCGCAACAACGGCGGCGGTTCCTTCACCGACATGCCGACCGCGCTCCCGAACGTGGAGTGGGGCTCAGTGGACTGGGGGGACTTCGACCGCGACGGCGATCTGGACCTGGCGATCTGCGGTTGGAACGCCGGACCACTCGTGACGCGCATCTATCGCAACGACGCCGGCACCTTCACCGACATCGCGACGGATCTCCCTGGCGTGCTCTACGGCACGGTCGCATGGGGCGATGCCGACGGCGATGGCGACCTCGACCTCTTCACCTCGGGCTACGACGGCTCACAGCATCAGGCCGGCATCTACATCCAGCGCAACGGTCGCTTCGCGCTCAAGTACCCGGTCGAGGGAGTCGCATTCACCTACGCCGACTGGGGCGATGTCGACGAGGACGGCGATCTCGACCTGGCGGTCATGGGGCACAACGGCACGCAGGGCATCACGCGCGTGTACCGCAACGACGGCGGCAACGGATTCGTGAACTCGGGGCTCTCGCTGCCGGGCGCGTGGGAGGGCTCGCTCTGCTGGGGCGACTACGACGCCGATGGCGACCTGGACCTGCTGATCAACGGCTGGACCGGATCGCAGCGATTCACCGAGGTCTATCGCAACTCCGACAACCTGCTGATCCCAATCGGAGCCAACGTCGAGGGCGCCAGTTCCTCTCGATCGGCCTGGGCGGACTACGACAACGACGGCGACCTCGACATCGCGGTGACCGGCTACATCGATGCCGGAGTGGGGATGACGCGCGTCTATCGCAAAGACGCCGCCGGATATGTGGACACCGAACTGCCGCTTCCCAACACTTACTACAGCTCGCTCGCGTGGGGCGACTTCGACAACGACCATGACGTCGATCTGGCACTCACGGGACTCGGCGTGGCTGGCCTCTACATGAACGACGGCGCGCCGCCCAACCTGCCACCCTCGGCGCCGGTTGGGCTCAACAGCAGCGTCAACGGCAATGTCTTGACGCTCACCTGGAGCCCCGCGACCGATGACCACACGCCTGCCGCGAGCCTTTCGTACAACGTCCGGCTCGGCACCACGCCCGGAGGGGGCCAGTTGGTCTCGGCGATGGCGCAGGTCGATGGCTGGCGTCAGGTGCCGAAGCTGGGCAATGCGCAACTCCGCCTGAGCCTGCCGGTGATCCAATCCCAGACCTCGGGCTACTGGTCGGTGCAGGCGATCGACGGCGCGCATCAGGGTTCGGCCTTCGCCACCGAGATCCCCACGGTGCTCGGCAGCGAGTCGGTGGCGCTGCCCATCGCCGACGCGCTCGGGCCGGCCACACCCAACCCGCTTCGAACGAGCACGAACATCGCGCTGGCGCTCGCGCGCACGGGTCCCGTGGAGATCGATCTGTACAGCGTCACCGGGCAGCGCGTGGCGACGCTCTTCCGCGGACCGATGAGCGCGGGTCACACGCAGCTCCGCTGGTCGCCGAGATCGGCCTCGCGTGCTTCACTTCCCGCCGGTGTGTATCTCTTGCGGCTCAAGGCATCCGGGCAACTCCACACGCTGAAGCTGCTCGTCATGCAGTGAGCCGTTAGGCGGGTTCGGAGCGCGCGGGCTCCTGGCATCGTTCACGATCTTCTCGCTGAGTCCACTCCGGACGCCGTCCGGCACAGCAGTCCTGCGCCTACCGACTGATCACACCTTCACGCCCCTCGTCATCAGATACGACTGTCGCATCGCGTTCATCTCGAAGTACTGGGCGGCAAGCGCGTCGAACTCCCTGCGGAACTGTTCGAGCTTCGCGGGATCGCTTGGCTCCAGCGCCTCGACCAGCCTGAGGATCGGAGCGGCGGTGCGTTCGGTGAAGTGGCGCACGTGCTGCGGACTGAGCGCGTTGACGCGCATCATGTCGCGATCGAACACGAGGTAGCGCACGGCCGTACCCAGTCGCTCTCGGATGATCGCGGGCTCGCCCCACAGGGCGGGCGGCACGACTCCGGGCGGAGGCGGGGGCGCGTAGCGAGCGGTCAGGGCGAACATCTGCGCCACGAACTGGTCCGGCGGCCACGTCGAGAACGCGATGGTCCCACCGGGACGCAGCACGCGCAGCATCTCCGACACCGCCACCTCGGGCCGCGGCGCGAACATGTGCCCGAACTGGCTGAGCACGACGTCGTACTCGCCGTCTCGAAACGGCAGGTGCTCGACATCGGCTTCCCGCCACTCGAGCTCGACGCCTGCGATGAGCGCGTTCTCGCGTGCCTGATCGAGCAGGGCTGGCGACAGGTCCGATCCGGTCACCCTCGCTCCCAGGCGAGCAGCGGTGATGGCCGCAACGCCCGTTCCGCTCCCCACGTCCAGGACACGATCGCCCGCGCGAACGCCCGCGAACCGAACCAGTTGTGCTGCCGGTGGCGTCGTGAAGATGGCGAGCGGCCCGAAATGTGACCAGCCCTCGCGCTGCATGGCCTTGAACTTCGTGAACGGATCAGCAGACGCGGTCGAAGCGCGATCCGAATCAGGACTCATGGGGCGCACCTCCTGATTGCGCGGCTGGATCCGCAGCCGTGCCCGAGGCGGGGTTCTTTCTCCCCTTGCCCTCTTGGATCGGGCCCGGCAGTTCGCTGCGGCCGCCAATGAACTGGTGCTGGTGGGGCATTCGGCCGCGCATGTGCGGACCTTGGGCTTGGAACAGTTTGCGCGGGAGCTTGATAGCTCTAACCATCTCTTCGTCATCTATTTCCTCTACGCGCGCTCCATCGAGCTCTCGCTGAAAGCGTTCCTAAGCTGCAATGACAAGAGCGAGAGGGAGCTCAGGAGCTCGGCCTTTGGTCATGACCTCACCGCCTGTCTCCAGGAAGCGGAACGCGTAGGCTTAGCTAGATTCTTCCCACTCAACGACGGGCACCGCATAGTCATTCACTGGATATCTCATCCCTACGCCGGAAAGGACTTGGAATACACCAAGGTTGCTCCAGGCGGCGCGCGCATCACAGAGATGCCCAATGTGGCATGGACGGCCGCTGTGGCCCAATCGTTCATTGACGGCCTTCATGGCGTCTGTCTGAGGAGCACCGTCTTCCTGCCCCCCACCTTTCATTCCCGGCCATAAGACTGCCCAGCGAGAAGCCTGTCCCCGAATTGTCCCCGAACTGTCCCTCTTCTCCGTCTACTCCCGTCCACTCGCGTCGTCTGACTCCTCGCGCAAGTCGTTGTCTTTGCGCGTTTGGTCGACGGGTTGCGACGCTGGTTCGCGGGGGGGGTCCGCTTCGAATCCCGTTGGGGATACCACAACCCCTGCACGCGCCCGGCGCGTTCCGTGATCGAGGATGGACTGCGCTAGGTGTATCGAGCGTGAACATCACCGACCGGCAAGGCGCCAGGTGCTTCGGCGAGCCGCATCGCCGCTCGTGCCCGCGGCGCGCAGCACCTATTCCAATCGCAGGAACCTCTGTCCCGCGCTCTGCGAGTCCACGCGCATCCGAGCGAAGTACACGCCCCGCCGCAGCCCGCGGCAGTCGAGCGTGACCGCGCCCTCCCCCGCTGGGGCATCGAACGCGGGCACGCGCGTGGCCTCGCGTCCCGCCACGTCATAGAGCGTCAGCTCGACGCGCCCGGCTGCGGGCAGCACATAGCGAACGGTGGCATGGGAACGCACCGGGTTGGGCGAGACGCCGAGCGTGAGCCGCACGCCGGTTCTCGGTTCGACGGGAACCGACACGGTCGGCTGCGTCTGCCCGAACGAGACGGCACCGGTCTGGAGTGGTTCGGCAATCCCGTCGCCGTCCTCGTCCATGGACCACACCACATCGTAGAAGCGGAACGCCCGCGGCTCGGCGAAGGTGGCGTGGACTTCGACATCAGCCGACTCGCCCGGCGCCAGCGACAGGCCACCCGTGACCGGTTCGCCCGGCGGCAGGCCGTCGAGCGAGACCAGCGCCTCCTCACCCGGCGCGCTGCCGTGGGCGGTGCCGAGCGAGAGGGAGTACGCCTCGGTGACGGGAACGTCATCGGTGTTGGTCACCCGGAACACCAGGCGCGCCGCCCCGGTCGAGCCACTCGATCCGCCCCAGCCGCCGACACCCACCGGTCCGACGATCACGAGGTTGCACCAGCGCCGACTGGAGTAGATGGCGCCGATGTTGGTGGTGGATTGCGAGGTCGCGGTGTTGGTGACGGTGACCTGGTAGCAGGAGGTCTGATAGAGCGGCATGCCCGGCGGCCGCGGCACGGTGTACGTCACGGACACGCAGCTGTTGGCGGGCACGGTGACCGTGCCGGGTGTGGTGAGCGTGATCCCCGTGGGGCTCGCCCAAGTGCAGATGCCGCCCAGCGGCTGCGGGCCGAACGTGATCGCATAAGTCTGCGTGGTGGTGGTGTAGTTGCAGACGCGCATGGTCAGCGTGAGCGAAGTCTGGTCGCGGCAGATGTTGGCCACCGTGGGCACCCAGCTGAACTCCTTGCACTTGCCGAGCGAGTCCGAGAGCACGATGGCACTGATCTCCGAGGCGGTGAGCGAGCGCTGGAACAACTCGACCTCGTCGATCGAGCCGGCCGTGTAGCTCTGCGGGCCGAAGAAGCCGGCCACGGCGCCGATCAAGAGGGGCTCGGCGTTGCTCACATCGCCCCCGGCGTACGCGGGGAAGCTCGCGACGAGGTTGCCATCCACGAACAGGCGCGTGCCCGTGGCCGGCACCGAGCGGCGCAGCACGGCCGCCACGTGATGCCACTGGCCGTCGGCCACGTAGGGCGTGGTCGGCAGCCAGTACTCGGTCGACGTGGTGAGATCGGCGAGCCGGAATGCGAGACGGCCTTGCTTGAGGTAGAGCGCATAGCCCTGTTCGGGATCCACCGTGCGCTTGTCCACGACCGACTGGATGCCGGTGCCGACCGCCGTGCGGACCCACGCGTCGATGGTGATGTCGCCGGTGCCGAAGTCGAGATTGGGCGCATCAGGCGCCTGCACCATCTGGTTCACGCCATCGAACGTGCGGCCGCGCCGCACTTGGGCCGGAGCGTGCAGCGGCCCGTTCACATCCTGGCCGTGCGAGGCGAGCACGGTCTCGAGCGCCAGCGTGCCCGAGGTCTCATCGAGCGGGAACCACGCTGTCATGTTCGCGGGCGGCGGCGTGCAGGTGGGACACGGCCCGATGTTCTTGGTCAGCGTCACGGAGCAGCCGGTGGTGGAGTCGTAAGCCACCAGCGTCAGCGTCCCGAAGCTGAGCGGCCACAGCACATCGATATTGCTGCCGCTGCCGAACGTGGGCGTGCCGCCGCTGGTGCTCCAGGAGTAGGTGTAGTTGGGCGGCCCGATCGCCGAGTAGTTGTACGCGACGGTGTCGCACACGGTGGACGAGCCGGCGATGGACACCGGCTGCATGCCGAGCGTGACCGTTCTCTGGATCGTGGCCGGCACGGCGCCCGTCACCGTGAGCGTGATGGTGTAGGTGCCGGGAGCCGCGAAGGTGTGCGACACCGTCTGCCCGCTGCCGCTCGTCGCGTCCCCGAAGTTCCAGGTCCATGGACCCGAACAGTTGAGCGAGGTCAGGTTCACGGTCAGGCAGTTGGTGACCGTGTGCGTGAACTCCGCAGGCCGCACGGTGGTGCACTGGAGCGGCATGTTCGGCAGCGCCCCGAAGGGCCCGGTGGTGGCGCCCGGCGCCAGCGGCACGCTCGCAAGGTTCAGTCCGCACTCATTCAGATTGTTGGTGTTGAACTGGTCCGGATAGTTGATGCAGTGAAGCGACGTGGCCCCCGCCGGGGCGATGTAGATCAGGCCGTCGGGGCCCTGGGCGATCGCCGTGAGGGTGCCGGTCAGGATATCGCGGATCTGGAGCGTCACCAGATCGAGTTGCCGAACGCCGAAGCCGGCACTCGCGTGATTGAGGTAGAGCAGCCGGCCGTTGGGGCTGAACGCCACGTCGGCGTAGCCTCCGTAGGCCGTGGTGGTGGCGAGCAGGGTCGTCGGCACACCGGTCATGCGATTGAAGTTCCACACCGCGAGCGTTCCGTAGCTGGCCGAGACCCCGGCGATGCGGGTGCCGTCGCGCGAGGCCACGATCGCGCCGAGGAAGGGGTTGCCGGGCACGGCGAGTCCGATGGAGTGGGTCGTCGTCACCGCGGGGCCCGCATTGGTCACGCGGGTCACGAACAGCTTGCCGTCGGTGTTCCATCCGCCGTGCGAGATGAGCCACCAGTCGGTGCCGTTGCAGTGCGGGATCGCGGCCATGCCTTCGAGCATCGCGTTCGGGGTTCCGGGCAGCGCCACGGTGATGTTCTTCTGACCGGTGACGATGGCGCCGAACCCCGCATTGAGCGTCATGTCCACGACGCTGTAGTTGAGCGCGCTGGTATTGGGCGCCTCCTCCCCTTGGCGCACGGTGAAGAGGAAGTACTGCGAGGCGGTGCCCGGGCGCGCGATGATCAGCGCGCCGTTGTGCGAACTCGTCCCCGCGAGCAGTCCGGTGCCGTTCGGCATGATCGTGTTGGTCCGGTCGTAGGCCCGGATGCCGTCGGTGTAGAAGAGCAGTGTGCCCGAGGCATCGGAAACGGCCGAGCCGGGCTCGGCGGAGATGTTGATGCGCCCCGCCACGGGGCGCGGCACCCCGGTGCCGAAGTCGAGCGAGGAGTTCTGCGGCGACACCCACTGCCGGCACGGTCCCGTGACCGGCACGCACGCGCGCACGTAGGTGGTCACGGAGTTGGTGCTCACGCCATAGAAGCCGTCCGTGACGGTCAGCGTCGCCGAGTACACGCCGGGATTCGGGTACACGACCGAGGCGCTCTGTGTGCTCGCGGACGACGGCACGCCGCCCGGGAAGCTCCACGCGTAGGTCCAGCCCGCGCCCGCCGCCGGCGTGGTGAACGCCACCGTGTCGGCACTGCAGATCTGCCCGCGCGAGCGCACGATGAGGGCGTTGAGGCCGCTGTCGCAGCCCACGTCCAGCAGGTTCTGGCCGCTCACCAGCGAGGCGCGGAACGACGACAGCGTGGTGTGCATGCGCACCGTCTGACCCGCCGTGAACGCGAACCGGCACGCGTCGTTGGTGTAGTCCATGAAGTTCTCGATCGGGTCGTTCACGTTGGTGCAGGACGTGAGCGAGCCGCCCGGGCACCCGGTGCGGTAGAGCGCCTCGGGCGGTGTGTCGGCCACGAAGTCGCCCTGCGAGGAACAAGCGCCGTGGAACGTGTGGTAGACGTTCAGGTAGTGGCCGACCTCGTGTGTCATGATCTTGCCGTCGGCGTTGTTGGGCAGCGCGTTGGGCCACGGGCCGCCGAAGGGCGTGGTGTTGCTGCCGAACGCCGTGTAGCGGATCACGATGCCGTCGAGTGTCGGGGGCACGGTGCCGGGGAACGTGGCATAACCGGCGACGCCGCCGCCCGCGCCCGCGATGTTGTTGACCACCCAGATGTTCAGGTACTTGTTCGACGGCAGGTAGTCGATGGCCTTGAGCGCCACCTCGCTCGCGTAGTTCCCGAACGTGTGGTTGGTCTGCACCGAGAACGTGCGCGTGATGCCCGGGGTGGTGGACCACACCACCGGGCTCGCGTTGGGAAGCTGCGTGGCGAGGCAGAACTGGATGTTGGTGTTGACGGCCGGCGAGCCGTTCGAGAGCGAGTCGGCGAAGTCGCGATTGAGCGCATGGATCTGGCTCTGCACCTGCGCGTCGGAGATGTTCTCGAGCCCGTTCTGGTGGACGATGTGCACCACCACCGGGATCACGTAGCTGGGGCCCGCCATCTGGGATCGGTTGGGAGCGAGCCCCTGGCGCTGGGCTTCCTGGACCAGCGCCTCGAAGAGCGACCGGCGTTCACGCAGCCCCGGGTCCGCTTGGATCGACTCCTCGAGCTTGAGTTCCGAGCCGCACGGCTCGCTGCCCGCGGCGGCGCTCCAAGCGGCGCTCGGGGGAGCAGCGCTCTGACCACTCGCCACCTTGGGACCGAGGATCGGCAGGACGACCGCCACCAGCACGGCGAGCACAAGGGACCGCGGAACAGCAGGATGGAAGGCGTGCATCGCGTGCTCCCTAGGTGTCGGCCATGACCCGGGGGGCGCCAGAGGGAGCGCCCACAATGGGGATTCGCGTCCCGACTCCGAATCTGACACGGAACTGTGAATCGGCAGTTCCTTCGGAGTCGAAACGTGCTGGCGAGTCGAGCGCGGGCGACGCGCCCGATCATGCGTTCATGGACGAGTACCGGCGACGCGCGCTCGGCTGCTTGCGCGCATCGCCCGGTCCGACTACCGTCGCGCGCCGATTGCGTCCCTATCGTCTAGAGGCCTAGGACACTGCCCTTTCACGGCGGCGACACGGGTTCGAATCCCGTTGGGGACGCCATATTACTGTGCCTTTCAGCGTCAGGCCTTCACCCGCCGCGCTCGATCCGCTCTCGCGCGATCCTCAACGGTTCGACCAGGAACTCGCGGATCTCCTCGACTGCTCCCGGGAGTGATCGCGATTCGAGGCGATTCCTCGCAAGGAACGCCTTCCACATGGCCTGCCCACTCTGCCAACATGCGTGAGACTGGAGTAGCCCCGGTTCCGTAGACGGTTGAGGACTGCGGATGGTCGACGGCCGCGCGAGGCGCTGTTTCGCCTCGCTGGCCCCCGACCTCGGACTCAGGCACCAGCAGGATGCTCGCTCTGCGGGCATCCTGGGAAGCCGTTTTCGTTCGACTCGGCTCGGAGGCCCGCTTCGTACCGCTTCTCGAACTCGATCGGTGAGAGATAACCGATCGAGGAATGCCGCCGCCGCGTGTTGTACCATCCGGGATGAAGTTGAACACGTGGGGCCTCGCCACGATCTGCGTGGGGAACCGATACTTGTTGAGCAGCTCGCACTCCAGCGTCGCGAAGAACGACTCGCACATCGCGTTGTCGTAACAGTCGCCGACCGAACCCATCGAAGCCCGGATGCCCGCCTCACGACACCGAGATCCGAACGCGAGCGAAGTGTATTGGGTGGGTTCAACCGGTCGTCGCAACAACACGGGT
>JAYWEM010000161.1:0-7232 GCA_043779265.1 bacterium | reverse complement strand
AGACGATCCCACGGCCGCGGTCGCATGGAAGACAGTGCGCGCGGACCTCGTCGGTGATCAGGAAGCGGACGAACAGCGCGCAAGAGCGGCGAAGCGCGGCTAGTTATTCGCGGTCGAGGATCTCCTCCGGATCATCCGGCGGCGGTACTCGCTCACGGTGATGCAGGCCATCCACGCGAATGCGCCTGCACGATTCCACCAGATCGCATCGGCGCTCCCGAAGGCAAGCAGCTCGACGCTCTCCGATGTGCTGCGCTCCCTCGAGGTGGCCGGGTTGATCGAGCGGCGGGCGCAGACCGAGACGCAGACACAGCCGACGTATCGGCTCAATCCGTCAGGGGTCCGGCTGCTGAGACGGCTCCGTCGGCTCCTCGGTGAGGTCCGGGAGGGGTAGGGGGGTCGCTTCGACCAATCGAAGCATGATTGCGCTCGCCGTCTCGGACCCGTATTAGTAGTTGCGAGAGCACCTTGATGGGCGCACCAGCGGGTGTGCACCCTCCAGCGCGCACGGGGACGATGTGGACACGGTCGAGCGTCGGGTCATCGCGGTTCATGGGATCGTTCAGGGCGTCGGGTTCCGACCCTTCGTCCGTGGACTAGCCGCGGCCCACGATCTGCGCGGCCACGTGCACAATGACGCCGAGGGAGTCGTTGTTGACATCGAGGGCCCGGGCCCCGCACTCGATCGATTCGTTGCGGAACTGCGGTCGGCGGCGCCACCGCTCGCCATGATCGACACGGTCTCGGTCGACACCGCGCCGGCGGCGGATTTCGCCGGCTTCGCGGTCACGGAGAGCCGCTCGCAGGGCGCCGCGACGGCACTCGTCGCACCCGATGCGGCGACCTGTGCGCAGTGCCTCGCCGAGCTCTTCGACCCCGCCAGCCGACGATACCGGCACCCCTTCATCTCCTGCACGAACTGCGGACCCCGATTCACCATCCAGCAAGCGATCCCGTTCGACCGCGCTCGCACGACGATGGCCGCGTTCGAGATGTGTGCCGCGTGTCGGCGAGAGTACGAGGATCCGACCGATCGACGATTCCACGCGCAGCACATCGCCTGCCCCGACTGCGGGCCGACCCTCGGCTTCCGGGCGGCAGGGGCGCTGCCTCTCGAAGCGAGCGGCGAGGACGCGCTTGCGCGCGCCTTGCAACTGCTCCGCTCGGGTGGGATTCTCGCCGTGAAGGGACTCGGCGGATACCACCTCTGCTGTGACGCGACCGACGACGCGGCCGTGGCGCGCCTGCGCGACCGGAAGCATCGGGCCGCGAAGCCGTTGGCGCTCATGGTGCGTGACGTCGAGGAGGCACGCGCCGTGGCGCACGTGAGCGAGACCGAAGCGCAGTTGCTCGCCACGGCGGCACGGCCGGTCGTGTTGCTGGCCAAGCGTGCGACGCACCGGATCGCCCGGGGCGTCGCGCCCGGGACGGCGACGTTCGGCGTGATGCTCCCGTCCGCACCCCAGCATCATCTCCTGCTCGCAGCGTTCGGTCAGCCGGTGGTGATGACGAGCGGGAACCGGAGTGACGAACCGATCGCCTTCATCGACGCCGATGCATTCGAGCGGCTCGGCGGCACGGCGGACGGATTCCTCACCCACGACCGTCTCGTCGCGGCGCGTTGCGACGACAGCGTCGTACAGGTCGCGGCCGGTGAGCCGCGCTTCCTGCGACGCGCCCGCGGGTACGCGCCGGCCCCGGTGCGGGTCAGACGACCTTTTCCGGCACCGGTGCTCGGCGTCGGCGGGCAGATGAAGAACGTGTTCTGCCTCGGTCGAGGACACCACGCGATCCTCTCTCAACACATCGGCGATCTCGAGCACCCCGATGCCCTCGCCGCGCTCCGCAGCGGGCTCGAGCACTTCCGACGGCTCTACCATGTGGAACCGGAGATCGTCGGACACGACCTGCACGCCGACTATGCCAGCACCCGGCTGGCGCTGACGATGGACCGGCCGACGGTCGCGGTGCAGCACCATCACGCCCACGTGGCCGCTTGTGTGGCGGAGCACGGCGTCACCGAGCCGGTGCTCGGCGTGGTGTTCGACGGGAGCGGCGTCGGCACCGACGGGGCGGTGTGGGGGGGAGAGTTCCTGCTCGTCGAGGGCGCGCGATCCGAGCGCCTCGCGCAGCTCGGGTACGTGCCACTGCCGGGCGTGGAGGCGGCGGTACGTGAACCCTGGCGGATGGCGGCCGCGCACCTCGCCAACGCCTTCGGGACTGGCGTCGAGGGGCTGTCGCTCGCGCTGCTCGAGCGGCACGCGCGCGAGTGGCCCCTGCTCCGGCAGATGATGTCGCGCGGATTCCGCTCGCCGCCGACCTCGAGTGTCGGTCGGCTCTTCGATGCCGTCGCCGCCCTCGCCGGCGTCCGCGACCGTGCCGAGTTCGAAGCACAGGCGGCGATGGAACTCGAAGCGATCGCCGATCGATCGACGACGCGGAGCTACGCCACGGAGCTACGCGAGGCCGGGGAGCTGGTGATCGCGGATCCCGGCAGCATCATTCGCGGTGTCGTCGGGGATCTGGAGCGCGGGGAGCGCGCGCCGTCCATCGCCGGAGCCTTTCACAACGCATTGCGCGACTTGGTGGTCTCGGTCGTGACGCGGCTCGTCAAGCGGACCGGGGTTCGTCGGGTGGCGCTCACGGGTGGCGTCTTCCAGAATGTCCTCCTCCTGGAGCGCACCGCGGCCGCGCTCGCCGCGTGCGACTGCGAGGTGCTCCTGCATCGACAGGTCCCGTGCAACGATGGCGGACTCTCGCTCGGCCAGGCCGTCGTCGCCGCGGCTCACTTCGACGGCGTGGGGAACTGAGACCATGTGCCTTGGCGTGCCTGGCCGGATCATCGAGTTCGCCGATCCCACGCACCATCTGGCGCGGGTGGAGGTCTCCGGCGTGCGCCGCACGATCAACGTGGGCCTCGTGCTGCCGGACGGATTGGAGATCGGGGACTGGGTGCTGATCCACGTGGGCTTCGCGCTTTCGAAGATCGATGAGGCGGAGGCCGCGCGGACCATGGAGTATCTCGTGGGTCTGGGCGAGCTGTTCGTCGACGAGCTCGACCAGCTCAAGTCGAGCCGGATCGAATGACGACGACGGCTCCCGCGCGCTCGGTCGCCGTGAGCGGCGCCCACCGGACCCTGCTGGTCCGGCGCTTCGCATTGAGCGTCGACGTGCCGCGCCACTTCTTCGCGCAGCACGCGGATCGGATCCCGGTGGCCTGCTTGGCTATGGCCCGCCGATTCGAGCAGGGGGGGCGACTGCTGGTGTTCGGTGCGGGGGCCCAGGCGAGCGACGCCGAGCATGTGGCGGTGGAGTTCGTGCACCCGGTACTCGTGGGCAAGCGTGCGCTCCCGGCCATCGCGTTCACGGGCGACTCCAGCTCGGTCGTCGCGCGGCTGGAGGCACTCGGCGGGCCCAACGACATCGCCATGTCGATCGACGTCACGCCGGACGGCGAGGTGGCACGCGCCGGCCTGGCGGTCGCGCGCGCCAAGGGTCTTCTCACGATCGCACTGACCGGCGGCGGCGCGACCATGTCGCGCGCCGTGGCCGTCGATCATCGCTTCGACGTGGAGGCCACGGATCCGCTGGCGATCCAGGAGACGCACGAGACGCTCTACCATGTGCTCTGGGAGCTCGTGCATCTCTTCTTCGGCCATGGCGTGTCACGATGAGCGAGACCCGCGACCACTGCTCGCTCTGCGGCGACGAGGCCCTGCCGGCCGTCGTGCGGGCGGTGCATGAGGAGGACGCCACCGCGGACGTGACGATGGCGTGCGGGGTGGATCGCGTCGCGCTCGATCTCGTGGAGGCGGTGCAGGTGGGGGACACGCTGCTCGTGCACCAGGGTTTCGCGATCGCTCGCGTGGAGGCGCCATGAGCGTGCGCGACTATGAGCGCGAGCTGTACCCGTTCCTCCACGAGGAGCCGACGGGCGCCGCGGCGCTCCAAGGGGTATTGGCGGAGGCGCGTCAGTCCACGCTGCAGAAGTGCGCCGACGTGATCGCCCTGCGCGAGCGGATACTCCACGAGCAGGCCGACGCGATGCTCGTGGCCGCCGCCGCGATGGCCGAACGCTTCGCCCGCGGGGGGAAGCTGCTCACCTTCGGCAACGGCGGGAGCGCCACGGATGCGCACGACGCCGAACTGGATTGTGTGCTTCCACCGTTCCCCGCCTGGCGGGCCCTCCCGGCGCTGGCGCTCACCGCGGACACCGCGGTCCTGTCGGCGATCGCCAACGATGTCGGCTTCGATCGGATCTTCATGCGACAGGTCATCGCCTTCGGCGCTGCCGACGACATCGCACTCGGGTTCTCCACCAGCGGCAACTCGCGCAACGTGATCGAGGGCCTCGCCGAGGCGAGGCGTCGTGGGATGCTGACCATCGCGGTGTCGGGGAATGACGGGGGGGCAATGGCCGAGCCGGGCGCGGCCCACCACTGCTTCATCGCGCGGGGAGAGCAGGTGCCGCGCATCCAGGAGGGGCAGGCCACCATCTGGCACGCGCTCCTCGAGCTGGTCCAGTGCACCCTCGCCGAGGAGGCCGCATGACGCTGCGCTTCATCGACGAGTTCCGGGACCCCGGGATGGTGCGCGGCTTGGCCGACGAGATCGCGAAGCTGGCGTCCGCGCACGCCGGGACGCTGCGGATCATGGAGGTGTGCGGGGGCCACACGCACGCGATCTACAAGCACGGACTGGAGGAGTTCCTGCCGGCGAACGTGGAGCTCGTGCACGGCCCCGGGTGTCCGGTCTGCGTGATCCCGATGGGTCGGCTCGATGACGCGATGGCGATCGCGCGCGAGCCGGGCGTGATATTCACGACCTTCGGCGACATGATGCGCGTCCCGAGTTCGCGCGGCAGCCTCCTCGACGCCAAGGCCGAGGGCGCGGATGTGCGGTTCGTCTACTCGCCGCTCGATGCGCTCCGCCTGGCCCGTGAGCATCCGGACCGTCGCGTCGTCTTCTTCGCCGTCGGATTCGAGACGACCGCGCCCTCCACGGCGGCCACGGTGCTCCGCGCCCGCGACGAAGGACTCGAGAACTTCTCGGTCTTCTGCAATCACGTCACCATCATCCCCGCGATCAAGGCGATCCTCGATTCGCCGGGCATGCAGTTGGACGGGTTCGTCGGCCCGGGGCACGTGAGCACCATCATCGGGCTCTCGCCCTTCGAGTTCATCCCGCGGCGCTACGGCAAGCCGGTCGCGGTGGCGGGATTCGAGCCGACGGACATCCTGCAGGCGATCGTGATGATCCTGCGGCAACTGTGCTCGGGGTCGCCGGCCGTGGAGAATCAGTACGCGCGCGTGGTGCGCCCGGAGGGCAATCGCAAGGCGTTGGAACTGCTCTCGATCACGATGGAGCTGCGCCCCTTCTTCGAGTGGCGCGGGCTCGGCTTCATCAACCAGAGCGCGCTCAAGCTGCGCCCCGAGTTCGCGGCATGGGACGCCGAGGTGATGTACGAGGTGCCGGGGCTCCGCGTGACCGATCCCAAGGCGTGTCAGTGCGGCGAGGTGCTCAAGGGAGTGCTCAAGCCGTGGGAGTGCCGCGTGTTCGGCTCGGCCTGCACGCCGGAAACGCCGATCGGTTCCTGCATGGTCTCGCCGGAGGGCGCGTGCGCCGCGTACTACAGTTACGGCCGCTACCACCTGCAGCGCGGGCGACCCGCGCATTCCCTGGAGGCGACGCCGTGAGCAGCGGCATCGAGCGGTCCCTCGAGGCGCAGATGGAGCGGATCGAACGCGCGCAGCAGGCGCGTCGCGCCCGGCCGCTCATCCGCGATGCGCATGTGACACTGAGCCACGGCGCGGGGGGCAAGGCGACGCACGATCTCGTCGACGGCCTATTCGCGCCGGCGTTCGCCAATCCCCTCCTCGCGACGCAGGATGAGTCGGCGATCCTCGCCGTGCCCACCGCACGCCTCGCGTTCACGACGGACTCGTACGTGGTCAGCCCGCTCGTCTTCCCCGGGGGCGACATCGGTCGGTTGGCGGTGCACGGTACGGTGAACGACTTGGCGATGATGGGCGCCGAGCCGCGCTACCTCTCGGTCGGCTTCATCATCGAGGAGGGGCTGGAGATGGCGGTGCTCCGCCGCGTGGTGGAATCGATGGCCGCGGCGGCCGCGGAGGCCGGCGTGAGCATCGTGACCGGCGACACCAAGGTCGTGCCACGCGGCAAGGCGGACCGCCTCTTCATTACCACGAGCGGGGTCGGCGAGCTGCGCGATGGCGTCATGCTCTCGCACCGCAACGCCAGGCCCGGCGACCGTGTGCTGCTGAGCGGCACCATCGGTGACCATGGGATGGCGGTGATGCTCGCGCGCGAAGCCTTCGAGTTCGAAGCCGAGATCGCGAGCGACAGCGCGCCACTCTGGACCCTCGTCCGGGCGCTGCTCGACGCGGCACCGGGCACGCGCGCGCTCAAGGACCCCACGCGCGGCGGCGTTGCCACGAGTCTCAACGAGTTCGCCCAGCAGTCGGGGGTCGCGATCGCGGTGGAGGAGGAGAAGGTGCCGATTCGCGCCGAGGTGCGGGGCGCCTGCGAGATCCTCGGGATCGATCCGCTGCACATCGCGAACGAAGGGAAACTGCTCGCCGTGGTGCCCGCCGCCGAGGCGGACGCGGCGCTCGCCGCGCTGAAGGGCCATCCGCTCGGGGTCGCCGCCGCGATCATCGGCGAGGTACTGCCGGAGCCGGAAGGCATGGTCATCCTGCGTACCGGGATCGGCGGGTCCCGGGTGCTCGACATGCTGGTTGGTGATCCTCTGCCGCGTATCTGCTAACGGAGACTGACATGACCACTGCGACTGCGCCCGCATCACGACGGACACGGCTGCCGCTCGGACCGATCAAGACCGTGCACGTCTACTGGCTGGCGGGGATGAGCTGCGACGGCTGCAGCATCTCCATCACCGGGGCGACCAACCCCGGGATCGAGGGCCTCCTCGCCGGCACCGTGCCGGCGATGCCGCAGGTGATCCTCCATCATCCGGTCCTCTCCGTCACGGCCGGGCATGAGTTCGTCGAGAGCTTCTACGATGCGTGGAAGGACCGGCTCGGCGTGCCGTACGTCGTGATCTTCGAGGGCTCCATTGCGGATGAGCGGATCGCCGCGCGCACGGGAGGCTACTTCTCGGCCATGGGCGTGGAGCCCCGCGAGGGCGGCCCACCGCAGCCGGTGCCCACCGCGGAGTGGCTGCGCCGGCTGGCGCCCGGCGCGGCGGCGAC
>JAYWEM010000160.1:0-17089 GCA_043779265.1 bacterium | reverse complement strand
ATGTCGACTATGCCCGGCGGCTCCGGGATTCGGGCTGGGAGGTCTGGATCGAGCCGCTGGCGAACGCACTCCATGTGCGGGGGACCGGGTCGAGCCGGAGTTCGCTCCTGCCTGCCGACGGCGGGCTGTCGCTGATCCGCTACTTCGAGCAACACGCCAGCCCGCGCGACGCGATCGCGATCCGTGCGGTACTGCGTCGGGGGTGGTCACTGCGCCGGATGCTCCACACCGTGCGAGGCTGGTGCGGCAGTGGCGTCTCGGCTCGCCTCGCCCTGCGGTACGAGCGGGCGCTGTCCGACCTGGCTGCCGGTCGTTGACACCCTCTTGGGTGCTCCTTAGGCTCGTCGGTCCATGAGCGAGACCCCATCGATGCTCTCCGTGCTGCACCGAGAAGGCCTGCGCATCGCACGAGATGCGGCGATCATCGCCGTGTTGGTCGTCGGCGCGAGCTTCTTGATTCCCAATCGCTACACGGCGAAGACCGTGTTGTTGCCGCCCTCCGAGGAATCCGATCTCGGTGGCCTGCTGTCCGGTCTCGCGGGATCCCCGGCGCTCTCACGCGCATTCGGACTCGAGAGCTCGGACAAGACGAATCTCTACCTGGGAGTGCTCCAGAGCGAGTCCCTGAGTCGGCGCTTGGTCGAACGGTTCGAGCTCATGAAGCGTTACAAGAAGAAGGACGTCGAGAAGGCCATGGTCGAACTGGATGCCCACACCGGCGTTCTGACCACGCCCGAGGGTTTCGTCCAGATCGAGGTTACCGAGAAGGACCGCAAGCTGGCTGCCGATCTCGCGAACGCCTACGCCGAGGAGCTCGATCGCTATCTTCGCACCAGCACCAACACGAACGCGCGACTGCGCCGCGAGTATCTGGATGAGCGTGTGACCGAGACCCGGGCGTCGCTGCGATCAGCCGAGGATGGGCTTCGGGACTTCCAGATCAAGCGGAAGCTGCCGATGTTGAGCGCGGATCTCGGCGGCGCCGGAGCTGCGGTCAGTGAACTGGTCGCCGAGAAGATCCGTCGCGAATTGGAGCTTGGCACGCTCGAATCCATCTCGCGCACGGTGACTCCACGACTCATCCAATTGCGCTCCGAGATCTCCCAGCTGGACTCGGAGATCTCGAAGCTGCCTCCGGCCACGACCGAGGCTGCCCGACGACTGCGTGAGATCCGGATCCAGGAGCGAGTGCTGCTGGTGTTCACCGAGGAGCGCGAGCGAGCCCGCCTGCTCGAGCTGAAGAACATCTCGAGCGTCGAAGTCGTGGATCTGGCTGTTCCGCCGATCCACAAGAGCAGCCCGAGGCGCCTGCTCATCGGGCTCGGGGCGTTGGCTCTGAGCTTCGTGGTCGGGCTCGCGCTCGCTTGGAGTCGCGAGCACATGGTCACTCGGGACTGATCTCGGTGGTGCCGACCACGCCTGCACGCTGGAGCGACCTCGCGAACTCATGGGTCGCGAACGAGAAGCGCTTCTCGCGGGCGCGATGGGCGATCCTCGCGATCGCCGGAATCGCTGGTGCGTTCGCTCCTCTCGCAGCGGTGCTCGTGCTCGGCTCGATCCTTGTGGCAGCTCTGTTGTGGCGGCATCCGAGCGTGCTTCCGCTGGCACTCATCGCTGTCATGGGCAACACGAAGTTCAATTTCTATCTTGGCTTCGTGACGGTCTTCCCCGAGTACGTGATCCTGGCGGTCTGGGGTCTGATCCTCGTCTTGCGATGGCTGGAACAGCCGGCGCCACTCGAGGAAGGCGGATTCCTATGGCTGTTCGCGGCGCTCACGTTCGCGGGCGTGCTCTCGTGCATCATGGCGATCGAGATGCGCCCTGCGCTTGCTCGCGCGTTCATCATCCCCGTCGCCGGTGCCGCATTCTGGTCGACGCTCACCGGGATCCGTACTCGCGCTCACGTGAGCCGCGCGCTGATCGCCTTGCAGTGGAGCGTCGCGATAGGCGCTGCGTTCGGGGTTGCGCAGATGATCGCGATCGCGGTCTTCAAGCGGAACCTGGATCTCGGGTTCCTCCGTCGGTTCGGGAATCCCGAGTTCGAGTACAGCATCGGTGCACCGGTGATCCACCAACTGACGAGCACGTTCCGGGCGAACGGACTCTTCAACGATCCGAATATCTTCGGCGGTTTCCTCGCAGCGATGATCCCCATTCTCGCCGCATTGGCCCTCGGCCCGTGGGCGAGCGCATCGCGTGCTCGATTCGTCAGCGTGTGGAGCACGCTGGCGCTCGGCGTCATCGCGCTGATCCTGTCACTCTCGCGAAGCGGAGTGCTCGCCGCCGTCGTGGGCATGGGAGTGCTCCTCCTGCTTCGCCCATCCTGGCTCCGCTCGCCTCGACTCTGGACCGGCCTGGGAGCGCTGGTCGTCGCCGGCGTCTCAGTGGCCGCCGTGGCCGGTGTGAAGGTCTTCCTCATCGTCGCGCGCCTGATGGGGAGCTTCTCCTCCCACGATGTCTCCGCGCGCACACACGAGTCAGCATTCGTCTTCGCGCTCGAACTCTTCGCGCGATTCCCCATCACCGGCGTGGGACTGCGGAACTTCGGTGCACATTACGGGCGCGAACTCGAACCCGGCGCGACGTCGATGATGGCTCACAATGCCTTCGTCGGATGGTTGGCGGAGAGCGGAGTCGTGGGCGGCGTGGCGATGGCGGCCCTGCTCATCGTGATCGTGACGCAGGTTCGGCGGGCTTGGCGCTCTTCAGCGCTCGAATCCCGGGACCCCGAGATGCATGCGCTGCTGGCCGGGATGCTCGCCGCGTTCGCCGCGATGGCCGTCTCGAACGTCTTCTACGACTTCTGGCTGCGCTCCTTCGTCTGGGTGGTGTTCGGGTTCGCCGTGGCGCTCGCGCGATTGGTACGCGCTTCCGAGCGGCCGGAATGAGAGTCGTCTACGACCTGCGATACGCGGCCGACCACTTCCCGGGGATCGGCACGCACGCGTTCTGCCTACTCGAGGGCCTGCTGCAGTCGCCCGGAGATGAGCAGTACATCGTGCTCTGGAATCCGTTGCTTCGGCAGACGCGTTTCGACTTCGGCCCGATTCGGTCCCACCCGCGCGTCACTTGGGTCGAGATGAAGTGGGCGCCCGTGGCGCCTCACATGCTCCCTCGAGTCGGCGCGTGGCTCCGCGAGGTGAAGCCCGACCTCTACTTCTCGCCGTTCTACCTGCTGCCGGTCGGGGCGGGCTGCCCGTGCGTGCTCACTTTGCACGATGTCTGGCCGCTTCGGCTGCCCGGCGGACTGCCGTTCCTGCGTCGCATGTTCTACCAGCTGATGATCGCCTGGGCGGCGAGGGCGCGGCTGGTGGTGACGAGCAGCGAGTTCAGCAAGGCCGAGATCGCCGAGCTGTCCGCGGTCAGCGAGAGCCTCGTGCGCGTCGTCCATCTGGGAGTCCCTCCGGGCCGTGGCGCGATCGAACCGAGGCGACCGGCATCGCTCCCCAGGGACCCCTTCGCTCTGATCGTCGGCGTGAACAAGCCGCACAAGAACCTGCCGATGCTGGCGCGCGCCTGGGCACAGTTGGGCGACAAGCCCACATTGCAACTGGTGTCCGCCGGCCCGATCGATCCGCGCCATCCGAGGTTCGACGACCTCGCACGCGACGCGGGAGCGCAGCAGGTCACGGTGCTCGGGCGCGTCGAGGAGGACGAACTCGCGTGGCTCTACTCGCATGCGACCGTTGTGCTGTTCCCGACACGCTACGAGGGCTTCGGCTTCCCGCTGGTCGAAGCGTTCCGGCATGGCGCGGCGGTGATCGCGAGCGACATCCCGACGCTGCGTGAAACGGGCGAGGGCGCGGCGTTGTTCTGCGACCCGGATTCCCCCGGGGCCTGGGCCACGGCGATCGATGGTGTGGCCCGCGACGCCGAGTGGCGAGCCCGGCTGCAGGATGCGGGGCTCCAGCGCGTGAAGCACTTCACGTACGAGCGCTGCGCCCGGGAGACCCTGGCGGTCATGCGCGAGGCGCTGACGCCCGAGGCGGACGAGTCATGAGGATCGTCCACGTCTACAAGGACTATCACCCGCCCGTGAGAGGCGGCATCGAGCAGACCATCGAGCGCATGGCGCGAGCGCAGGTCGAGGCGGGGCACGACGTGAGCGTGCTGGTCTCGGCGAGTGGCGGCCGTGAGACCGTTCGCGAGTCGATCGCCGGCGTGCGCGTGATCCGCGTGGCCGAGTGGGCACGCGCGCTCTCGGCTCCCTTGTGCCCGTCCTTCCCGCGCGAGTTGGCGGCGATGGGGGCCGACGTCTGGCATCTGCACTACCCGAACCCGACGGGGGAGTTGAGCTGGCTGCTGCACCGGCCCGATGGTGCGCTCGCGGTGACCTACCACGCGGATGTCGTGCGGCAGCGCCTCGTGATGCCGCTCTACGGACCGTTCGTGCGGACGCTGCTCGCGAGGGCCGATGTGCTGATGCCGACCTCGGATCGCTACATCGAGCACTCGCCGTTCCTGCGGCCGCATCGCGGCAAGTGCCACGTCGTGCCGCTCGGGATCGAACTCGAGGCCTTCGAACGGATCGATCGCGGGTCAGTGGCTGTGCGCGATCTACGTGAGCGTTACGGTGGCCCGTTCGTGCTCTTCGTCGGTCGGCTGCGCTATTACAAGGGCGTCGATGTGCTGCTGGATGCGATGACGCGCTGGGATGGCCGATTGGTCGTGGTCGGAGACGGCCCCGAGGAGGCTCGCCTGAAGGCGCAGCACGCGAGACTGGGGCTCGGAGATCGAGTCGTGTTCGCGGGCGCGGTGAGTGATGACGTTCTGCACTCGCATCTCGGCGCAGCCGAGGTCGGCGTGCTGCCGAGCACACATCCGAGCGAGGCCCTCGGGATCGCGATGATCGAGTACCTGGCAGCCGGGCTGCCGGTGGTGTGCACCGAACTCGGCACGGGCACGACGTTCGTCAATCGAGACGGCGAGACGGGGCTCGTGGTCCCGCCCGGGGACCCCGATGCACTCGCCGGCGCACTGCGGCGCCTGATGGACGACCCCGTGCGCCGCGCGCGGTTCGGCGCGGCGGGTCGGGAGCGCGCGCGCACCGTGTTCTCGCGCGCCGCGATGATGCGCGGCGTCGACGCGGCCTACGCGTTCGCGTGCGCGCGCGCGGACGAGCGAGCACGCGGGAAGCGCGTCGCGTGAACGAGCCTCGTCGCTGGCTCGGCCTGGGGCCCGTGTTCGCTCCCGGTCCCGTGTGGATGGTGCTGGCGTGCATCGTCGCGGCGGTGCTCGCCGGCTGGCGGCTCGGCGATCCCGGGCTGTGGTGCGATGAGATCTACACGGCTCGTTGGATGCGGCTCGACTTGCCCGCACTGATAGCCACGCTGCGGAGCGATCTGCATCCGCCGCTCTACTTCCTGCTCGAGTCCTTCGTCGTGCGGTGGGTCGGGGATTCCGAATCGGGCCTGAGGCTGCTGTCGCTGCTCTCGGGGATCGCGACCATCCCCGCCACCTACTGGGCGTTCCGTCCGGTGCTGAACGAACGCTTGTGCGCGGCCACCGCGTGGATGCTCGCGCTCTGCCCGCAGTTCTTCCTGTACGCGCGGATGGGGCGCTACTACGCGTTCGCAGCTCTTCTGGCGGTTCTGGCGCATGGGCTGTTCGTGCGTCTGGCGGTCAAGCGCGGCGGGCCCCGTTCGTGGCTGCTCTACGGATTGAGCGTGGCGGCGCTGCTCTACACCTCCTACGTCGCCGTGTGCCTCGTGCTCGCGCACTTCGTCTGGGCACTCGCGGCGCAGCGTCGTCGTCCGAGGCTGTGGAAGGCCTGGATCGCGGCTGCGGGCGGCGGGTTCGTGCTGTTCCTGCCGTGGCTGCTGGCGCTGGTGCAGCAGGTGAAGCAGGCGCAGGGGCTCCTGCCCTCGGTGATCACCGGGCCGACCGGGCTCGCGCTCATGCTCGCATTCGATCTCCAGGCGCTGACGGCGACCGAACTGCAGGCCCCGTGGACCGCCGCCGGGATCGCCGGTCTCGTGGGCGGCAGTGCGCTGCTCGCGCTGGGCGCGCTGGCCGCGGTGCGACGGGGGCTCGGCCGTTCGGTTCTCGTGCCCGCGCTCACTGCGCTCGCTCTGGCGTGGATCGTGATCGGCACGCTGGCGCACGCGACGCCATTCGTCGGGCTGCCGGCTCGCACGCTCTTCATGTGGCCATTCGCGGCCGTCGTGCTCGCGATCGCGGCGCTCGACCCGGTCTACCCTCGACTGCTGCGCATCGCGCTGACCGGCGCGCTGCTCATCGCCTGGACGAGCGGTTGGGTGAACCTCCACCGGGCCGAGGGCTGGATGAACCCCATCTACCTGACGCCGGGTCGTGAGGTCGCCGCCGACCTCGGGCCGCGGCTGCAGGCGGGCGATGGCGTGTTGGCCGAGGATGACACGGGCGTGCCGTACTACCTGTTCGAGCGTGGCCGTCCCGGGATCCCGTTCGGAGATCCGGTGATCGAGGCCTCCACGCTCGCCATGCTCTCGGACCCGCGCATCTCACGGATCTGGTTCGTTCGTCTCTCGAGAGACGGCAGCCAGCGGGTCCGAGGCGGTCACCAGGTCGAGAAGCGGTTGGCGAGGTGGGGCACGCTCGACCACGAGCAGGGCTGGCTGCCGATCGACCCGACCTATCAGGCCCTCAAGCGGCGGTTGACCGGGATGCCCGGCTACGACCACCGGATCGTCGTCCAGCGCTGGGTCCGACGTGACGCTTCGGCGGACTGAGCGTCCAAGCTGTACGCAGGCGGGAACCCGGAGGGGCCCGAGACGGTAGGACAGGGCACGGGGCGTGTTCACGAGGACCGGGCGAAGCCGTTCTGGCAAAGGAGTTTGACCCGGTGCCACCGCTTCTCTACCTTTCCTCACCGAAGAGTCCGTCCGCTGCAGGCTGCCTCGACGTTCGGAGGGCCTGGCCCCGCCTGTCCGCACGGATGCCACTGACGACTCTCGAGGGATGGACATGAGGATCCTGGTCACGGGGGGAGCGGGTTTCATCGGCTCGCACCTTTCCGAGGAGCTGTTGCGCCGAGGCCACGAGGTCTGGGCGCTCGATGATCTATCGACGGGCTCCGTCGAGAATCTCCGCACCTTCGAACTCCATCCGCGCTTCCGCTTCCTCGAGGGTGACGTCCAGGATCTGGCTCTGGTCGCCGGGCTCGTCGCCCAGTGCGACCAGGTGATCCATCTCGCGGCCGCGGTCGGCGTGAAGTACGTGCTCGAGCATCCGCTGCGCTCGCTGCTGACCAATATCCGCGGCACCGAGGTCGTGCTCGAGGCCTGCCATCTGCATCGGCGCAAAGTGCTCGTCACCTCGACCAGCGAGGTCTATGGCAAGGGCGTCACGGTGCCGTTCGCCGAGGACGATGATCGCCTGATGGGTCCGTCCCACAAGCTGCGCTGGTCCTATGCCGCCGGCAAGGCCGTCGATGAATGCCTCGCCTACGCCTACCACCAGCAGTACCAACTGCCGATGGTCATCGTCCGCTGCTTCAACACCTGCGGGCCGCGGCAGTCCTCCGCCTACGGCATGGTGATCCCGAGCATGGTGCAGCGCGCGCTCAAGAACGAGCCCATCCTCGTCTACGGAGACGGCCGTCAGTCGCGTTGCTTCGGCGCCGTCTTCGATGTCGTGCGCGGCATGCTCATGCTGATGGACGCTCCCGAGGCCGAGGGCGAGGCGTTCAATCTCGGCTCGGATGAGGAAGTCACCGTGCTCGAGCTGGCCCAGCGCATCAAGGGCATGTGCCACAGTGACTCGGCCATCCAGTTCACGCCGTACGAGAAGGTGTACGGCGCCTCGTTCGAGGACATGCGCCGTCGCGTGCCGGATCTGAGGAAGATCCGCCGCTACGTCGGCTATCGGCCGCAGGTCACGCTCGATCGACTGCTCGACATGACCATCCGCGACACGTGTGACCAGATGGGCATCGCCTGTCCCATCGAGGTGGCTGCCGACTAGCCTCGGCCACCGCGTCCCCGGAGTCCCCGTGCCCTTGGCCGCATTCCCGCTCGCCGCTGTGCTCTCGTGGCTGTTCGTGCCGTGGGTCGTGCGCCTCGCCACCGCCATCGGGTTCATCGACCTCCCGGAGGCGCGCAAGCTGCACACCTCGGCGACGCCGTTGCTCGGCGGCGTGAGCGTGTTCGTGGCGGCCTTGATCACCTGGCTCGTCGCCACCCGGGTGCTGCCGCGGGCCCCGGCCGACTGGGAGGCCTACTACCTGCTGACGGGAGCGGCCGTCGCGCTCGGTGTGGGGGTCTGGGACGACCGCTTCGGCATGCAGCCCTCGGTCAAGATGCTCGGTCAGGCGGCGGCCGGAACGCTGCTCCTCGCCGCGGGCGTCACCCCTGAACTCGGGCTGCCGGTGGGGATCGAGGCGGTTCTGGCACTGGTGGCCCTGATCGCCTTGATGAACGCGGTCAACTTCCTCGACAACATGAACGGCATGGTGGGGGGGATCGCCGCCCTGACCCTGGCGGCCTTCGCCTGGACCTCGCTCGAGCGGGGGGCCCACGGGACTGCCGCAGCCCAGCTGGCCCTGGCCGGCGCCTGCTTCGGTTTCCTTCCCCATAACTTCCCGCGGGCCCGTATCTTCCTGGGTGACGCGGGCAGTCTGTTTCTGGGCTATAGTCTCGGCGCTTCGGCGCTGCTCGCCCTCCGGGCGACACCCCCGGGGTGGGGCCAAGCTGGCCCCCTGCTCATGCTCGCGTATCCTGCGTTCGACATGATCTTCGTGATCGTGACGCGCATGCGCGATGGCCGCCCGGTCTGGCTGGGCGGCAAGGACCACTCCAACCACCGATTGGCGACCCTCCTCCGATGTCCGATCCGAACCGTTCTCCTGATCTGGTGCAGTACGGCCGTCCTCAGCGCCGCCGGAATCGCTATTCTGCAGGATCCGCAGCCGCTGAAGGTGCTCCTGCTGTCGGGCCTGTCGACGATGCTGTTGGTGTGGAGCGGGCTGCGACTATCGTCCGTGCCCCTCGCCCCGAAGGCATGATCGGCGGCGGCTCGTCCGCCTCGTCCGCCGCCCGCTCGGCCCCGCGTGTCCACCGCGACCCCGATGATACCGACCACAAGCTCCGCGACCTGGTGATCCACATGGCCAAGGGCCTGGTCGATCATCCGGACGACGTCACCTGCGAGATCCTGAGCGCTGGCGACGACGGTGTGCTCGAGTTGTCGACACATCAGGACGACATGGGCCACGTGATCGGTCGCGAGGGCCGCACGGCGAACGCACTGCGTCTGGTGCTCGGCGCCGCCTCGTCACGCATGGACCGTCGCGTCACGCTGGAGATCACCGACTGAGGTTCGTCCAGCTGGCTCGAGTCGGCCGCCCGCACGGGCTCGATGGGGAGATCTACATCGACCGCTGCTCCCTCAGTCCCGAGGAGCTGCTGGCGCTGGGAACGGTCGAGTGGCGTGGCCGCGATCGACGACGCACGCTCACCGTGCGCGCGGTTCGCGCCACGCACGATCGACTCCTGATCATGTTCGCCGAGGTGCTGCTGCGCGACATCGCCGGCACGCTCACGCCGGGCGAACTCTGGATCGAGGCCGATCGGCTTCCGGATCCGGGGCCCGACAAGGCCTACACGTTCCAGTTGGTCGGGCTGAAGGCCGTCTCGCCGACCGGCGAGACCATCGGCACCGTGAGTGATGTGATCCTGAACTCGGGCCAGCAGCTGTTCGCCATCGACGTCGAGGGGCGCGAGATGCTGGTGCCGGCGTTCGGAGCCTTCCTCCGGCGCATCGATTTCGTCGAGGGCATCGCGGTGCTCGACCTGCCGCCGGGGTTCGGGGACTTCTGACCCGGGTGGAGGCCGCATGCGCATCTCGCTGCTGACGATCTTCCCCGAGTTCTTCCCTGCCGGATTCGCCGACGGGATGATCCGCGTCGCCCGCGAGAAGGGCCGCCTCGAGATCGACGTCGTGAACCTGCGCGATCACACCGAGGATGCGCATCGCACGACCGACGATTCCCCGTTCGGCGGCGGTGTCGGGATGATCATGAAGATCGAGCCCGTCGACCGCGCGCTGGCCTCGCTCGGGCTGCCGCCCAAGGGCGAACGAGGGCCCGGCACCAAGGTGGTGCTCACGTCGCCGCAGGGCAGGCCGTTCACCCAGGCGCGCGCCATCGATTGGGCCAAGCTCGATCATCTGGTGATCCTGTGCGGGCGCTACAAGGGGATGGACGAGCGCGTCGCCGATCATCTGGTGGACGAGGAGTTCTCGCTCGGCGACTTCATCCTGTCGGGAGGTGAGCCGGCGGCGCTGTGCGTCGTCGATGCCCTCGCGCGATTGCTGCCGGACGTGGTGGGCAAGTTCGACTCGGTCGAGAGCGATTCATTCCACTCGGGGCTGCTCGACTGCGCCTACTACACGCGGCCGGCCGAGTACCGTGGCTGGACGGTGCCCGACGTGCTGCTCTCGGGTCACCACGCGCTGATCTCGAAGGCGCGGCGCGAGGAGGCCCTGCGCCGGACATTCGAGCGCCGGCCGGACCTGCTCGCCTCCGCGCCGCTGTCGGATGACGATCGCAAGTTCCTGCGCCGACTCGAGCGCGAGCACGCGAAGCCCGGGGATTCGCCCGCGTGATCCGCCGCATCGCCCGCGAGTCGCTGCCGCTGCTCGCCGGCGACGCGCTCGCGCGCATCGCGCTGTTCGGCGCCACCGCATGGATGGCGCGTCATCTGGGCCCCGAGGCGTTCGGGCTGATCACGTTCGCCCAGGCGGTTCTGGGCTACGTGCTGCTGGGTGGCGACTTCGGATTGTCGATCCACGGTGTCCGCGAGATGGCGGTCCACGAGTCCGAACGCCATCGCACCTGGCGCACGGTCGCCGCGCTGCGCGCCTCGCTCACGGCGCTTCTCGTCTCGGTCGCGCTGTTGGTGACCTGGCTCGTGCCCGCCTCCGAGACGACGCGGCTGGTGATGACGTGCACGCTGCTTGTCGCACTGCCGCTGGCGCTGGTCCCCGACTGGGCGTTCCGCGCGATCGGACGCATGGACCTGGCGGGACTGCTGGGCGCGCTGCAGCCGGCGCTGCTGCTGATCGGGGCATTGGCGCTGATCCAGACGCCGGACGACCTGCTGTGGGCGCCGCTCTTGAGACTGGCCGCTGGCGCGATCGCGGCCGCCATCGGGATCGCGCTGCTCGCGCGCGTGCGGCACGGAGAGCCCAAGGGGAGCCGGGCGGAGACGATGCTGTCGTGGCGCGAGACGATCGCGTCACCCGCGGCTCGCGCGGCGCTCGCCTCGGGCGGCGTGCTGCTCATGGCCAACCTCGCGGTGCTCGCCTACAACAGCGGCGACTCGCTGCTCTTGAAGGCCTTCCTCGGCGATCGCGCAGTCGGTCTCTACGGCAGCGCCTATCGCGTGATCCAGGTGCCGCTGGCCGCCTTCAATGCGGTGACGTTCGCCGCCTTCCCGGTGCTCGCGAGGATGGCGAAGGGCGAGGCGGCGCAGGCGCGCAGCCTCGCGGGCCGATTGGTGGGGTTCGCGCTGATGGGTGGCGTGGTGGCCGCGCTCGCGCTGACCTGGTGGGCCGAGCCGATCGTGCTGGCACTGTTCGGCGCCGAGTACCGCGAGTCGGCACAGGTGCTGCGCGTCCTGGCATTCGTCGTGCCGCTCGACTTCGTGGTCTCGACACTCGGGACGGCGCATGTGGCAGCGGGACGTGAGCGACCGCTCGCGTGGTGCGCGGGTTTGGCGGCAGTGCTGAATCTGGGCGCGAACGTGTTGCTGATTCCGCGCCTCGGCTTGTTGGGTGCCGCTTGGGCGACCATCGGCACGTATGTTCTGCTATGGATGCTTTACGCCTTCGCGATCCGCGACGGCTCGGCCAGGAGGGCCGCCTGATGGGATTCCGTGAGCGCATCTACTCGCGCTACTTCACGACGACGTACGGCGAGACGAGCCCCGGCGATGAGGCGGCGTTCGCCTTGGCGCTGCCCGCGCTGCGCGAGTTGCTACTGCCTCATGTGACGAGCCGCCGTGATGCGTTCATCGTCGATGCCGCCTGCGGCATCGGCTATGCGCTCTCGATGCTGCAGCGCTCGGGCTACACCAACGTCATCGGCATCGATCTCTCCGAGGAGCAGGTCGAGGTGGCGAAGTCGAAGGGGCTCCCGGTCGAGCGTGCCGAGGCGATCGAGTGGCTCACGGCCCGTCCGGGCCAACTGGACGCCGTCCTGGCACTGGACTTCGCCGAGCACCTCACCCGAGACGAACTGCTCGCCTTCCTCGATGCCTGCCACAGCGCGCTCAAGCCGGGCGGACGCGTGGTGATCAAAACGCCCAACGCGCTGTCGCCTCTGGCCTCGAGATTCCGCTGGCGCGACCTGACGCACGAACTGGTCTACTCGGAGCACTCGCTGCGGCAGGCGTTCCTCACCTGCGATCTCAATCCGGTCGCGATCGTCGGCGAGCGGTTCCGCCCGCTGACCTGGAAGGCTCACGTGCGGAGCTGGGTGGCGGGCGCGATGCGCGCGATCTGGCGGCTGTACCTGGTGGCCGAGTTGGGGAGCGAGGACATCCGCACGCCGCTCGAGTTCAATCTGATCGCGGTCGCCGAGAAGCGCTGAGCACGCGATGCGAGTCGCCTGGTTCCTCACCAACCTCCGAGGCGGTGGCGCCGAGCGCCTGCCGCTCGTGTTGGCTCCGGCCATGCATCGCGCGAGCCTTCGACTGGTGCTGCTCAAGGACTGGGTGGAACACGCGCTGCCCGATGGGCTGGCGCCGCCTCGCGCGCTGTCGCCGCGCAACGGTTCGTTGTGGGCACATGCGGGGGCCATCCTCTCGGGCGCCACCGCGGCCGCGCGCGAGGCCGACGTGGTCGTGGGTGGCATGGAGTGGGCCGCGAGCATGGTGGCGGCCCTGGCTGCGATGCGCGCGGGCAGACCCTTCGTCTCGATCGTGCACCCCGACCTGCACGAGTTCCGACGGCACCAGCACGTGCCGCAACTCGCCTGGCTCGGGCAGCGCTGGGCGATGCGTCGCGCCCGGCGCGTCGTCGCGGTCTCCGAGGGCGCTGCCCGCGCGAGCCGCGCGCTCGGGGTGCCGGAGGCGCAGCTCGTGCGGTTGCCGAATCCGCATGCGCCGTGGGCCGAGGGGATCGCCGGCCGCCGCTCGCCGCGTGCGTCAGGCGCGATGCGGTTGCTGACGGTGGGCAGCCTGCACGCCGTCAAGGGGAGCGACCGCGTGCCCGCGATCGCGGCGCGCGCGGGCGATGCGATGACCTCGTGGACCTTGGTCGGCGATGGCCCCGAGAAGGCCGCGCTCGAGGCCAAGGCGAGCGCGAGGCGGATCGAGATCGCCGGTTTCGAGCCCGACCCCGCACCTCGCTACGCTGCGGCCGATCTCTACGTGCTGCCGTCGCGCGCCGAGGGACTGCCGCTCTCACTGCTCGAGGCGATGGCGAGCGGGCTCCCCGTGGTGGCGTCTCGTTGCGGGCCGAGCGTCGAGCGATTGCTCGAAGGGGAACCGGCAGCAGGTGTGCTCATTCCCGCGGGCGACAACGACGCGATGGGCGATGCCATCCGCGCGCTCGCCGTGGACCCCGCCCGGCGCGATGCGCTCGCCGATGAGGCGCGCCGCCGCGTGCGTGAGCATGCGCCCGCCGAAGTCGCATCGCGCTACGAAGCGCTGTTCGCCGAGGTGATGGCATGAGCGTGCGTGTCTCGGCGGTGATCCCGACCCTCGATCGACCCGCGCTGCTGCACGAGTGTCTCGCCTCGCTCGCGGCCGCCGATCCTGCATTCGCCCAGGTGATCGTGGCGGACCAGAGCGCGGAGTCGCCGATGGTGGGCATCTCGGCCGCCGTGATCATGTTGCGCCTCGAGGCGCGCGGCATCTCGCGGGCGCGCAATGCGGGGCTCGAGCATGCGACGGGCGACTGGGTGTACTTCCCCGATGACGACTGCACGGTGCCGCCCGACGTGCTCGCGCGCTTCGACGCCGTGATCGCGGCGCAGCCCGACGTCGCGTTCGTGAGCGCGCGCGTCCTCTCGCCCGCCGGTCGCGCGCTCATGCCCTCGGCGGATGCGCGCGCGCGCCGGCTGCATCTGCATGACGACGTGCTGCGCACCGTGATGTCGCCCGGGCTGTTCGTGCGGCGCGACGTGCTCGCGGAGATCGGCGGCTTCGACGAGGACCTCGGAGTGGGTGCGCGGTTCCCGAGCGGCGAGGAGAGCGACCTGCTGTTCCGTATCCTCGAGTCGGGCCGGCACGGCTGGTACGCGCCGGAACTCGTGGTCACCCACCCGGAGCCCTTCGAAGTCCGCGGCGCCCGCGCACAGGCCGAGCGGGCGTTCCAGTACGGCCGCGGCTGGGGCGCGCTGTTCGGCAAGCACGCCGGGCGGAAGCACTACGCGTTCTTCCTCATGCTGTGGTTCCACTACCTGCAGCGCGCGGCGTACGCGGCGCTGTTCCATGCCGTGACGCTGCGCTGGGGCATGGCGGCGAGGTATCGCGCGATCCTGGCCGGCCGGTGGCGGGGGTGGGGGGAGTATCGGCGGGAACTTTGAGCTTCCGCGGCGAGTGCGCCGCGTGACATGCTCCTCGCCACCATGCGAATGCCCAGACGACTCCTGCCCGCGATCGCGGCGCTGCTCTTGTTGGGGGCTTGCGGCCGCGCCTCCGAGACGGTGCAGCCGCAGCCCGTCCCGACGCCAGGCGTGGCGCACTCGCCGGAGGAGGCGGTGCGTTGGCTCGAGTGGGCCTGGAGCCATCGCGACACGATGGCACTGCGCGAACTGCTCACGGATGACTTCGAGTTCGTGTTCGGGCTCGCGGACACGTCCCGGATCGTCGGTTGGGGACCGAAGCACGAATCCACGTCGAACCGGCATCTGTTCGTTGGAGGCGGTTCGCTGCCGCCGGCCTCGAGTGTCGCGCTCGTCTTCGGCCGTACGCTGATCCCACTGTCGGATCCGCGGCCCGGTCGCCAGGCGAAGTGGCACAAGACGATTCTCACCAATGTGGATCTGAGCGTGCAGTCGAGCGAGGGCGACTCTCAGATGAGCTTCGATGTCGTTGGGAACGCGAGGTTCTTTCTGGTGCGAGGGGACTCGGCTCACGTCACCCTCTCGCGAGGCCAGTCGGACTCCACTCGCTGGTTCGTGGAGCGGCATGAGGACGAGACCCTGCCGTCCGGGAGCCTCAGACCGCTGCCCGGTCAGGCAAAGTCGTGGGGCAGGTTGAAGCGCCTCTACCTCGACTGACGAAGCGCTCTGCTCTGTGGGGATTCGCGATTTCCCCTTGACGCCGATTTCGAGCGTGCCTGCTCCAAGCCGCTGCCCGCCCACTGCCTTGCGATAGGGCGCACGCGTTCGGCGTGGATGCCGCGTTCGCGGGCACTCTCGAGAGCGCTCTCACGATGAGCCGAGTTCTCCGCTCTGCGCGCATGGACGGCGGCCGCGAACGCACATGCTATGAACGACATGTGCTCCCGCGACTCGCCCCCGCGGATGACTGCCATGCGCTCGCTCTCGCATCTTGCCGACCACGTACTACGTCAGGAACTCCTCGCCGCCGCCGTGCGTGATCGCGCCGCGACGGCGGATCTGCTGGCCCACATCGCCGAGTTCGAGGCCCGCCGCTTGTATCTGCCGGCCGGCTACCCGTCGATGCATCTCTACTGTGTGCATGTCCTTCACATGTCCGAGGACTCCTCCTTCAAGCGCTGGCAAGCCGCTCGCGCGGCTCGCCTGTACCCGGCCATCTTCGATGCGATCGCGGATGGTCGGCTGCACTTGAGCGCGGTGGTGATGCTCGCGCCACACCTCACCGGTGAGAATGTCGCGAGTGTCAGTTTGCAGAATGATGGGACCCCCGCAGGGCCAGCTTTGCAGAATCATTCCCCCCCCCGCGTGACCAAGCGGCTAGGACTCCTCCCCAGGAGGGTCCATGAGCTATCGCGAGGTCACGATGCTGGAGATCAAGGAAGTCCTGAGGCTGTGGTGCGCCGGGACCGCGAAGAAGCGGATCGCGGCGCAACTCGGCCTCGATATCAAGACCGTCCGGCGCTACCTGCGGGTGGCGCAGGGGCAAGGAGCCTGGCCGGCGGGCGACGCCCCGCTGGACGAGGCCCGGGTCGCGGCCGTGGTGGCCGCGCTGCAGCCGGACTGGGGCCGGCGACGCGGCGATGCGTGGGCGGTGTGCGCCGGGCAGCGCGAGTTCATTGCCTCGCACTTGAAGCAGGGGGTGCGGCTCTCCAAGATCCGTAAGCTGCTCAAGCGCCGCGGCGTCGAGGTGGCGTATCCGACGCTGCGCCGGTTCGCGATCGTCGAACTCGACTTCGGCCGGACCGTGGCGACGATCCCGCTCGCGGACGGCCAGCCCGGCGACGAGCTTCAAGTCGATACCGGCTGGATGACGTACCTGGAGCCCGACGCCTCGGGCAGGCGGCGGCGACTGCGCGCATGGATCTTCACGCCCGGCGTGTCGCGCTACCGGTTCGTCTACCCGTGCCTGCCGGAGACCACGGCCAGCGCGATCGAGGCGTGCGAGGCGGCGTGGGAGTTCTACGGCGGCGTGTTCCGCACGCTGGTCCCGGACAACACCAGGACGATCGTCCAGGACGCCGATCCGCTCGAGCCGCGCTTCACCCGCGCGTTCCTCGAGTACGCCCAGGCCCGTGGCTTCCACATCGATGCGACCCGCGCCCGTCATCCCTGCGACAAGGCGCGCGTCGAACGCTCGGTCCGCCACGTGCGCGACGACTGCTTCGCCGGCGAGCGCTTCACCGATGTCGAACCGTCCCGCGACCACGCCCGGCACTGGTGCGAGCACGACTACGGCATGCACCGGCATGGCACCACCCAGCGCCTGCCGCGTGAGCACTTCGAGGCCGAGGAGCGCGCGCTCTTGCTGCCGGCACCCACGACGCGCTACGACCTGCCGCTGTGGTGCGAGCCCAAAGTGGCCCGCGACCAGCACGCCCAGGTCGCCCGTGCTCTGTACTCACTGCCGAGGCGGTTCGTCGGCCGGCGCCTCGTCGCGCGCGCCGATGTCTCGACCGTGCGCTTCTACGACCACCTGGTGCTGGTCAAGACCCATCCCCGCGTCCCGCCGGGTCGCCGCTCCACCGACCCCAACGACTT
>JAYWEM010000159.1:0-58653 GCA_043779265.1 bacterium | reverse complement strand
TCGTTCTCGAGGATGGCGATGCGGGTCTCGAACGAGTCCGCATTGATGATGATGCGCTGCTTCACGGGCGTCCCTTTCGGACGCGCGAGTTCCGGGGCTACCGAGGTGTCAGTGCCGTGAGCGGGTCGACCCGCTCCTCCCCGTGCATGATCCACAGCTCCGTCCGTTCGATATCGACGGTGCGGGGATCCGACTCGGGGAACAACACGGCGAGAAGGTCATCGGGGCGGGCCTGAGCGCGTACGGTGAACCGCACCACCAGCTCCAACTCCGGGGCGCCTTCTGCGTCGTGAACACGGGCACTCACGATGGAGGGCCGTGCATCGAACTCGCGTACCTGATCCTCACTCACACGGCGCACCAGCACGACGTCCCGGGCCAACAGCCCCCGGACACGCTCGTGCAGGTCGCTCCGCAGCTGCTCGGGTTCCAATCCGCGTTCCGCGAGGAACGTACGGGGGAACCGGACGCGATACGTCGCGCCCTCGAGCTGGCTCATGAGTGACGGGGTCTTGTAGAGGATGGGCCGGAAGTCGAGGACCTGCAGTCCCTCCGGTGCCACGGCGTCGAGCCTCTCACGGAGGTCGATACCCGGCGGCCGCAGGAATTCCAGATCGAACACTTCGGCCCGCGAACGGAATCCCAGTGGCAACGGCGGCCCGAACGACATCTTCAAGTGCGGGTGATGCCCCTGGGTGAATGCGAGCGGCAGCCCGGAACGGCGCAATGCCCGTTCCCAGGTCCGCATCAGATCCAAGTGCGAGACGAAGCGAAGCGCGCTCCCCTTCTCGAACTGGATCCGGAACCGCGTGCTGGTGGCCACGCCGCCCGCGGTCGCGGACGGGCCGCGACGAGCGCGGCGTCCGAACACGGGCGCCGGCAGCGAGGCCATTGCCTGATCGATGTCGAGCGGCGCGTGGGGCGTCTTGACCCACGGTCGCTGGTTGCAGTCGACGACGCCGCACGCGAAGCACTTGTCCTCGAGGCGGCAGTCGTCGGTGATACCCGCCTGATCCGCTCGCAGCTTCTCGCGGATCAGGAACTTGCGCGTCACCGGGGACTGGACCACATCCCACGGCTGGTCGAGCTGCGTATCGCGCTCGATCAGATATCGCTCGGGGTCGATGCCGTGGGCGGCGAAGACGTCGAGCCAAGTGGCGTAGCGCAGGTGCTCGGTCCAGGCATCGAACCGGCATCCGCGAAGGTAGGCGTCCTCGATGACCGAGCCGAGGCGGCGGTCACCGCGGGTGAACACACCCTCGAGCAGGCTGGTCTCGGCGTCGCGGTACTTGAGCGTCACGGGCTTGCCCCGTGCCGCCACACGCAGCACGCCGAGCTTGCGGTTGAGTTCCGCGGTCGACACCTGCTCCGCCCACGCGAACGGCGTGTGCGGCTTGGGAATGTGCGGCGACACGCTGACGGTGATCTTGAAGTTGCGCGCGCCGACTTCGCGCGCCACACCCCACGCCCGCGTCGCCAGGTCGAGGATGGCGCGGATGTCATCGTCGTTCTCACCCGGCAGGCCGCACATGAAGTAGAGCTTGGCGCCCGTGTAGCCGCTCTTGGCGGCCGTCCGCACCGAGGCCAACAGCTCCTCCTCGGTATGGTTCTTGTTGATCACGTCGCGCATGCGCTGGCTGCCCGCTTCGGGCGCCAGCGTGATGTTGCCCTTGCGCTGCGATGCCATGCGCTGCGCCACGTCGATCGGCACGTTGTCGGGCCGCGTCGAGGGGAGCGACAGCTGGACGCGCGTCGGGCACAGCATGTCGGTCAGGGCGTTGACCTGCTCCACGATCTGCGTGTGGTCGGTGGTCGAGAGCGAGATGAGCGACACCTCCTCGAGCCCCGTCCCCTGAAGTCCCGCCAGCACCTCCTCGACCACCTGCTGCGCCGGCTTCTCGCGCACCGGTCGATTGATCATCCCGGCCTGGCAGAAGCGGCAACCGCGCGTGCAGCCGCGCATCACCTCGACCGAGAGCCGGTCATGTGTGATCTCGCCCACCGGCAGCAAGGGCATCGGCGGGTAGTACGACTTCTCGAGCGCCTTCACGTACGTCGAGAACACGCGATCGGGATAGCCCGGCCGCGCCTTCGGCAGCTGCCAGCCCTCGCGGCTGACCTCGGTCGTGTAGCCGCTCGGCACATAGACGCCGGGGACATGCGCGAGTCGGCGCAGCAGGCGACTCCGCGGCCACTGCCCCGCTCTGGCATCGCGCGCGAGGTCGACCACCGCGTGGATGACCTCCTCGCCGTCGCCGATCACGAACGCGTCGATGAACTCCGCCATCGGCTCGGGGCTGAACGCCTGCGCTCCCCCGGCGATGATGAGCGGATGCTTCGCGTCGCGCTTGACCGTCCGCAGCGGCAGTCCCGCCAGGTCGAGCATGTTGAGCACGTTGGTGTACTGCAGCTCGTACTGCAGCGAGAACCCGATCACGTCGAACTCGGAGGCCGCGCTGTGCGAGTCATTGGAGAACAGCGGGATCGCGAGCCGCCGCATCTCCTTCTCGGCATCCGGCCACGGAGCGAACGCCAACTCGCAGGCGGCGTCCGCGCGCTGATTCAGGATGTGGTGGAGGATCTTGATCCCGAGGTTGCTCAGTCCGATCTCGTAGGCGTCCGGGAAGGCCATCAGGACGCGCACCGAAGCCGCCGCAAGCGGCTTGGGAGCACCGCCGAGCGCGTGGCCCAGATATCGATTGGGCTTGGAGACGCGTGGCAGGAGCTGGTGCTGGATCGATTCGGTGAGCGAAATGGTCATGGATGAAGGACCTCACCATCCGGGATGGAGGGACAGCCGGGCACGGTAACATGCGGACCATGGACTGCCAAAACACGCGAAAACGGCTAACCCCTTGTGCCAGAATCCGGTTGGAGGCCTTCTGCGCGCTGCGCTATGGTCCGCCGGTTCAGTCTCGTGCATACCCCCCGTGAGGAGTGTCCGTCGCCATGAAGGTCGATGACCGCACCTACTTCACGCTCAAGCGGCTCCACTCGCTGAGCGGTGTGCTCCCGATCGGGGGCTTCGTCCTGGTCCACTTCTTCACCAACGCCAAGTCGCTGCAGGGCCCCGCCCACTTCGACAAGGCGGCGCAGGAGCTGGCCAGCATCCCGTTCATCCTGCTGATCGAGGCCGGCACCATCTGGGTGCCGATCCTGTTCCATGCCGTTCTCGGCATGCTGATCGCGGGCACGAGCAAGCCGAACCTGGCGCACTTCGGTTACCCGAAGAACTGGAACTACGTGGCCCAGCGGGCCTCCGGCATCCTGCTGTTCGCCTTCATCGCCTACCACACGTGGTCCACGCGCTTCTCGCAGGACTACCTGAACTCGGCGAGCGCCTACCAGTTCATGAGCGAGCACTTCGCCCACCCGGGCGTGTTCGCCTTCTATGTGGTCGGCGTGATCGCCACCGGCTTCCACCTCGGCAACGGCCTGTTCGGATTCTCGATCCACTGGGGCCTCGCGACCGGGCGCCGCGCCCAGGATGTCGCCGCGCGCATCGGCCTCGCGGTGGGCGTCGCGGTGTCGATCATCGGGCTCCTGTCGATCCTCGGCTTCCGCGGACTGCGTCTGGACTTCATGCAGAAGCCGCACAGCAAGCCGCACCAGGAAGTGGTCTACCAGGGAGGGCAGCACTGATGGCGGCGCCTCGCATCGCGATCGTCGGCGGCGGACTCGCCGGACTGATGGCCGCCATCAAGGTGGCCGAGGCGGGTGTGGCCGTGGACCTGTTCTCGATCGTGCCGGTCAAGCGGTCGCACTCGGTGTGCGCGCAGGGCGGCATCAACGGCGCGGTGAATGTGAAGGGCGAGAACGACAGCCCCCACATCCACTTCACCGACACCTGCCGCGGCGGCGACTTCCTCGCGAACCAGGCCCCGGTCAAGGGCATGTGCTACGCGGCACCCGGGATCATCTACCTGCTCGATCGCATGGGGGTGCCGTTCAACCGCACCGCCGAGGGGCTGCTCGACTTCCGCCGCTTCGGCGGAACGCTCCACCACCGCACCGCGTTCTCGGGCGCCACCACGGGCCAGCAGTTGCTCTACGCGCTCGACGAACAGGTGCGTCGCCACGAGGCCTCTGGACTCGTGCGCAAGTTCGAGAGCCACGAGTTCGTCGGATTGGTGAAGGAGGATGACGGCCGCTGTGTCGGCCTGGTCGCGCTCGAGCAACGCTCCATGAAGCCCAAGGCGTTCGCCGCCGATGCGGTGATGCTCGCCACCGGCGGACCGGGGCTGCTGTTCGGCAAGAGCACCAACTCGATCATCAACTCGGGATCCGCGGCCGCCGCCGCTTACATGGACGGAGTGCACTACGGCAACGGCGAGTTCATCCAGATCCACCCGACGGCCATCCCGGGCGCTGACAAGCTGCGCCTGATGAGCGAGTCGGCGCGAGGCGAGGGCGGTCGCGTCTGGGTGCCGCGCCAGAAGGGCGATGCCCGCGGCCCGGCACAGATCCCCGAAGGTGAGCGCTTCTACTTCCTCGAGGAGCGCTATCCCAAGTACCAGAACCTCGTGCCGCGTGATGTCGCGAGCCGCGAGATCCACGACATCGTGGTCAACATGGGTCTCGGCATCGGTGGCGAGATGAGCGTCTATCTCGACCTGACCCACGTCGATCGCGAGACGCTCGACAAGAAGCTCGGCGGCATCCTCGAGATCTACGAGAAGTTCACGGGCGATGATCCGCGCGACACTCCGATGAAGATCTACCCGGCCGTCCACTACTCGATGGGCGGGTTGTGGGTGGACTACGAGCGCACGGCCGATGGGTTCCTCGACCTGGGCAGCCCGCGCAATCAGATGAGCAACGTGCCCGGGCTCTACGCCATCGGCGAGGTGGACTACCAGTACCACGGTGCCAATCGCCTCGGCGCCAACTCGCTCCTCTCGTGCATCTACGCCGGTCAGATCGCCGGCCCCGCCGCGGTGGTGTACGCCGAGAATCAGGCGAAGGCCGCGGGCGAGGCGCCCAGTTCCGTGTTCGAGGCGGCCGAGCGCAAGTGGACGCAGCACTTCGAGGCGCTGTCGCAGCGCGACGGCGAGGAGAATCCCTACCAGCTGCACGACGAACTCGGTCGCACGATGCTGTCGAACGTCACCATCGTCCGCGAGAACGACAAACTGCGCGCCACCGACGCCAAGATCCTCGAGCTGATGGATCGCTGGTCTCGTGCGAGCGTGCTCGATCACGGCAAGTGGGCCAATGCGCCGCTCTCCTTCTTGAACCAGCTGTGGAACATGCTCCATCTGGCGCGCGTCGTGACGTTGGGGGCGCTGGCGCGTGACGAGAGCCGCGGCGCGCACTACAAGCCCGCCTTCCCCAAGCGCGATGACGCCAACTGGCTCAAGACCACCGTCGCCGAGTACAGCCCGGACGGCCCGCGATTCCACTACGACCCCGTCGACGTCTCGCTCTACGCGCCCGTCGAACGCAAGTACGACTAGGAGGCCCGCCTTGGCCCGATCGACCATCGAGCTGCGCATCCTGCGTCAGGACACGCCCACGGCGTCGAATCGCTGGGAGGAGTTCTCGCTCCCCTATCAGCCCAACATGAACGTGATCTCCTGCCTGATGGAGATCCGCAAGAAGCCGGTCACGCGCCAGGGCCAGAAGACGACACCGGTGAACTGGGAGTCGTCCTGCCTCGAGGAAGTGTGCGGCTCGTGCACGATGCTGGTGAACGGCAAGCCCCGGCAGTCGTGCACCGCCCTGATCGATCCGATCGCCGACGACGTCATCACGCTGGCTCCGCTCACCAAGTTCCCGGTCGTCCGCGACCTCCAGGTGGATCGCACGCCGATGTTCGATGCCCTGAAGCGCGTCAAGGCATGGGTGCCGATCGATGGCACGTACGATCTGGGCGTCGGCCCCAAGCAGTCGAACGAGCAGCAGGAGATCAGCTACGCGTTCTCGCGCTGCATGACCTGCGGCTGCTGCATGGAGGTGTGCCCGCAGTACAACGACCAGAGCGACTTCATCGGGCCGGCGCCACTGGCGCAGGTGCGGTTGTTCAACGCTCATCCGACCGGTCAGATGAACGCGAAGGAGCGCCTCGAGGCCATCATGGGTCGCGGCGGCCTCGTGGACTGCGGCAATGCCCAGAACTGCGTCGAGGTGTGCCCCAAGGAGATCCCGCTCACCGAGGCCTTCGGCGAACTCGGGCGTCAGACCACGATCGTGTGGCTGAAGCAGTTGTTCCAGAAGTAGCGTGGGCACCTTGTCCGACCATCGGCACCCGGACTCCAGCGAGAACGCGGCCGCGTTCCTCGACTCGCTCGAGCGATGGGCCGGCGAGGATCGCTCGACCACGACTCCGGCGCTCTGCCATGCCCTGCTCGCCTGGCTGCGCGAGGCCCAGAGCGCGCAGCCCACGATGGCGCTCGTCCATCAACTCGCCGCTCGTGCGCTCGTCATGGCGGAGTCGAGCCTGTCGCGCGGCGACAGCCCCGCCGATACACGGCGTGAGCTGGCGGCCAGCACGGCGGCCGAACGCCTCGACCTCGCAGCTTCGCACGAGGCGACGGCGCGCGTGGCGACGCAGCTCGTGACGGGAGACTCGCCGTGGATCGCGACGCTGTCGGATTCCTCCCTGGTCCGCCAGGCGCTGCTCGAGCTGAAGCGGGCGGGCCGCAAGCCGCGCGCGTTGGTCGCCGAGAGCCGCCCCGGCCTCGAAGGCCGCGCGTTCGCCGCATCGCTCGCAGCCGAGGGGATCGAATCCTGGCTGGTCGCGGATGCCGCGCTGCCGATGCTGCTGCTGCAGGCGCAGGCGGTGTGGATCGGCGCCGATGCCGTCACCGAGCTGGGCGTGCTCAACAAGATCGGCAGTTACGTCTGTGCGCTCGCCGCACGCGAGCACTCGGTGCCGTGTTGGGCGCTGGCCACGAGGCGACGATTCATCCCCGCCGGCACCAAGGCCCTCGCGATCGCGGAGCAGTCGCCCGATGCGATCTGGGAGGCCGCCCCGAAGGGCGTCCGTCCGCGCAACGTGCTCTTCGAACTGGTGCCGCTCGAACTGCTGCGCGGCGTGGTCGTGGAGGACACCGTGCTGGGCGCGACCGAGGTCGGCGTGACCGTGAGCGACCGTGCGCTGCCGGATGCGCTGGCGAGTGCACCCGCGACTCGCTGATCAGCGGCGGAAGCACACCATGTAAATCTCGTCCACGGGAGCGCCGTCCACCAGCATGCAGACGCGCTCGAGCCCGAACTGCTCGAATCCGCACTCCGTGTAGAGCGCGATCGCGGCGGGGTTCGCGGCATTGACCGCGAGGTTGATCTGCCGCACGCCCATGCGTTCGAACGCGTGCCGCATGGCCTCGTCCATCATGGCGCGGGCAGCGCCGCGCTGGCGCGCCTCGGGTGCCACGTACACGCCGACGATGAACGCCTTGTGCGCCAGCTTGCGCTTGGACTCCCGGATCACCGCGAGCGTTCCGACCAGCGTGTCACCCTCGAACGCCCCGAGCACCAGTCGATCCCTGCTCGGCGCCAACCGCTCGGCGAAGAGCCCCTCGGGAATCGCCCCCTCCTCGTCGAAGCTCGCCGCGAACGCAGTGGGATCCTCGCGCAGCCCGCGCAGGCGCAGATCGCGAAATGCGTCGGCGTCGGGCGCTGTGAGGGTTCGGATGATGGGGGACATGAAGTCGCAGGCTATCCGGTCGCATGGCGCGGTGCGAGGGGGGTGTTTCAGGGGCGCGCCGTTGCCGCCCTTCGCCTGCCGCCCTCCTCAGGCCGGCTTCCACCGCAGCTGGAACTCGAGTTCCTCCTGAGAGGCGCCTCGCTCGTGTTCGATGCTGATGACCGCATCGGCCGGCACGACGATGCGCTCGCCCGCCACCTGGATGCTGAAACGACTCCCCTTCTCGAGACAGTCCGCGAGGCGTCTCAACTTGGCGACGAACCGCGCCGTGGGGTAATCGCGCTCGATGTCCCGCTTGCGGCGCTTCACTCGTGTGGCCATGGGGCTCTCCTTCCGGGTCCACCGCGGACCGCATTCGTTCCAGTTTCCGGGGCCTGCCTGCGTGGCGGACGCCCGGGTTTCATCGCTTCACGCCGGCTGCCGACCTCAGGTAACGACCGGTTTGTGAGGGCTCGCAGGCGGCGATCGTCTCGGGCGGACCCTCGGCCAACAGTCGGCCTCCCCCTTCGCCACCCTCGGGGCCCAGATCCACCAACCAGTCGCAATTGCGGATGACATCGAGATTGTGCTCCACCAGCACGACGGTATCCCCGCGCCGCACCAGATCATCGAGCACTTCGAGAAGCCGCTGCACATCGGCCCAGTGCAAGCCGACGGTGGGCTCGTCCAACACGTAGAGCGCGGGGCCGCCGCTGCGCTCACCCAACTCGCGCGCCACCTTCAGTCGCTGCGCCTCACCGCCCGACAACTGATTCGCGGGCTGCCCGAGGTGCAGGTAGCCCAAGCCGACGCGGCGCAGCACGTGGAGCGCGCGCGTGAATCGGGGCTCCTGGGCGAAGTGCTCGAACGCCTCGTCCACCGACATCGCGAGCACGTCGCGAATGTCCTTGCCGCGGTAGCGCACCTCGAGCACCTCGGGGCGGAAGCGAGAGCCCATGCACACCTCGCACGGAACGCTGAGGTCGGCGAGGAAGTACATCTCGACGCTCACCCAGCCCGCGCCCTGGCAGTGTTCACAGCGGCCACCCTCGGTGTTGAACGAGAACGCCCCGTCCTTGAGCCCGCGCGCCATCGCGGCCGGCTGCCGGGCGAACGCCTCGCGAAGCGCGGCGTAGGCACCCATGTAGGTGACCGGGCAGCTCCTCGGAGTGCGGCCGATCGGCGACTGGTCGACCAGCACCACGCGCTTCAGCGCTTCGAGCCCGTGGACGGCGCGGTGGGCGCCGACCGGCTCATCCTCGCGGCCCTCGAAGTGGCGCAGCGCCACTCGCACGAGCACATCCTCGACGAGGCTCGACTTGCCCGAGCCCGAGACGCCGGTCACCGCCGTCATGCGGCCGAGTGGGAAGCGCGCCGTCACATTCTGCAGGTTGTGGTGGGTCGCCCCCTCCACGGTCACGAATCCCTCGGGCTCGCCCTCGCGCCGCTCGCGGCTCACCTCGCGTCGGCCCGTCAGATAGTCGCCGGTCACCGAGCCCTTCACCTGGGCCAGCGCGGCCGCGGGCCCGGCGTACAGCAACTCGCCTCCCATGCGACCCGCACCCGGACCGAGGTCGATCAGGTGCGTCGCCGCTCGGATCACCAACGGCTCGTGCTCCACCACGACGAGCGTGTTCCCGCGCGACGCCAACTCACGCAGGATGCCGAGCAGCGTGTCGGTGTCCCTCGGGTGCAACCCCACCGTCGGCTCATCGAGCACGTAGAGCGTGTCGGCCAGATCGGCGCCCAGTGCGTTCGCGAGTTCGATGCGTTGCGCCTCGCCTCCGGACAGCGTCCGCATCGGGCGATCCAGGGTCAGATAGCCGAGGTCGACCCGCTGCAGGAATCGCAGGCGCGAACACACTTCGCCGAGCGGCGTGGCGGCGATCGCGCGCTGGCGATCGTCGAGCGTGAGCCCCTCGAAGAACGCGAGCGCATATCGCACGGGCATCGCCGTGACCTCGCTGATCGTGCGGCTGCCGAGTCTCACCGAGAGCGCCTCGGGCCGCAGGCGTGCGCCGCCACAGCCACTGCAGCGCCTGGGACTCTGGTAGCGCTTGATGATGAAGCGATTGCCCGCCTTGTAGCTCTTCTTCTGAAGCCGCTCGAGGAACCCCATCACGCCGCGGAACTTCTCGTGTCCCGAGAGCAGCCAGCCACGATGCTCCTCGCTCAGCCGTGACCACGGTGCGTGCACGTCGATCCCATGCTCGTCGGCGAAGGCCTGGAGTTTCGGCCACATGGTCTTGCGCCACGTGCGCGCCCACGGATCGAGCGCGCCGGCTTCGAGCGACTTGGACCGATCGGGGACGATGAGGTCCAAGGTGAACGTCAGCACGTCACCGAACCCTCGGCACTCCGGGCACACGCCGAGCGGACTGTTGAATGAGAACAGGGCCGGTTCGGGTCTCATGGCGGGCACGCCGCAGGCGTTGCACGCCCAGCGCTCACTGCGCGCCGACGGCTCGGCCCCATCCCCCACGACGAGCAGCAGTCGGCCATCGCCCCGTCGGAAGGCCTGCTCGCAGGCCTCCGCGAGCCGCGTGCCCTCGTCGCTCTCCCAGCGGAATCGATCCGCGACGAGATCCACGCTCGAGGTGCCGCGCTTGAGCTTGGGGAGCGGCTCGAGTGCCACCGGCTCCCCCTGCAGCCAGATGCGCGTAAAGCCCGCACTCATCAGATGCTCCGCCTGCTGCTCCCAGGTGAAGCGGGGCGAGAGCGCCAGCGGGGCCAGCACGGTCACGCGTGCCCCCGGCTCCCACGCGATCGCTTCGGCGGCGATCGACGCGGGTGAATCGACGCGAATGGCCTCCCCGCAGCCGGTGCAGTGCACCACGCCCAGCCGGGCGAACAGAAGTCGCAGATGGTCATGCACTTCGGTCGACGTGCCCACGGTCGAGCGCGCGCTGCGAGTCGGCGCCACCTGTTGGATGCTCACGGCCGGGGTCAGGCCGGTGATCGAGTCCACGTCGGGGCGCGGCAGGCGATCGAGGAACTGCTTGGCGTAGGTCGACACCGACTCGACGTAGCGGCGCTGGCCCTCAGCGTAGAGCGTGTCGAACGCCAGCGAGGACTTGCCACTGCCCGAGACACCCGTGATCACCGTGAGGCCGCCCCGCGGGATGTCGACGTCGAAGCCACGAAGGTTGTGCTGGCGGGCGCCACGGATGCGGATGACAGGCTGGGGATCAGGGGACACGGGCGCTCGAGGATGCGGGTGGGAACTGGGGGATGCGGGTCCTCGGCATCCTCGCGCCGCGCGTCGGCATCGGCAAGAGCGCGGGCGACCCGGGCCTCCGTGCGCGGGTCGCCGCGCAGGACCGAAGGTCGCAGCTCGATCCATGAGCGCGATTCCCCTCGATCGGAACGCAGACTTCGTGAATCGAAAATGGATGAAGGGCGAGCCGGCGTGAGCCGACCCGCCCTTCAGGACGTGCCAGGTCCAGAGAACCGGTTACTTCTTCTTCTTCGCGGCCTTCTTCTTCGTGACCTTCTTCTTCGCAGCCTTCTTCTTGGCAGCCATGGTAGAGATCACCTCCTCCAAGCTGGACGTAGTGCCTCAGCAAAGATCCAAATTCATCGGCGCGCGCTTCGCGCCTCGCAGACCTATACGTGCACGGACCGTGCCACTCGAGTGAGCGGCGCGACTACGAACCACTCAACCTCTTGTCGCACAACGAGAAGAGCCCGATGCGATGGGTTCGCACCGGGCTCTCAACTGTCCGTGATCGACTTGTTCGACCCGAGCTAAGTGTCCATTAACTGGACTCTTACGCGCTCGCCTCATCGCAAGTCATTGCACGCGAACATGATGCGACTCAGTGTCTGTTTCATGGACACTGTCAAGAGACTGGACGTTCTTCCGCCTCTTCGATGCGCATGCGTCGCACCTTCTCGATGAGTCCCTGCCTCGAGATGCCGAGGATGCGCGCTGCGCGCGATTTATTCCCCGCGGTGCGTCGCAGCACTTCGCTGATGTGGTCCGCCTCGATCTGCGCGAGCGTCGGCAGCGTGAGCGCGTCGCGCATGGGTGACACCCCCAGGAGTGCGGGCTGGCCTCGGCGGCCGAGCAGTTCGGGTGGCAGGAGGTCGGGCTCGATCACATCGCCCTCCTCGAGCAGCACGACGCGCTCGATCAAATTCCTCAGCTCACGCACGTTGCCCGGCCAACTGTAGTCGAGCATCAATCGCTCGGCCTCGGGCGAGATGTCGGCGAAGTCCTTCTGGAACTTGTGCGCGAACTCCTCGACGAAGTGCCGGGCGATCGACAACACGTCCTCGCCGCGTTCGCGAAGTGCCGGCAGCTCGATGCCCACGACCTTCAGGCGGAAGAACAGGTCGCCGCGGAAACGCCCCGAGCGGACCTCCTCCTCGACGTGCTTGTTCGTGGCCGCGACGATGCGGATGTCGACGCTGATGTCATGCGCGCCGCCAACTCGCTTGAAATTGCGGTGATCGATGAACCGCAACAGCTTGGCCTGCGTCGGCAGGGGCATGTCCGCGACCTCGTCGAGGAACAGCGTGCCACCGTCGCACAGCTCCACCAGCCCCTTCTTGGTGTCGGTCGCGTCCGTGAACGCGCCCTTCTCGTGACCGAACAGCTCGTTCTCGAGCAGGCTCTCCTGGAACGAGGAGCAGTTCACCTCCATCAGCGGCGCCTGGGCCCGATCGCTGCGGTAATGGATGGCGCGAGCGACCAGTTCCTTGCCGGTTCCCGACTCACCTGTGATCAGCACCGAGGTCGCTTTGCTCCTCACGACCTTGTCGATGAGGCGCCGGACCTCCTGCATGGGCTCGGACCTCCCGATGATCTCCTCCCCCGTGTCGTGCTGCCAGGCACGCCGCCGGTAGAGGTCGAGCTCATTCGCCTGCTTGAAATGCCGCTGGGCCGACTCGACGGCGAGCGCGATGTCCTCGAGCTCGTAGGGCTTGCGGACGAAGTCGCAGGCTCCATGCTTCATGGCGTCGACCGCGGTCTGAACGTCGCCATAGGCCGTGATGATGATGACCTGCAGGAGCGGATCGAGGGCTCGAGCCTGCTGAAGGACCGAGAGGCCATCGGTGTCCGGCAGGCGCATGTCGAGGATCATGACCTGGGGCCTGAGTTCGCGGACCTTCTCGAGTCCTTCTCGGCCATTGGAGGCGAGATCGACCGTGTAGCCGCGTGCGCGCAGCACTTTCCCGAGCGACTTGCGGATGAGCAGCTCGTCGTCGACGACGAGGACCGTGGTCTTCACGCTCACTCCTCGGACCGGCTCGAGGATTCGGCCGGCATCGGCAGCGACACGCGCAGCGTGGCCCCGCCCCCCGAGTTGTTCTTGGCGGTGATGACTCCACCCGAATCGCGGAGGATCTGCGAGGAGATCGGCAGCCCGAGACCCGTGCCCATCGAACGTGTCGTGAAGAACGGGTCGAAGATCTTCTCCATCAGGTCGCGCGGGATGCCGAGCCCGCTGTCGCGGATCGAGACGTCGACGAGCGAGCGGCGCGTCCGATAGCGGCGCACGCCGGTCGTGATCGTGAGCGCGCCGCCCTCGGGCATCGCCTGGATGGCGTTGAGGCAGAGGTTGAGGAACACCTGCTGCATGAGGTCGGGGTCGGCGTAGACCAGCGGCAGCTCCTCGGCGAACTCGCGCGTGACGGTGACCTGGGCGTCCTCGCACTGGGGCCCCAGCAGGTCGAGCGTGCGTTCGAGCACCGGGTGGAGCCCGCACAGCTGCGGCTTGGCCTGGGGCGGCCGCGCGAACAGAAGGAGTCCGGTGATGATCTGCTCGATGCGGTCCAGCTCCTGCAGCACATCGTCGAGGTCCTCGCGGCGCGGATCGCGCGGCTTGAAGCGCGAGGCGACGAACTGGACGGTCGTGCGGATGCCGGTGAGCGGATTGCGGATCTCGTGGGCGACGTAGGCCGAGAGCTCGCCGAGCGAGACGAGGCGGTCGATCTTCTTCTGGAACTCGCCATCCTCGGTCTCGGAGATGGCGTCCGCCAGTACGACCGAGCCCACGACTTCACCTTCCTCGTCGCGGATCGGCAACGACTCGGCGCGCAAGGTCAGGTCTCGCCCTTCGGTCTCGATGCGGAACTCGCGCGTTTCACGGATCGTGCCGCGCAGCCAGCGCGCCTCGGCGCCCGGGAACACGCGATTCCCCGGCAGCCCGTGCAGTGCGCCCGGCTCGACGCTCATCAACTCCTCTATCCGCCGATTGGCGTAAGCGACGCGACGCTCGCGATCGAAGGCGATGACCCCCTCCTCGAGCGCATCGAGGACGAGCGCCGGGCCCGGGGCGGGCCGTTCGGGCGTCTCGGGTTCTGAGGGGCGTTGGACGACGTCTGTGCGCACGGAGCGTTCCCTCGCGGATGGCGCGGATCAGGGGCGGCTCGCCAGGATTCCGTGGCGCGCCCTGTCGTCATGATTAGCACACAGCCGCAACGACTTCCACGCCTTCCAGCATGCCGGCCGCCCGCCGCCTCGTCCGGTATCCGAAGGTTGGCCGGCACGCGGGCGCACTGGTAGACTCCCCGGCTCGTCTCCGTCTACCCGACCTGTCCTCTCCGGATCCGATCCGCTACTGGGAGTCCCGATGCTCGAAAATCTTCGTGGCGGTGGTCGTCGCAAGACCGTCATCTGGTGGGTGCTCATCATCGTCACGACATTCACGTTCGTCATCGGCTTCAATTTCATCGGAGCCGTCGGCGGCGACCCGCTCTCGGGGAACCAGACCGGTGCGGAGGGAACAGCCGGCATCGTCAACGGCGAGACGATCAAGATGGCGGAGTACCAGCGCGCCGTCGGCGAGGCGCGGCTGCAGTACCGCCAGCGCTTCAACACCGATCCGATCGACCGCGATCTCAAGGCCGTCGAGCAGCAAGCGTGGCGCAACCTCGTCACACAGCGCCTGTTCGTGACCCAGTCCAAGCTCGCGGGCATCCGCGTCACCGACAACGAGGTGCTGGACGGAGTGCGCCGCATCCCGCCGCCCGAAGTGCAGGCCGCCCCGGAGTTCAGCAAGGACGGGCAGTTCGACTTCCAGCGCTACCAGCAGTTGCTTGCGGATCCCGCGATGAACTGGGCGCCCTACGAAGCGCGCATGCGCAGAGAGATCCTGCCCATCAACAAGCTGCAGGAGCGCCTGCTGTCCTCGATCAAGCTCTCGGAGCCCGAGCTGAAGCGGTCGTTCCACGATCGCTACGATCGCTTCTCGGCCAGCGTGCTGCACGTCCCGCCGGCTGACACCGGCCGCAGCAAGGGCGACGACGCGACGCTCCAGCGCATCTATGAGAAATACAAGGACCGTCTCGTCTCGGGCGCTCGCACACAGGCCGAAGTGCTGAGCATCCCGCGCACCTACTCCGAGGACGACGTCCGCGTTGCGATGGAGATGGCGGCCTCGTATCACGAGCGCTGGAAGAGCGGCGAGCCGTTCGACCAGCTCGCGCGCGACCACTCCGAGGGACCGAACGCGGATCGCGGCGGCGTGATCGATCGGTGGTTCAGCCCGAGCGAGTTGGGCGTACTCGGTCAGATGGTGGATGCGCGCCGACCCGGCGACGTGATCCCGCCCTACCGCGAAGGCGGCCAGGTGTTCGTCGTCCGGATCCTCGATCCCGCCACGGACTCACTGGCGTTGAATCCTCCCTTCCCGCGCGCGGTCAAGATCGCGCAGCTCACGGTCAAGATCCGTATCGCCGATGAGTCGCTGCGCGAGCAGTACAAGGCGGCCAAGACGATTCGCGACCGCGCCGCCAGTCTCGGCGAGGGTGGCCTCGCCAAGGCCGCCACGGAGAAGGCCCTGACCACAACGAAGACGGGCTTCTTCAACGACCAGAATCCGCCGCAGAGTCTGTTCCAGGCGCCGGACGCGTCCGAGTGGGCCACCGCGCACGACGAGGACGACGTGAGCGCGGTGTTCATCGGCAGCGACGAGTTCCACGTCCTGCAGATCACGCATCAGTACGCCGCCGGCCAGTCCCCCGCCCGCAAGGACGTGGCTGAGCAGATCAAGCAGATCGCCGACGTCGAGGCTCGCCTCGAGTTGAGCAAGTCGCGTGCGGACCGGATCACCGAGGCCCTCAAGTCCGGGATGTCCCTCGAGGCCGTGGCCGAAGCCGAGGCACTCGCGGTCTCCCCGGTCACCATGACGCGCCAGCAGCCCGATCAGCGCCTCGCCGCCTCACCCGAGGTGCAGGGCGCCCTGTTCGCGGCCAAGCCGGGCCAGTTGCTCGGCCCGATCCGCACGCCGAGCGGCTGGTTCTTCGCCCGTCTCGATGCGGTCGAGGTGGCTTCGGACTCTCTGCTCGATGGCACGGTGAAGGGGCAGATCACCACCGACCTGCTTCAGCGCCGCCAGCAGAACTTCTTCCAGGGCTTCTTCACGCGCCTGCGTGCGGACGCGAAGATCGAGGATCAGCGCAACTAGCCGATCGGCTCACTCGGGACCGGAACGACGACGGCCCGGCACCTCTTCACGAGGAGCCGGGCCGTCGCTCTACGAAGCGCGCTCTGGCGATCAGGAACCGGGCTTGCCCGAGTCCGGCGACTTGGGAGTCTCGTCGTCCTCACGCGTCACTTCGTCGCGCACTTCGCGATGGGCGCGGCGGAATTCGCGCATCGCCTGTCCCAGGCCGCGCGCCATCTTGGGGATCTGCGTCGGGCCGAACAGCAGCAGCACGATCGCCAGCACGATGAAGATCTCGTTCCCACCCATACCGAACACGTCTGCCTCCCGATGCGCCGCGGCTCAGGGTGCGAGCTGCAGCCGACTGCGGTCGCTTCCGATCACGACCGTGACGTCCGCCAACTCGTCACCCCACTCCTGGCGGATGACCGGCGGACCCCCAAGATAATGCGCCACTTCGTGCGCGAGGGAAAGGTCACCCCGGCGGGCCACGACCATCGAGGCGAAATAGTCCTGACGGTCGGCATTGCGCACCTCGGTCACCTGGAAGCCGCCATCGCGAAGCCAGGCGGCGACCCGGAGCCCGATCCCGGACTCGCCCGAGCCATTCAGCACCTGGACGCGCACGACGTGCTCGGCTTGCTTGCGCTGCGGGATCCCGCGCGGACCGAAGCGCGCCCACAACCACGACCCGAAAAGCGCGAGCACCAAGGCGGCGAGCAGCCCCATGGCGACCTGCGCCGGCCCGATACCCTTGCGCTTACGCGCCACGCGGCCTGCGTGAGCGGGACGGAGCGCTCTCGAGGGCAGGCAGAGCGCGGCGGAGCCGGGTCCACGTTGCCGTCAGCGACTCGGGCAGCACGCGCGTCTCGGCCACCGTCGTCATGAAGTTCGTGTCGCCATTCCAGCGCGGCACCAGATGGAGGTGCAGGTGTCCCGGGAATCCGGCGCCGGCGATGCGCCCGACGTTGAGGCCGTAGTTGAGTCCGTGCGGCGCGTACTCCGCCTCGAGCGCGCCCTCCGCGAGCGAGGTGAGTTCCAGGACCTGCAGACGCTCCTCGGGGGTCAGATCACGGAACTGGGCGGCATGCCGCCGGACGGCCACCATGAGATGCGCACTCGTGTACGGGTAGCGATTCAGCATCAGCATCGCATGCGGCCGCCGCACGAGGACGAGGTCACGGCGATCGGCGCGTGCCGAGGCCACGCGGCAGAACAGGCAGCCCTCGGACGCATCCACCTTGGAGATCCAGTCCATCCGCCAGGGTGCCCACAGGCGAGCTGCACCAGTCGATGCCGCACCTTGCGGCCTGGAAGCGACTTTGCGGCGCGTGGCCGGCTTGCGCGGACGAGCGGCGCTCATGCGTGGCCCCCGCGCAGTTCCAGCGCGCGCCATGCGACCTCGGCCTCCGCGAGTTGGTCGGGCGTGTTGATCCCGAGCAACTCGCGATGATCCTCGGCGCACTGCACCGCCGCCTTCAGACCCTGCGCCTGCATCAGCGAGACCGTGTCGGTCAGGTAGTACTCCCCCTGCGAGTTGTTCGACGTCAGTCGGCCGAGCACCGAGACGAGCGCCGGATAGTGGAACGCGTAGATGCCCGAGTTCACCTCGTCGATCGCCTTCTGGTCCACGTTCGTGTCCTTCTCCTCGACGATGCGCTCGATCCCCACGCCATCGGCGGCCCGGACGATGCGGCCATACCCCGTGGGATCGGGCAGGCGCATGCTGAGCACCGTGACGGAGGCCCAGGAGGCCGCATGCGTCTCGAGCAGCTGATGCAGCGTCGTCGCGGTCAGCAGCGGCGTGTCGCCGCACACGACCAGCAGGGTGCCGGCGAACTCGGCGAGGGCGTTGTCGGCCATCATGCAGGCGTGCCCCGTGCCCCTCTGCTCGGCCTGAACCGCCCACTCGAGATCGTCGCGATGCGCGAACGCCTCGCGCACGCGTTCGCGCTGATGCCCGATGACGATGATCTGGCGGCCGACGCCCAGCAGATCGAGCGTCTCGACGACATGCGCCAGCAGCGATCGGCCGGCCATCTCGTGCAGGACCTTGGCGAGATCCGACTGCATACGCTTGCCCACGCCGGCGGCGAGCACGAGCGCGGCGACTTCGGGATGGCGGTGGCGGGTCATCGAGGGCTCCATTCGAAGTTGTCGATCAGGCGGGTCCTGCCCACGCGCGCGGCGATCGCCAGCAACACGCGGCCGCGCACCGTGCGCACGGGCTCGAGCGTGGCGGCATCCACGAGCGCCACGTAGTCGGGCCGCACAAGCGGGTAGCAGGTCAGTTCCTCACGGACCGCGCTAAGCACACGCGCAGCGGACCGTTCACCGGCGGTCAGCATCGCCCTCGCCGATGCGAGCCCCTGCGACAGCGCGACCGCCTGCTGACGCTGGCGTGGGTCGAGAAAGGCGTTTCGACTCGAGAGGGCGAGGCCGTCGCTCGCGCGCACGGTGGCGCCACGGCGGATCTTCACGGGCAGCAGCAGATCGGCGCACATGCGCTCGAGGATGAGCGCCTGCTGGGCGTCCTTCTGCCCCAGCCACAAGATGTCCGGCTGGACGGCCGAGAGCAGCCGCAACACGACCGTGGTGACGCCGACGAAGTGCCCGGGCCGCGAGGCGCCCTCGAGCATCTCCGAGAGGCCCGTGACCTGCACGCGAGTGCGATCGCCGGGCGGGTAGACATCCTCGAGCCGCGGCTCCCACAGCAGATCGATCTGCTCCTCACCGAGCAGGCGGCGATCGCGCGCGCCTGGACGCGGGTACTTGGCGAGGTCCTCGCTCGGGCCGAACTGGAGCGGATTGACGAAGATGCTCACGACCACACGTGGGGCACTCCGGCGTGCCTGCCGCATCAGCGAGCGATGCCCCTCGTGCAACGCGCCCATGGTCGGCACGAACGCCACGCGTTCGCCCTTGCGCCGCCAACGCGCCAGCACGCGCCGCAGGTCCTCGACCTCGCGCACGCGCGCGAGTCGAGGCGGCATTAGTAGCTCTCCCCTTCCGACGGGAAGCGGCGGGCGCGGACGTCATCGACGAAACGGGAGATCGCCTCGCGGATCTGGTCGCCGACCTCGGCGTAACGACGAACGAAGCGCGGCTGATGACCGTGGTAGAGGCCGAGCAGGTCATGCAGCACCAGCACCTGGCCGTCGCACTGGACCCCCGCGCCGATCCCGATGGTGGGGATCGTCAGCTCACGCGACACCTGCGCTCCGAGCTTGGCCGGGATCCCCTCGAGCACGAGCGAGAAGCACCCAGCATCTTGCAGCGATCGCGCCTCACGTAGCAGCTGCTCCTGTCCCGCCTCGCCTCTCGCTTGGACCTTGTAGCCGCCGAAGGCGAGCACCGACTGGGGCGTCAGACCGAGATGCCCCATCACCGGGATGCCCGCGGCCACGATGCGTCGCACCGCTGCGACCACGCGCTCACCACCCTCGAGCTTCACCGCGTCGGCGCCGCCCTCCTGCACCAACCGGCCGGCGTTCTCGACCGCCTGGTCATCCGAGACCTGGTACGACATGAACGGCATGTCGCCGATCACCAGCGCCCGCGGCTTCGCGCGCACGACGGCGCGGACGTGGTGGAGCATGTCCTCCATCGTCACGGGCAGCGTGCTGTCGTAGCCGAGCATGACTGTTCCGACGCTGTCCCCAACGAGGATCGCGTCGATGCCGGCCTCGTCGGCCAGCCGCGCCGTCGGATGATCGTAGGCGGTCACCATGGTGATCACCTCGGTGCGGCGCTTCTGATCCACGAACGACGGAGCGGTGCGTCTCGGACGCGATTCGCTCGCCACCACCTTCTTCTCGCTCATGACGGACGCCCCTTCTCGATCGGGGTGTAGTACACGGTGCCCTGCCGGTGCGACAGGATCCGCTTCTCGAGGTCGGCAAAATCCTCGGGTTCATGCACGAAATCGATGTGATCTGTGTTCACGACCAGCAACGGCGTGTCGGTGTAGTGGAAGAAGTGATGGTCGTAGGCTTCGCTCAGTCGTTGGATGTAGCCGCGATCCATATCCTTCTCGAACGACCGGTTGCGCTTGGTGATGCGCGACATCAGCGTGTCGGAATGCGCCTGCAAGTAGACGACGATGTCCGGCTTCACCACATCCAGCTCGAGCCAGGCGACCAGCCGCTCGTACAGGAGCAGTTCGCGATCGACCAGGTTCAGGCTGGCGAAGATGCGGTCCTTCTGGAACAGATAGTCCGAGACCATCTTCTCGCTGAACAGGTCGGTCTGTCGAAGGCCGCGCTGCTGCTGGTACCGGCTGAACAGGAAGTGCATCTGCGTCTGGAACGCGTAGCGGACACGGTCGCGGTAGAAGTCCTTGAGGAACGGGTTCTCCTCGACCTCCTCCAGAACCAGCTGGGCCGACAGCCGCTCACTCAGCATGCGGGACAGGCTGGTCTTACCCGCACCGATCACACCCTCGATGACGATGTACCGATTCTCGCTCATCGCACGCTGATCCGTGCGAAGGCTCGCGACATCCTGCCGCGGGCGAGTAGCATGAGGGTCAGTTCCAGAGCCGCGTCGGGCGGCGCACCGGCGGGCGCGTGTGCAATTGCGAGAGATGGACCGTGACGCTCTGCCCGGTGAGCGGATGGATCAGCCCCGGCTCGAGCTCGGCGAGCGGCGCCAGGACGAACGAGCGGCGCGTGATCTCGGGATGCGGAACGCTCAAGTCATCATCGTCGATCACCTGGTCGCCGAAGAGCAGGAGATCGAGGTCGATGGTGCGCGGTCCCCACTTCTGCGACCGAGCACGCCCGAGGCGCTTCTCGATGAGCAGTAGGTTCCACAGCAACTGGCGCGCGCTGAGGCCGGTCTCGACCTGGGCGACGGCGTTCACGAAGTCCGGCTGCTCCTCGGGCCCCATCGCCTCGCTGTCGTAGAGCGACGAGACGCGAACGAGCGTGGTGTCCGTGAGCTGCGAGATCTGCTCGAGCGCCTCGCGCACAGTGGTCTCGCGCTCGCCGAGATTGCTGCCGAGTCCGATGAACGCCCTCATGCCGCACGCTCGCGCGTGACCGTGATGATGGCGCGACCGCCCGTGGTCCAGCCCAGGTTCTGCTTGGAGATGTGCACCGTCGCACGCCGGATGGCGAATCGCTCGAGGATCGAGTCGGCGGTGACTCGCGCCAGCTTCTCGAGCAGGTGGAAGCTCTGCCCCTCGACGACCTCGCGCACCAGTTCGTAGAGGCGATCGTAGTCGATCGTGTCCGCGAGGCGATCGCTCGTCTCGGAGTCCTCGCTCATCGGCTCCAACTCGAGGTCGACCTCGAGCCGCTGACCCGCCTCCTTCTCATAGGGGCGGGCACCGTGGTGTCCGAAGACCGAGAGGCCCATGAGGCGGATGGTCGCCAAGATGTTGACTCCGAACGGGTTGGGTTGCCGGAATTGAGACGTCGGGAGAACCGCCGATGAAGCGTAGAGAGGGCTGCCGAGAGGGTCAAGCGAAGGACGGTCGGCTAGACGAGCCCCTGCTCCATCATCGCCCGTGCCACCTTGCGGAATCCGCCGATGTTCGCGCCATCCAGATAGTCGCCCGGGACGCCGAACTCCTCGGCCGTCTCGTGACAAGTGCGATGGATGGCCACCATGATGCCGTGCAAGCGCTGGTCCACCTCCTCGCGGCTCCAGGAGAGGCGCAGACTGTTCTGCGACATCTCGAGGCCCGAGGTCGCGACGCCGCCCGCGTTGGCCGCCTTGGCGGGCCCGTAGAGCATCCCCGCCTTGGCGTACGTGGCGAGCGCCTCGAGCGTGCTCGGCATGTTGGCGCCCTCGCACACGAGCTTCACGCCGCGTCTCACCAGATTCGCGGCATCAGCAGACTCGATCTCGTTCTGCGTGGCACTCGGGAACGCGCAATCGGCGTCGAGATCCCAGATCGGGTTCGTCGCGTCGGCCGCGTCCACGGCTCGGTACCGAGCGGACTTGAACCGATCGGCGTACTCGGAGATGCGGCCGCGGCGACTGTTCTTCAAGTCCATCACGAACGCCAGCTTCTCGCGGTCGATGCCGTCGGGATCGTGGATCATGCCGCCGGAGTCCGACAACGTGATGGGCTTCGCACCCAGATCGAGCAACTTCTCGACGGTGTACTGCGAGACGTTGCCGCTCCCCGAGACGAGGCAGCGCTTGCCCTCGAGCGAGTCGCCACGGACCTTCAGCATCTCCTGTGCGAAGTACACGCAGCCGTAGCCGGTCGCCTCGGGGCGAATCAGCGAACCGCCCCAGGTGATGCCCTTGCCCGTCAGCACGCCGGTGAACTCGTTCGCGAGCCGCTTGTACTGCCCGAACAGGTAGCCGATCTCGCGCCCGCCGACGCCGATGTCACCCGCGGGGATGTCGGTGTCCGGGCCGATGTGCCGCCACAACTCGGTCATGAAGCTCTGGCAGAAGCGCATCACCTCGGCGTCGCTCCGCCCCTTCGGATCGAAGTCGGCGCCGCCCTTGCCGCCTCCCATCGGGAGCGTGGTGAGCGAGTTCTTGAAGACCTGCTCGAAAGCGAGGAACTTGAGGATGCCGAGGTTCACCGACGGATGGAACCGCAGCCCGCCCTTGTAGGGCCCGATGGCGCTGCTCATCTCGATGCGGAAGCCCCGGTTCACCTGCACCGCGCCGCGATCGTCCTGCCACGGCACACGGAAGATGAGCATGCGCTCGGCCTCGACCATGCGCTCGAGCAGCCGAGCGTCGCGGTACTCGGGATGGCGCGCGATGACCGGCACGAGCGAGCCGAGCACCTCACGGACCGCCTGTTGGAACTCCGGCTCCGCGGGGTTCTTCGAGACGACATCGCTCACGACCGCGTCGACGTACGACTGGGCCTGCGTCATCGTGGCCGGTGCGGCGCCTTTGCTCGGGCTCATCCTCAGGCTCCTTCCCAGGTGGTCCTTGCGACGGAGGTTCGTGGCGGCGCGGCCGCCGGGCAAGCCGAACGACCTTACCGATGTGCGCGTGAAACGTCACTCAAGCCGATGGTGGGTGACCCAGGCGATGGCTCTCGATCGTCTGGTCGAGTCCATCCTCGAGGCTCGTCGAGGCACGCCAATCGAGCAAACGCTGCGCCTTGGCCACGTCCATGAACCGCCGCGGCGACTCCCCCGCTCGCTCGGCGCGGGCGCCGCGCTGGAGCCGGGCGCTGGTGCCCGTCCGATGCACGACCAACTCGGCGAGCGTGCCCACGGCGATCTCACGGCCGCTGCCGGCGTTGAGGATCTCCCCGGCGGCCCCTTCGGCGAGGGAGGCCCGGATCAGCGCCTCGACCACATCGTCGACGTACACGAAGTCGACCGTCTGCTCGCCGGAGGTCATCGCGAAGTCGCGACCCTCGAGGCACGATTGGATCAGGGACGGCAGGAAGAAGCTGCGATCCTGCCCCGGCCCGTAGATGAGCGAGGGCCTCAGCGTCACGAGCGGCAGTGAGGCGTGCGAGGCGAACGCATGCGAGGCCTGCGTCGCCGCCGCCTGGCTGGCCGAGTAGGGAGAGACCGCGCGTTCGCGCTGATCCTCGCGGAAGGGAACCGGCCCGTCGCCGTACTCCTCCATGCCACCGGTGCGGACGACGCGAGGCAGCGTGCCGCCTCGGGCCACCATCGCGGTGAGCAGGTTCATCGTGCCCTCGAGGTTGACACGGAAGCTCGTGCGCCAGGCCTCCGGGTCGGCGACGCGGCTGCGTCCCGCGGTCCACGCGGCGAGATGGAACACGATGGCGGCTCGATCGGCGTGAAGCGCCCGGGCCACCGACTCCGGCTCGGTCAGATCGGCCTCGGCCACCTGCACGCGGCCCATGTGGCGTTCGAGTGCGCCGAGCGGTGCGCCCGGCTGCACCACGACGCGAACCTGCGCCTGCGCCTCGAGCAGTCGGAGCACGAGATGCGATCCGACGAATCCGGCGCCGCCGGTGACGAGCACGTCCATGCCGGCAAGGGAGGCGCGGTCGCTCATCGGCTCAGGAACCGAGGTACTCGCGGTACCAGTCGATCGTCTCGCGGAGCCCGTCCTCGAGGCTGTACTCGGGCGTCCAGCCGAGCCGCTCGCGGGCCTTCGCCGCCGAGAGGTACTGGTCCTTGATCTCGCCACGGGCCGTGTTGCGGATGTCCGGCTCGATGTCCTCGCGTCCCATCAGGCGCCGGATCGCGTGCACGATGTCGAGCACCGACGTCGGCTTCTCGCCGCTGAAGTTGAACGCCTCGCCACGCACGTCGGGCTGGTGCATGCACTCGGCCATGCGGAGATAGGCGCGCGCGACGTCCTTCACATACACATAGTCGCGGATGAACGTGCCGTCGCTGCGGAGCACCGGGCGCTCACCGCGCATCACGGCGCGGATCGTCTCGGGCACGATGCGACTCCAATTGAGGTCGCCGCCACCGTAGACGTTGCCAAATCGAGCGATGGTGACGGGCAGTCCGTAAGTGATGCCATAGGTCTGGGCGATCAGATCCGTGCAGGTCTTGGAGACCTCGTACGGGTGCTGACCGGCGAGCGACATGTCCTCGCGATAAGGCAGGTCGGGCTTGCTGCCGTAAGCTTTGTCGCTCGAGGCGACGACGACGCGGCCGACCAGCTTCTGATGGATGCGGCAGACCTCCATCAGGTTGTACGTGCCGCGGATATTGGCCTCGAACGTGGCGAGCGGATAGCGGTGCGCCACTTCGACCAGCGTCTGCGCTCCCAGATGGAACACGGTGTCCACGTCGTGCAGGTTCACCGCACGCTCGATCGCATGGAAGTCGGCGAGGTCGCCGTTGATCACATGACAGTGCGCGATGTCCCCGCTGCGGATGAACTCCGAGTGCGGATCCTGGTCGAGCACGAAGGCCACGACGCGCGCTCCGCGCACTCGCAGCTCCTTCACGAGCCACGAACCGATCAACCCGGTGGCTCCGGTCACCAGCACCGTGCGCCCCGACCAGAACCCCTTGTCGTTCATTTCCACAACGCCCATGGCGCGACCCCGTCGGTCCACAACTGGTTGAGCGTGCGCTTATCGCGCAGCGTGTCCATGCACTGCCAGAACCCCTCACAGCGATAGGCCATCAGCTGAATGTCAGCGGCGAGACGCTCGAGCGGCTCGCGCTCCCACACGGTCTCGTCACCGCCCAGGTAGTCGAACACGCCCGGCTCCAACACGAAGAAGCCGCCGTTGATCCAACCTTCACCCAACTGCGGCTTTTCGTCGAAGCGCGCGATGGCATCGCCGTCGAACTCGAGCCGGCCGAATCGTGCGGGCGGACGGACCGCGGTCAGCGTCGCGAGCTTGCCGTGGCGCTTGTGGAATTCGAGGAGCTTGGCGATATCGACGTTCGAGACGCCGTCGCCGTAGGTCATCATGAACGTGCCGTCGCGCAGCTGCGGCGCCAGTCGCATCAGTCGGCCACCGGTCATGGTGTTGGGGCCGGTCTCGATCAAGTGGATCGAGAAGTCGTCGCGCTTGCCCGCGTACTCGACCACCTCGCCCTTGGCGAGGTCGACCTTGAAGTCGCTCTCGAGGCGCGCGTAGTCGAGGAAGTAGCGCTTGATGACGTCGCCGCGGTAACCCAGCGCCACCAGGAACTCACGATGTCCGTGGTGCGCATAGATCTGCATGATGTGCCAGAGCATCGGCCGGCCGCCGATCTCGATCATCGGCTTGGGCAGGATGTCCGTCTCTTCTGCGAACCGCGTGCCGAGGCCACCGGCGAGGATCACCGTCTTCATACGCTCTCCATGGGGACAAGACCGGCGACGATTCTACCTGCAACCGGAGTCACGATGGAATCGGCGCATCGCGCTGCGTCCTGAAGCACCGCCCGGAATCGTGCAGGATGCACGCCTTGACGCTCATTCGAGCCAGCCGCCAAGATGATGGCGCATGTCCCATGCACCCATCCCCCCCACGCAGGCCTCCGACCTCGAGCTGACCTTCCTGTTCCCCTGCCTCAATGAGGCGGAGACGGTCGTCGGCTGCATCGAGGAAGTGAAGCGCCAGTTCGCCGAGCACGGCCTCGAAGGTGAGGTGCTCGTCGCCGACAATGGCAGTTCCGATGGCTCGCCCGAGCTGGCCCGAGCGGCCGGCGCCCGCGTCATCCATGTCGTCGACTACTTCCCCGATGTGCCTCGACGCGGCTACGGCACGGGGCTCACGGCGGGGCTGCGAGCGGCGCGCGGCAAGTACGTGGTGATCGCCGACTCCGATGGCAGCTACGACGTCGCGAGCCTGCCGCGGTTCCTCGAGAAGCTGCGCGAGGGACACGACCTGGTGATGGGTAATCGATTCAAGGGGGGCATCCTGCCCGGCGCCATGCCGCCACTGCACCGCTTCCCGGGCAACCCCATGATGACGATGCTCGGTCGCACGTTCTTCGGCGCTCCGATCGGCGACGTGAACTGCGGCATCCGCGGCTGCCGCCGCGAGGCGATCCTCGGGCTCGACCTGAGCTCGATGGGCATGGAGTTCGCGATCGAGATGGTGGCCAAGGCCAGCCTCAAGCGCCTTCGGATCACCGAGGTGCCCACGATCCTGCGGCCCGATGGCCGCAGTCGGAAGCCGCACCTGCGCACCTTCCACGATGGCTGGCGCCAGCTGCGGTTCATGTTGCTCTACAGCCCGCGCTGGCTGTTCCTCTACCCGGGGATGGCCGTGCTGCTGCTCGGGCTGGCGCTCATGATCTCGCTCGCGCTCCACCCGATCGTGATCCTCGGCGTGCGACTCGACGTGCACTCGCTGCTGATGGCCAGCGCCATGGTGATCGTCGGCAGCCAGACCGTGCTCATGTTCCTGCTCGCCTACCAGCACGCCACCACGCAGGGCGTGCTCCCGAGCAGTGCCCGCTTCGATCGGTTCATGCGGGCCAAGTCGCTCGAGCGCGCGGTCATCGTCGGCGGCCTCATGGTGCTGCTCGGCCTGGTCGGCGTCGCTTCCTCCGCCATGATCTGGGCGCAGCGCTCGTTCGGGGACCTCGACGTTTCGAGCATGATGCGCCTGCTCGTGCCGAGCGTGACGGCGATGATCGTCGGCGTGCAGTTGAGCGCCGCCGGTTTCCTCTCGAGCGTGCTCGAACTGCGCGGCAACCCGCATGGGCGGCCGGGCGTCGAAGAACGCTAGCGCCGAGGGCCGCCCTGCCCGCGCAAGGCCACTACCTCAAGCTCCCCTTCATCTGGGAACCGGGGACCCCGATCCCGGCCGAATCGGGTCGGCTCTCGTACGCGCCGATCGATGACGCGGACTGGCTGCGGCGCGCGACCGCCGCCGTGATGGCCGACTCGCTCGATGCCTGCGACCGACGGGAGGTCGCGAGAGACGGCGCCGAGGCGGCGGCAGCGAACTTCCTCGCCATGGCCGATCGCGGCTTCCACCACGCGCCCGGCTGGTGGCAGTACGCACACGATGCGGCCGGGGATCTCGTCGGGTTCCTGCTCCCCACCGTGTTCACCGGCAGTGCCCGTGGAGGCCTCCAAGAGAGCACGCTCTTCTACATCGGCGTGCTGCCCGGCCATCGCGGCCAGGGGCACATCGTCGACTTGCTCATCCGCTCGACGGAGCTCCTCGAACAGGTCGGCGTGTGGCGCATCCTCAGCGACACCGACATCGACAACCACCCGATGATCGCCGCCTTCCGGCGCTGCGGCTATGTGGCGCAAGAGCCTTGGGAACGTCCACTGGGCTAGCCGGGTTCGGGGAGTAGACTGCCCGCTCCACTCGAGGAGGTCGTCATGATCCGCCTGTCACTCGCGCTGCTGATGTACGTGGGTCTCACCGCGTCGCTCGCCTCCCCCGCTCGCGCCAGCCACCAACCCGCCACGTTCTCGATCGTCGCCTATGACAGCCTGACGCAGGAGCTCGGCGTCGCGGTCGAGTCCAAGTACTTCAGCGTCGGGCTCGTCGTGCCGTGGGCGCGCGCCGGCGTTGGCGCCGTGGCGACCCAGGCCAACGTGCAGGCGAGCTACGGACCGCGCGCGCTGGCGATGCTGGAGAGCGGCGCATCACCCGACGAGGTCCTGCGTGCGTTCGCCGCGAATGACTCGTCGTGGGACACGCGGCAGTTCGCGCTCGTGGATGCCAAAGGACGCGCGGCGACCTGGACCGGCGCCAAGTGCAACTCGTGGGCAGGCGGCGAATCAGGCGTGCACTTCGTCTGTCAGGGCAACATCCTCACCGGCCCCGAGGTGGTGACCGCGATGGCCAAGGCGTTCCGCGAGAGCCGAGGCGACTTGGGCGGCCGATTGATCACCGCGCTCGAAGCGGCGCAAGCCGCCGGCGGCGACAAGCGCGGCCAGCAATCGGCCGCCCTGCTCGTGGTGCGCCCGAGCGAGCGCCGCCCCGAGTACCGCGAGCGCTATGTCGACCTGCGCGTCGAGGACCATCGCACGCCGATCGCCGAGCTGCGCCGGCTGTGGCGCATCCATCAGGGCTTCCATGGCACCGGCGCGCACCTGGCGATGGCCGCTGAATTCGACGCCGCAGGCCGCGCCGACCTGGCGAAGCTCGAGCGCAGCCGCGTGCACGAGACGCTGGTCGACGTGCTCGAGCGCGGCGATCGTGACGCTGGTCTGCTCAATGGATTGGCATGGTCGTGCGCAGTGAACGACATCCACCTCGCCGATGCGCTGAAGGCGGCCGAGCGCGCCTCGGCGATCGAGCCCAAGAGCACCGACATCCTCGACACGCTGGCCGAGGTGCATTTCCGGATGGGGAATGCGAAGCGGGCGATCGAAGTCGGGCGGCGAGCGTTCACGCTCGATCCGGCCAATCCCTACCTCAAGGCCCAGCTCGCGCGATTCGAGGCTGGCGGGCGCTGATCGTCACGGGCCGCCCGACGCGCGCAGCGGCCCATCCGTCTCACACCGCGACGCCGAACTCCCTCAGGGCCTCGTTGAGCGTCGTCTTGCGATCGGTCGATGCACTGCGCTCACCGATGATGAGCGCGCAGGGCACACCGAACTCGCCGGCCGGGAATCGCTTGGGCCGGGTGCCCGGGATGACGACCGCGCGCGGCGGCACCGCGCCGCGCGATTCGACAGGTGCGCTGCCGCGCACATCGAGGATGACCGTGGAAGACGTGAGCACGACGCCCGCGCCGAGCACGGCGCCCTCACCGACATGCACCCCCTCGACCACGACGCAGCGCGAGCCGATGAAGGCATCGTCCTCGATGATCACGGGAGAGGCCTGCGGCGGCTCGAGCACGCCGCCGATGCCGACACCGCCCGAGAGGTGCACGCGCTTGCCGATCTGGGCGCAGCTGCCGACCGTGGCCCACGTGTCCACCATGGTGCCCTCGCCGACATACGCGCCGATGTTCACGTAGCCCGGCATCAGGATGCAGCCCTTCTCGAGATGGCTGCCGTAGCGCGCCACGCCGGGCGGCACCACGCGCACACCGCTCGCCTCGAGCCCGCGCTTCATGGGCACCTTGTCGAAGAACTCGAGATCGCCCGCGTGCACGGGCTCGCTCACGCGCATGCGGAAGTAGAGCAGAATCGCCTGCTTGAGCCAGGCATGCGTGGTCCAACTGCCGCCCGACTTCTCGGGCGGCGTCGCGACGCGCAGATGTCCGGCGTCGAGCGCGGCGAGCGCGCCTTCGACGGCGCCTCGCAGTGAGGCGTCCTCGAGCGGCAACGCGCCGGACCAGCCCTTGTCGATGGTCTCGCTCCACCTCGTCACGGGGTACTCGTTCACGATGCTCACAGGCCCGCCTCCTCGATGCGCGCGATCGCCGCACGGCACTGCTCGGTCGTGGGCACCAGTGCCCAGCGCACGAATCCCTCGCCCCCGGCACCCAGGTAGGAACCGGGCGTCGTCACGATGCCGAGCCGCAGCAGCGACTCGACGAACGCGACATCGTCTCCGTTCGGGGCCGCCATCCACAGGTAGAACGTGGCCTCGCTCGCCTCCACGCGCCAGCCGCGCCGGGCGAACAGTTCGCGGAACAACTCGCGCTTCTCGCCGTAGCCGCGGCGCTGTTCGGCGGTGTGGGCATCGTCGTTCCAGGCGGCGATGGCGGCGTCCTGCACGAAGTCGGGCGTCGCCACGCCGGCGTTCGGGCGGAAGCGGCGCAGCGCATCGATCAAGCGCTCGTCGCCCACCATGAAGCCGCTGCGATAGCCGGTCATCGCGCTGCGCTTGGACAGCGTGAACATCGCGACCACGTTGTCGAGCCCATGTTCGAGCAGGCTCGGAGGCGGGCCGCTCTCGTACCACAGGTCGGAGTAGGCCTCGTCGCTCACGACCCAGAAGCCATGCTCACGCGCGAACGAGGCGATGCGAGCGCCCTCCTCGCGGGAGGTCACGGCCCCGGTCGGATTGTGCGGCGAGTTCAACCACAGCAGCGCGGTGCGCGACCACACCTCAGCGGGAACGCGCGCCGGATCGAAGCGCCAGCCGTCCTCGCTCCGCAGCGGCACCAGATGGGGCGTGCAGCCCGCATAGCGCGCGCCACTCTCGTACACCGGATACGCGGGACTGGGGATGACCACCGTGTCGCGGCCACCAGCCGGGTCGCTCGCCGCGAACGCCAGCAGGAACACGGCCTCCTTGGTGCCGTTGGCCGGGAGCACATGGCGATCGGGATCGACGCTGACGCCGAATCGACGCTGCACCCAACGGGCGCACGCCTCACGCAGTTCGGGCTTGCCGACGGTGGCCGGGTAGCTCGAGACCGCGGGCAACGAGGCGCGCAACGTGTCCCGGATGAACGCGGGCGTCTCGCCGCGCGGATCACCCATGCCGAAGTCGATGATCGGCAGCCCCGCCGGCGCGAGTGCGACGCGGCGATTCTGCAGCTTCACGAACGGGTACTCCGCGCTCGAGCGCAGCAGCGGATGGATCGGGCCGGCCTTGGCGCGTGGAGCCGAGGAGGCGTCCACTCAGCCCTCGCTCGTCAGGAACTCGGCGAGGTTGCCGAACACCACAGCCAGGTTATCGACCGGCAGATGCTCGTCGGTGCGATGGCACAACTCGGCGAGGCCGGGGCCGTAGTTGAACGCCGGGACGCCGAAGCTGGTGAAGCGCGCGACATCGGTCCACCCCTGCTTGCCCGCGACCTCGAGTCCGAAGCGGCGGATGAACGCGGCGACATCGGGATGGTCCAGGCAGACCTTCCCGGGCGGCGCCGAGTCGACGACATGGAACTCGAAACCCTCGGGGACACGCGCACGCAGGCGGGCGATCGCCTCCTCGCTCGTGCGGTCGGGCGTGAATCGGTGATTGAGGTTCACCACCATCTCGGCCGGGATCACGTTGCGCGCAACACCCGCCTTCACGGTCGTGACCTGGAGCGTCTCTCGATAGGCGATGCCCTGCACCTGCCGCTCCTCCCAGCCGACCTGGGTGATTTCGGCGAGCCAGGCGGCGCCCTTGGCGACCGCGTTGTCACCCGTCCACGGCCGCGCCGCGTGACCCGCCACTCCCGGCACACGGACCTCGGCGTTGACGATGCCATTGCAGCCCATCTCGATGCGCAGGTCGGTCGGCTCGAGCACGATCGCCAGACTCGCCTCGGTCAGCCACGGCATCTCGGCCAGCACGCGGCCGAGTCCATTGTTCGCCGCAGGCCCTTCCTCGGCGTCGTAGAACACGCACGCGAGATCGAAGCGCAGAGCGCTCGGATCGAGCGACTCGACGAGCGCGAGCATCACCGCGTCACCCGCCTTCATGTCGGTCGTGCCGATGCCGTACAGCCGATCGCCGTCTCGGCGCGCCCCGACGTTGCCCTGCGGCGGCACGGTGTCGGTGTGGCCGACCAGAACGACGAGCGGCTTGCCGAGGCGCGGCCCGCGCCACACGACCGAGAGGCCACTGCGGAGCACGTCGCCCGTGCCTCGGGCGCTCAGTCGGTTGGCGATCCAATCCGCGATCGCCTGCTCGTTGCCGGTGACGCTCGGGATGTCGACCAGCTGCGCCGTCAGTTCAGCCAGCGCATCGGCGGTCATGACGACCGGGGGCATGGGGGGCTCCTTCCTTCGGGTGGATCGGCGACGCTAGCCGCCGTGAGCGGGCAGGGCAAGGGAGGCGGCGGGGCATCCGGCGAGCATCCCGGGGCGCGATCTCCCGACGCACCATCGCCTCGCTGGCCCCGCGACCTCGCCCCCCCTACCCTGAGGCCATGACCTCCTCGAACCCGCATGGGACCGCGCTGCGACTGAGCGGTGCCGACACGATCGCCGTGCTCCATCGCATCTCGAGCCAGGCGCTCGAGGGACTCGCACCGGGCGAAGCGCGCGCGACACTTTTCTGCGACTTCCGCGGCCGACTTCTCCATCGCGCCGTGGTCGCCCTGGCGCCGGATGCCGCCGTCTGGTTGCTGCGCGACTGCGCCGAGGCGCCTGCGCTGGCCGCGTTCGTCGATCGGCATGTGTTCCGCGAGGACATCGTGATCGAGGACCGCTCGGCCGAACTGGCACCGGGCCGCATGCTCGATGCGAACGCAGTCGGCGCCTCGTTCGATGATCGCGGGCCACTGCGCGTCTCGACCGGCGACGGCACGGCGCTCGTGCGCGGCGCGCCTCGCATGAGCGAGCGCGAGCGAATCGAGCACGGCATCGCCGCACACGGCTCCGAGATCATCGAGGCGTTCAATCCGTTCGAAGTGGGATTGGGCAGCGAGGTGCACCTGAACAAGGGTTGCTTCATCGGACAGGAAGCGCTGCAGCGCCTCGTCACGTACGAGAGCGTGCGCCGCGCACTGGTGCATGCACGGGTGCAGGGCACCGCTCCCGCTCCGGGCGATGTGCTGAGAGCCGGGGATGCCCGTATCGGCGTGGTGACGAGCGTCGCATCGAGCGAGGACGCGCACGCGATGCTCGCCGTGATCAAGCTCGATGCGCTTGACGCCGACGCACCGGTCACACTCGGCGATGGCCGCGCCGTGATCGTGACGCGCCGATTCGAGATGCCACGCGCGCTGGGACGACCATGACCGCACGCGACGCTGGACCGCTCACGGTCTACTTCGATGGCGACTGCGGCTTCTGCCAGCGCTCGGTGGCGTGGGCACTCGCGAGGGATCGGGCGCACCGACTGACCGCAGTGCCGAGCGGCTCGCCCGAGGGCATCGCGCGGCTGGGTCCGCGCGATGAGACCGCGCCGCGCGAGATCCGCGCGTGGTCGGAGACGGACGGGCTGGTCGGCGGCATCGATGCCATCGCCGCCATGTGCGCGCGGCTGCCCGATTGGAGCTGGGCGGCTGGGCTGCTTCGCTTCGCGCCGATCCGACCTTTCGCCGGCCTCGGCTACCGGATCATCGCCGCCATCCGCCGCCGGCTCGGCGGGAGGCCGGTGTCCTGCGAGATGCCTCGGCATCCGGGAGCGCCGACGGGCCCGAAATAGGACTCACGCATCGCACTGCGGGGCAACGACTCACAGGCACAGCCTGAAGCTGAGCCTCAAGCCGCCCTGGGGTTGTCGCCGTCGTCCACCACGAGTGCATCGGTCGACAGGACGAGGCCGCCGACGCTGACAGCGTTGGCGAGAGCGCTCCTCACGACGCGGACCGGGTCGAGCACGCCATCAGCACGCAGATCGCCGTAGGTCATCGTCATCGCATTGAAGCCCTGACCCACCGGACGACGACGCACCTCCGCGACGACCGTTCCGGCCTCGACACCGGCATTGCCGACGATCGTGCGAATGGGTTCCTCGAGCGCGCGTAGAAGCAGTTCGCGACCCGATCGCTCGCGTTCGGGCACGGCCTCGTGCCGCATCACGTCGGCCAGACGCAGCAGTGTCGTGCCGCCACCGGGCACCACTCCCTCCTCGAGCGCGGCACGCGTTGCGGAGATCGAGTCCTCGAGCCGCGAACGGACGGCGTGCCGCTCGACCTCGGTCGGCGCCCCCGCCTCGAGCACGGCGATGCCACCCGCCAGTCGACCGAGTCTCGCACGCAGCGCCTCGCGCTCGGGTTCACTTCGCGCCGACTCCAGCATGTGCCGCGTCGCGTCGACCGCGGCCGCGAGTTCCTGACTGCGCCCGCCTCCCTGACGCAGTGTCGCGTGCTCGGTTCCGACCGTGATGTGCCGCGCGCGGCCGAGCCATTCGCTCTGGAGCCGCGACGCGTCGCGGCCGAGGTCGGCCGCGATCAGCGAGCCGCCCGTCAATAGCGCCAGATCATCCAGGCACTCACGCCGCCTCGAGGGCGTGCCGCTCATCTGGACGGCGACCGATGCCGCACGTCCGCGAAGGCGGTTCACGACCAGTGCGGCGAGCGCCTCCCCGTCGACCGACTCGGCGATCACCACGAGCGGCCTCGATTGGCGCGCCGCCAGCTCGAGGGCCGGAACGATCTCGCGCGCCGAGCTCAGCCTCGCGTCGGCCAGCAACACGAGCGGGTGATCGAGCGAACACTCCATCTCCTCCGCATCGGTCACGAAGTAGGGCGAGGCATAGCCTCCCTCGAACCGCACGCCCTCCACGACCTCGAGCACGGTCTCCGGGCGATGGCCGTCCTCCACCGTCAGGACGCCATGGTGCCCGACGCGCTCGAAGGCCTCGGCCACTCGTTCGCCCAGCGCGTGATCGCCCGCGGCGAGCACAGCGACGCGCAACAGCTCGCGGCGCTCGCGCACCGGCCTCGCGCGCTCGGCGAGATGGCGATTGAACGAGGCGAAGGCACGCTCGAGGCCTCGCTGCACGACCGGCGGGCGCTCGCCGCGTGCCAAGGCCATCATGCCCTCGCCGATGATGCGGTGCGCGAGCACCGTGCTCGTCGTGGTGCCGTCGCCCGCCTGCTGGCCAGTTCGAAGCGCCGCCTCGCGCAGCATCTGCACACCGAGGTTCTCGAAGGGGTCGGCCAGCTCGACCTCGGTCGCAACCGCGATCCCGTCACGCGTGATCGTGGGCACGCCCGCACGTCGTCCGAGCACGACGCTGCGGCCGCGAGGACCCAGCGTCACGCGCACCGCGCTCGCGAGTTGGTCCACGCCACGCCACAGCGCGTGACGGGCGGCATCATCGAATCGGACGAGCTTGCCCATGATCGGGAGTCCCTCCTGCTCGGCGTCGAGCCGGGCTACTCCCGATATCGGCTCATTCCGAGGCGGAGGTGAGCGCTTCCCGGGCGCGTCGAGAACACGCCACGCGGCGCGCCCGCCGTGCCCTCTCGCTCAGGGCTTCCACCTCGCGAGGAACAGGTTCGTCTCGCCGCCGACGCTCCCCCCGCGGTTCGAGCCGAACACCAACCAGCGACCATCCGGGCTGAACATCGGGAACCCGTCGAAGTCCGGATCGAACGTCACCCGCGTCGGCTCTCCGCCCGCCACCGGCACGAGGAACAGGTCGAAGTTGCGGCCGCGCGGATTCTGCCAGTTCGACGAGTAGAGGATCGACTGGTCATCGGGCGTGAAGTAGGGCGCGAAGCTCGCGCCCGTCTTGAACGTGATCTGGCGCGCATTGCCTCCGTCGGCGTCGGCCACCCAGATGTCCATCTGGGAGGGTCGCACCAGGCCCTGAGCCAGAAGACGCTGGAACGTGGCATTGGCCGTGCTGTCGTCGGTGCGGTGCGTGCGCCACACGATCTTCGCGCCGTCGTGCGAGAAGAAGGCGCCACCGTCGTAGCCGATGCCGGTCGTCAGGCGCTTCAACTGCGAGCCATCGGTGCGCATGCGATACAGATCGATGTCGCCGTCGCGGGCGCTGGTGAACAGCACCCACTGTCCGTCGCGCGACACAGTCGCCTCGGCATCGTAGCCCGGGTGATCCACCAGTTTGCGCAGGTCTCTGCCGTCGCGCTTGGCCGTGTAGATGTCATAGCTCGGGTAGACCGGCCAGACATAGCCCTGGGAGCGATCGGGCTCGGGAGGACACGCCGCGCCTGCTTCGTGGGTCGAGGCGAACACGACACGGCGATCCCCATCGATGAAATAGCCACAGGTGGTGCGCCCTTCACCGGTCGAGACGAGCGTGACCTTGCCGGTGTGAAGATCCATCACGTACTGCTGGTCGCACTCCTGGGCACCGGTCCTGGCCTGGAACACCAGGCTGCGGCCATCGCGACTCCAGTAGGCCTCGGCGTTCTGCCCACCGAACGTGAGTTGGTGCAGCTCGGCGAAGTGCGACTCGCCCTCGCGGATCAGGTGGCTCGCCTGCTTCGCCGTCGGGGGCACGGGCGAGGCGGGCCGCTTGGCCCCACCGAGGACTCCGGCGCCGAGGATGATCGCGATCGCGAGCGTTCCGAACGTGCGTCCCTTCACGGTCTTCTCCCCAGGGTGACGGCGAGTTCGAGCGACTCGCCTCCCCGCTTGATGTTCACACGCACCGACTGCCCGGGCTTTCGGGAGCGGAGCGCGAACGTGTAGTCGTAGATGTTGTCCACTCGGATCCCGTCGAATCCGACGAGCGTGTCGCCCCCGCGCAGGCCGCCTTGATCGGCGGGGCTGCCGGCGCGAACGCCCGAGAGCAGAACGCCGCCCTCAGTCTGCATGTAGTCCGGGATGGTGCCCAGATAGGAGCCGTAGCCGCCGCCACCGGCGATCCGCCCCATGCTCGCCGTGTCGGCCTTCGCCTTGGTGAAGGCGATGCGAGGCCGGGCGGCGAGCGAGTCGAGCAGGGCCTCGGCGAGCCGCGAGATCCGCGCGACGCCGGCCGCGTGCACCTTCTCCCACGTGTCCGTCGGCCGATGGTAGTCCTCGTGTGCGCCGGTGAAGAGCATCAGCACGGGGAGATTCTTCTTGTAGAAGGAACTGTGATCGGACGGCCCGTAGCCGTCGTCGCTCGTCCGCAGCGTGAAGCCACCGCTCGCGAGCGCGCGATTCGATCCCTCGAGCATGCCTCGCCATGCGGGTGACGTGCCGAGGCCCATCACCGACAGCTTGTCCTCGCGCAGTCGTCCCACCATGTCCATGTTGATCATCGCCTCGATCGTCGCGAAGGGCCGCGGTGGATCGTCCGCGAATCGCGACGAGCCCACGAGGCCGATCTCCTCGGCGGTGAACGCCGCGAAGGCGATCGTCGCTGCGCGGGGCTTGCCCTTCCTCGCGGCCATGCGTTCGGCAGCCAGCACCAGGGCGGTCGTGCCCGACGCATTGTCGTCCGCTCCCACGTGAGGCTCGTGCGAGTCGGGCGACAGCGACGAACTGCCGCCGAAGCCGAGGTGATCGTAGTGCGCCCCGAGAACCAGCGTGCGCGTCGTGTCGGACCCGGGCAGCAGACCGATCACATTGTTGGTCGTCGCCCTCGTCCGTTCGAGTGCGACGGTGAGCGTCGCGGAATCCGGCAGCACCAACGAGTGGGGGCGCTTCTGCGACTCGATCATCTCCTGCGCCTCGGCGAGCGTCGTGCCTGCGCCACGCATGAGCGCGTCGGCCACTTCCTCCGAGATAGAGGCGGCCAGCAGACCGCTCGTCATGTAGCCGCTGCCGTCACGGGCCGGGGCCCTCAGCGGCTCGCCTGAGTGCCACTTCGGACCGTGCACCACGAGCATCCCGAGCGCGCCGTGTTCGCGCGCATTGATCGCCTTGGTGCGCAGTTCGGCGTGCGCCGTATTGAACGTGCCATCGAACCGGCTCGTCGGCTCCATCTCCCCCGGCTCCTGGGCGATCACCAGCACGAGCGCATCGTGCACATCGACGCCAGCGTAATCGTCCCACTCGAATCCCGGCGCCGTGACGCCGTGTCCGACGAAGATGACGCGACGTTTCACAGTGCCGTTGGTCGAGAAGCCGACCGGTTGCATCGAGGCTCCCGCTTCCCAGCGGGCGTCCTTCACCTCGACGAAGGTCGGCTGGCGCACCTGGACGCCGGTCGTGACCTCGACGGGCTGATACCACGTGCCGCCCTCACCGCCGGGGCGGAGTCCTGCCCGCTTGAAACGTTCTGCGATCGCCTCGGCGGCGCGATCGATCCCAGCGGTGCCGATGCCACGGCCCTCGAAGGCGGGATCGGCGAGCTGGCGGACGAGTGCGCGCGCCGCGAGCGAGTCGGCGCCGAGCCATCGCGGTGGCTTCGTCGGCGCCGCTTCGGCCCATCCGGGAAGCAGGAACAACAGTGCAGCAGCGCCGCAGGCACGCGCGATCATCGGCACTCCTCCCAGAGCAAACGCATGCCGTGCAGCGTCAGCTCGGCATCCACGGCGGTGATGGTCTCGCACTCCGGGGCCAGCACGTGTGCCAGCCCGCCGGTCGCGATCACGTGCGGCTTGCCGCCGAGCTCACGCGTGAGCCGGCGAACCAGACCATCCACGAGACCGGCATAGCCCCACAGGACGCCGACGCGCAGGCACTCCTCGGTCGTACGACCGAGCGCGCGCTCCGGACGGCGGAACTCGACGCGCGCGAGCCGGGCCGCACGGCGGAACAGTTCCTCGGAGGACGTGATGACGCCCGGGGCGATCGCGCCGCCGACATACGCTCCGGCCTTGCTGACGCAATCGAAGGTGGTGGCGGTTCCGAGATCCACGACGATCGCGGGCGTGCCATGGCGCGCGATCGCGCCGACGGCGTTGGCGATGCGGTCCGCACCGACCGAGGCCGGATCGGGAACCTGAAGCGGAAGCACGCTCGTGTTCGAGCCGACCTCGATCGGCGCGGAGCCCGTCACCCGACGGAGCGCCTCGCCCCAGGCGGCGGTGAGTCCGGGCACGACCGAGCACACGACGCCACCGGCGCCGCGAACGCGCGTGCTGCCGAGCAGTTGGGTGAGCGTCAGCGTCAGTTCATCGGCGGTGACGCGGCCGCTGGTGACCCGCCAGTAGTCCTGCAGCGTCGTGCCACGGAAGCGGCCGATCACCGTCTCGCTGTTGCCGACATCCACTGCGATGAGGGCACGCGACGCGAGCGCTCCTGCTGCCTTACGAGTCGCCACCCAAATCCTCCTCGGAAGGGCCGAGGATCTCGGCCTCCGAACGTGCACGTCGACGAGCCACAAGGAATGACAGGCCGACACTGATGAAGTAGAGCGCCACCATCGGCCCGCCCATGATGAGTTGTGCCGTCACGATGTCACCCGGCGTGATCACCGCAGTGACGATGAAGATGATCACCACCGCCACTCGCCACTGCTGCAGCAGGAAAAGCGGCGTCACGATGCCGAGGAACGTGAGCAGCATCGTGACGAGTGGCAACTGCATGAGCGTGCCGCTCGCGATACACAGGTTGTACACGAAATCGAGCAACGAACTCAGTCGGATCTGCTCGACCATGCCGGGGAGCATGAATTGGTCGAGCACGTGGAGCGCGAGCGGGATGATGTAGAGGTAGGCCGCCGCGGCACCGGTGCCGAACAAGGCGAACGACAGGACGACCAGCAGGGGAACCAGCCGACGCTCGCCCTTCAGCAGCCCGGGGACCACGAACGTCCACGCCCGCCACAGGAGGATGGGCAGCGACATGAACAGCCCGATGACGAGCGCCATCTTGAAACGCTCGTTGAAGGCCTCGAGCGGCGAGAGCACGGAAGCTTGCTGGACCGTACGCGCGATGAGGTCGGAGAGCACGATCGGCGCCAGCCACCACCCCGCGATCCCGCCGATGAGGACGGCGATCACGCAGTGCAGCAGGACGCTGCGCAACTCCACCAGATGATCCATGAACGGCATCTCGTCTCGCTGACGGGGATCCACATGGACGTCATCGCGTCGGAACTCGCGATGACGTCTCGGATCATCAGGAGGCAGATGCGGGCTCGTCATGATCCGCTCGCTTCGTGCCGTGAACCGGTCTCGAGGTCGCCGGCGACGATGGTGGTCTCCACCCCGCTGTCCATGCGCAGCACCAGCGCGCCGTCCGCATCGAGTCGCTGCGCCACGCCGGTCGTCTCCCCGGCCGGAGTTCTCACCGTGACGGGTTCGCCCCAGAACGCCGCGGCCTCACTCCAAGCAGCCAGCACCGCAGCCCGGTCGCCCTCCTGGACCTCGGCCCACAACGGTTCGAGCGCCGCGAGGATCGTCGCGGCCGCGACCTCGAGCGTGACATCCGTTCCCTCGATCGCGAGGGACGTGGCGATCTCGCGCAGTTCCGGCGGGAAGTCCTCACGGCGGTGGCGCACATCGAAGCCGATCCCGATCACCACGACCTCCCCGCCTCGCGGGTCGCGGCGCATCTCGCACAGCACGCCCGCGATCTTGCGCCCGGAGACGAGTACATCGTTCGGCCACTTGAGCCGCGCCGACACTCCGAGGCGCTCACAGGCTCTCGCGATGGCGAGTCCCACGGCGAGCGGCAGGATGCCCGCCTGGCGCACATCACAGCCGAGATGGAGCGCGACGCTCATGGCCAACCCCAGACCCGGCGCGTGCGTCCAACTGCGGCCCGCGCGGCCACGGCCGCCACTCTGGACATCCGCGATCACGGTGACCCCGTCGCCCAGCCCGGCTCCCCACGCATCCCACGCCTCGTCATTGGTCGAGACCGCCGACTCGCGCACGAGCAGCGTCCGACCGAGCTGACGCGTCGTCAGCGCCGCGGCGAAACGGGCACGGTCGAATCCGACGCTCAACCGACCTCCTCGATCTCGAGGCTCAGATCGAGCGCGGGAGCCGAGTGCGTCAGCGCTCCCACCGACAGGTAGTCGACACCCGTCTCGGCATAGGTGCGCGCGGTTGTGAGGTTGATGCCGCCAGAGACCTCGACCTCCGGCCAGCGCCTCGCCCCAGCGCGCGCACGCGGATGATCCGGCGGATGGGCACGGAACCAGCGATCGACCTCCTCGACCGCGCGTCGGACCGCATCGACCGACTGATTGTCGATCAGGATGCGGTCGACCTCGGGGCGCAGCGCCTCGGCCAGCTGATCCATGGACTCCACCTCGACCTCGAGCAGGAGATCCCGGCGCGTGCGTTGGATGTTGTCGATGCAGGCGGTCAGGCCGCGCGCGGCGCGGATGTGATTGTCCTTCACCAAGTACATGTCCCACAGCGCCAGCCGATGGTTCTGCCCGCCGCCGCACTGCACCGCGTACTTCTCGAGGAAGCGCAGGCCCGGCGTCGTCTTGCGCGTGTCGAGGATGGCCGCATCGGTTCCGGCGATGGCGTCGACATAGCGCCGGGTCAGCGTGGCGACTCCGGACATGCGCATCATGAAGTTCAGTGCGGTCCGTTCGGCGGTCATGATCCCCGCCGCGGGGCCGCTGACCTGGAGCAATGACGTGCCCGCCTCGACCGTCTGCCCATCCGGCACCAATCGCTTCAGCTTCAGCTGCGGGTCGACCGCACGGAACGTCATCTCGGCGATCTCACCGCCCGAGATCACGCCCGGCGCCTTGGCCATGATCACGGCGCGCGCACCCACTCCGGCGGGCACCGTGTTGAGTGTCGTGACGTCGCCGGTACCGACGTCCTCGGACAGTGCGAACTTCACCAGAGGCAGGAAACTCTCGAGCATGATCAGCGGTCCTTGCCGAATCGGCGCTTGATGTTGCGTGGCTCGCGTGACGTGCGCCCGCGTCGTCCTGCGGACTCGAGGCCTGCGGCCACGGCATCCGCGGGAGCGGCGCCCGAGGCGAGGGCGAAGCGGACTTCATCGAGTCGGTCGCGGAGACTGGCTGCGCGCTCGAACTCGAGCGATCTCGCGGCCTCGAGCATCTCGGCCTCGAGCCGGGCCGCGAGCGACTCGGGCCCATCCGCCAGCAGACTCTCCGGGATGGCCGAGTCCCGCTCGGCGCGACCGATCGCATCAGCCACGGATGTCGAACGCAGGATCTCGCTCGCACTCTTCGTCACCGTGCGCGGCACGATGCCGTGCTCGAGGTTGTAGGCCGACTGCTTCTCGCGACGACGCTCCATCTCACTCAGAGCGCGGCGCATCGAGTCCGTGATCCTGTCCGCGTAGAAGATCACCCGTCCATTCGCATTGCGCGCGGCACGCCCGGCCGTCTGGATCAGACTCCGCTCGCTCCGCAGGAAGCCTTCTTTGTCCGCATCGAGGATGGCGACGAGCGAGACCTCGGGCAGATCGAGGCCCTCGCGCAGCAGGTTGATGCCGACGAGCACGTCGAACTCGGCGAGACGAAGTCCGCGCAGGATCTCGACGCGCTCGAGCGCATCGATGTCACTGTGCAGGTAGCGGACGCGGACGCCCATCTCGGTGAGGTAGTCGGTGAGATCCTCGGCCATGCGCTTCGTGAGCGTCGTCACCAGCACACGTTCCTCGGCGGCGACCCGCAGGCGCACCTCTGCGAGCAGGTCATCGACCTGGCCCTCGATCGGTTTGATCGCCACCTCGGGATCGATGAGGCCGGTGGGGCGGATCACCTGTTCGACGAACACGCCCTGGGACTTGCGCAGCTCGTACTCCCCCGGTGTCGCCGAGATGTAGATGGTGGGGCCGGTGATCTGCTCGAACTCGCCGGCCTTGAGCGGCCTGTTGTCGAGCGCGCTCGGGAGTCGGAATCCGAAGTCGATGAGCGTCTGCTTGCGTGAGCGGTCCCCTTCGTACATCGCGCCGACCTGCGGCACGGTGACGTGGGACTCGTCGACGACCAGCAGGAAGTCCGCGCTCCCATCGGGTTTGCGCGGGAAGTAGTCGAGCAGGCAACCGGGCCGCTCACCCGGAGCGCGCCCGGAGATGTGCCGCGAGTAGTTCTCGATGCCGGGACACGTCCCGTGCGCCGCCATCAACTCGAGATCGAACTCGGTCCGCTGCCCGAGGCGCTGGGCTTCGAGCAGCTTGCCGTCGTTGCGGAAAAGCGACAGTTGCTCCCGCAATTCGCTGCGGATGCCGCCCAACGACTCGCGCATCCGTGAGGCCGGCGTCACGAAGTGCTTGGCGGGATACAGCGCGAGCCTGTCCATCACCCGGCCCATGCGGCCAGTGACCCGATCGACCGTGCTCAGCCGGGTGACGACTTCGTCCTCGAGCTCGATTCGGACATGGAAGTCCTCGTAAGCCGGCCGCACCTCGACGACGTCGCCGCGCACACGGAATTGGCCGCGGGCGAGATCGAGGTCGTTGCGCACGTATTGGATCGCCACCAGTCGCTCGAGGAGCTCCTTGCGCCGCAGCGGACTTCCCGAGCGCAGATCGATCTTCATGCCCTTCCAGTCCTCGGGCGTACCGAGGCCGTAGATGCACGAGACGCTGGCGACGATGATCACATCCTCACGCTCGAGCAGCATCGAGGTCGCCTGCAGGCGGAGCCGGTCGATGTCGTCGTTGATGTTCGCGTCCTTGGCGATGTACGTGTTCGTCGCGGGGACGTACGCCTCAGGCTGATAGTAATCGTAGTAACTGATGAAGAAACCGACGCCGTTCTCTGGGAAGAACTGCAGGAACTCCCCGTAGAGCTGCGCCGCCAGCGTCTTGTTGTGCGAGATGACGAGCGTCGGGCGACCGTATTCCGCGATCACATTGGCGACACTGAACGTCTTGCCGGAGCCCGTGACCCCGAGCAGCGTCTGGTGGCGCTCGCCGGCCCGCAGACCCGCCGTGAGTTCGGCGATGGCCTGTGGCTGGTCGCCATCGGGCGGGAACGGTGAATGCAGACGGAAGGCCATGGGGAGTGGATGCTACCCGAGCATGCCCGGTGGGGCGAGCATCGCGGCAAGTTCAGCTTGAACCGCACCCGGCGCATGCTCCAACATGTGGACTCCCCCCCACGAATGCCTCGTGGAGTTCGACTGGGGGATACGCCGTGCCGAACAAAATGCTGCATTACCGGATCCGGCAGGCGCTGGGCCGCGGCATGAGCAGCGAGACGTTCCTCGCTCACGACGAGCGCCTCCACCGCGACGTCGTCCTCAAGGTGCTCGTGTCGATCGACCGCGACGCGGCATCCGTCGAGCGCGAAGCGCGGATCCTCGCCCAGCTCTCGCACCCCAACATCGCCGGCGTCCACGCCGTCGAGTGCACCGAGGGCGAGACGTTCCTCGTGCTCGAGTACGTCGATGGCGAAACGCTCGAGCGCGTCCTCGCCGGGGGCCCCCTACCCACCGAAGCCGTGACCGGCCTGGCGCATGCGCTGCTCTCGGCCCTCGCGCATGCGCATGCGCGCGGCGTCCTCCACCGCGATCTGAAACCCGACAACATCCTGATCGCGCAGGATGGGACCGTGAAGCTGACGGACTTCGGCGTCGCACGACTCCAAGGGTCGCCGTTCGTGGTGGGAGCGAGCAGCAGCCTCTATCAGAGCCCCGAGCAGGCTCGAGGCGACGCCACGGATGGTCGCTCCGATCTCTACTCGCTCGCGCTCGTTCTCGCCGAGAGTGCGACCGGCTCGCGTGTCGCCCGCCGCCCCGGGATCCCGCTCGCTCCCGAGCAACTCGAGGCGATCGCCTCCCGTCTCCCGCCCTCGCTCGGCCCGATCGTGACGAGGTGTCTGGCTGCGCGGATCGAGGATCGACCCGAATCCGCGCACGCGCTGCTCGGCCTGCTCGGGGCGCTCGAGGCCGCAGACCGCCGCAGGCCGATGCTCCGTGGCACCGCCGCCGCCGCCGCCTTCGCCGTGGCCATGTTCGCCGTGGCCTGGCGATTCGACTGGTGGCCCGTCCGCCCAGCGCTCGACCCGATGACCGTTGCAGTCGTCTGCGCCCAGCAGGACCCCAGCGCCCTCTCCGAGGCATTCGCCAGTGCCGTGAGTGCTCATCTCTCCGAACGCAGTACGATCCGTTTGGTGCGGACGCCGCTCGGCCGTCAGGTTCATGGCAAGGATCTTGTGACGATCGCCGAGTCCGCCAGGGCACGCCGAGCGGGACGGGTGCTGCTCGTGAACCTCCAGCGACGTGACGATCACGTGCACTCGCAGCTGACGCTGTTCGAAAGCAGGAGTCGGCGCATTCTGTGGGCCGACGCGCGACTCCTGGAGGATGACCTGCTGCCGCGCGCTGTTGCCCAAGCCGCGAGCGAACTCGGGCGCGCACTCGGCGCGCCCGCCACGTTTCGCTACGAGTGGTTCCTGCACGGACTCGGGGACTCGCTCCTGGCCGAAGATCGCTTCGCCCTCAACGCTCTCGAGACGGCGCGACGCGGTGACATCGACCCGCAGTTCGAGGCTGCGGGCACGTTCCTGACGCACCACCCGCGTTCGATCGATGCACACGTCCTCATGGCATATTCACGATTGAGCCGGAACTGGGCGCTCGGGCCGCTCGATTCGCCGGCTCGTGCAGCACTCCTCTCGGCCCTCGACGCGCTCAGTGAGATCGACCCGCGCAACCCATGGGATGAGGCACTCCGCGCGTTGATGATGTCGCGCGACGGGCAGCTGGAGGTCGCGGTCACGATCTTCTCAGGCGTACTGGCGAATCCGGCGCTCGGGACCTCGGGACGCGCGATGGTGCTCGCCTTCCGTGGACAGGCCCAACGTGACCTCGGCCGCGGCGTCGATGCGTTGCGGGACCTTCGCCAGGCCATGGCACTCGACGGGACGAACACGGCGTCACTCGTGATGCTCGCCGATGCCCTCGGCACGTTCGGCGAGGAGCGTGAGGGACTCAGCGTCGCCCGGCGCGCGGCCGAGATCGCGCCGGGGAACGCACAGACGCACATCACGGTGGCTCATGCCCATGCACGCCTCGAGCAATGGTCGAAGGCGGAGAGCGAGATCCGCGTCGCTCACCGCCTGGCACACAGCATGGACACGCAGGCTCTCACGGCCCTCACGGTATTGAAGCAGGGCCGCGCGTCCGAGGCGGCACGCGCCGCCCGGAACGCCGAGCGCGAGGTCGAGACCGCTTGGGGACGCTCGATCCTCGCGCGCTATCACGCTGCGCGCGGCGACCAGGATGCCGCCTTCCGCGAGCTCTCCCGGTCGGTCGCGCTGGGGTTCGCCGATCCCGAGATCGAGCGCATGGCGGATTTCGACGTCCTGCGGCGGCAACCGCGCTTCATCACGATGTGGCCGCGGGCGAAACGGGCGGCCTAGCCCTTCCCGAGTCCAGCGCTCACCAGCGCTGCCTCGCCGTGTACGTGAGCGTCGCGGACTTCCCGGCGGCGACGTCCAACTCGAACACGACCTTCTGACCATCCTCACGGCGGCCGGGATGCGACGAGGTCACGAGCTCCCACTCACCGTTGGCCGGCTCCTCGATCGTGATCCGCGCCGCGCTCGACTTCCGGTTGCGGATCTCGATGCGGACCGAGTACTCGCGTTCGCGGTCACTGATGCGTCGGCTCGCGGTGTCACGCCGCTCGGCGGCGAGGTCGAACGCATAGCCGATCTCGACCTCGAACTTCTCGTCGACGGCCTTGTGACCGAGGCGCGACTCGCCGGTGAACTGAAGCTCGCCATCGCCGTCGGGAGCGAAACTCCGAACCCGCCCCGCCGGCAGCGCCGCACCCGGCCCGCCCTTGGCGCCATTCACGAGATCCAGTCGGGAGAGCACGCCTCTCGAGTCGCCGTTGCGGTACAGGTAGCGCGGCTTGAGCGCCACGTCGCGCGCGTCATACATCGTGAGACTCTGGGTCTCGCGATCGCGCAACGTGACCTGGCCGGCCAACGTATAGAGATGGTAGTCGCCGAAGCTCTGCTCGGACATGTCGGATTCGCCCGAGGTCATCGCCTCGGCGCGGCCCATCGTCATCATCTCGACCTTCGGCGAGTGCCCAGCTTGCGTCCTCGACGGTTCGCCTGCCACGAGCTTCACCGCGGCCCCGACATAGTCGCGGCCCGTCGTGTTCTCGATCTGCACGTGCGTGGCCCAGCGGCCCGTGGTCTCACCGGTGCGCACGAGCGTGTGCTCGGCGGTCCAGGACAGTCCGCCCGTCAGATAGCTCAGTTCCGCTTTCAGGCTCCCCGATCGCGCGCCCTCGATCACCGCCTCGATCGCCGGCTTGAGCGCGATGGCCGAGGGCGGCTTCGCGAGCCGCACCTCCTCGAGCGTCGCGCGAGAGACGCTGAGCACGGCACCATCATCGGCGCGAAGTACGACCCAGGCACCGTCCGCCGCCAGCAGCACGCCCTCGGCGACGCGGTCACCGCGCGAGACCGCACGGATACGCAGTCCGATCGAACGATCGAGCAACTGATCCCCGCTGGAGGTGTCCCAGCGGTAGGCGAGCCGCGTCACGCGACCGGCTTCAGGGGCGAGCCGCACGGACGGGAAGTCGAGCCGGTTCGAGACCTCCTCGATCCGCACGGTGTCGCGCGCCGCCGACAGCACGAGCTTCTTCGCCTCGCGCACGAACCCGAGATCGCGCGAGTAGATGGTCACAGAGGGGCCTGCGGCGAGAACCGGAGCGGCCCATGCGAGGATGGAGATTCCGGCGAAGGCGGCGAATCGAACGAGGCGGGGCGAGCGTCGGGACATGCGTTCCTCCGTGAGGGCTCGAGAGGGGGATCTGGCGCAGTCTACGCCACGGAGCCCCGAGTATTCCCGCACCGACTCAGGCGGCTGGGGGAAGCGAGGCGTAGGTCCTCAACTCGAAGCGGGTCGCGAGGGCCACGAGAGTGCGCTCGAGGGTCGCGAGCTTGCGCTCGAGGGAGCGCTCCATCCCCGGATGCTGGGCGAGTCGCGAGTCGACCGAGTCCTCGCTCATCCCGAGGACATCGACGCCGTGCAGGACATAGGACAGCAACTCGCCGCGCTTGGCGAACCCTTCGATGCTGCGCTCGAAGGAAGCATCGGATGTGTAGTGACGGAGCGTGTGATAGACGGGCACCCGGAGCCCGGGCGTCACCGCCACCGGATACTCGGTGAGGGACTTGCCGCCCCGCTCCCACCGATGGGGCAGGCGTCGCCAGGTGAATGGCCAGGGCGACATCGAGAGCACTTCGCGAGGCGACCGGCTCTTGAGCGCGAGCAGCATCCGAGCCGGCATGAGCATCGGCGACGGATAGCCGGAGGCATCGTAGTGATAGCCGCACTTCACGAGGCGCACGAGCGCTTCGGCGTTCATATCGAAGTTCGGTGCTCGGAACCCGATCACCTCGCGCCCGGACGCCGCTTCGAGCGCCGCCTTCGAGTCCCGAAGCTCGCGCTCCTGATCGGCTGCAGGCAGGCCGGCGAACCGAAGTGGATGCGACCACGTGTGACTGGCGATCTCGTGCCCGTCGCGAACAGCGCGCTGGAGCATCGCGGCGTGCGAAGCGGCATCACGCGCGACCACGAACAACGTGGTGGGCAAGCCGAGTCGGGCGAGCAGGTCGAGCAGACGCGGGAGCGCCACGTCCATCACCTGCGGATCGGGCGGCGAGCCGCGGAAGCCGTAGCCGACGAGGTGGAGGTCGACCGGGTCGACATCGACGCTGACGACAGCGACCGGACGGCTCATCGACTCGACGCTCCCGGTGGCAGCTTCATGGCGGTCGAATCCGGGTCGCTGACCGCCTCCGACGGGGCATAGATCAGATTGGGACCGAATTGATTGCCGGTGATCGGTGTCAGAGCCACGCGCATCCACCCGAGCGAGTCGACCAGCCGGTAGCCGGGGGCGATGGAAGCCCAGAGGTCTCCGCTCTCCTCGAGCGGCCGATCGGTCAGGATCATCGGCCGGCCCGGGCCGGAGCGGAGCGGCTGGAACATGCGACGCAGGAACTCGGGATCGCGGCGGAGGATCTCATTGCCCTTCGAACGTTCGATGTCGTCGAGGGCGATGATCTGGAGCGATGTCGCGTGGCCCGAATGCTGTGCATACCAGCCGTGGTAGGGCATCAACACATCGCCCTTCATGACTTCGAGCCGGGCCACCAGTTCATGATGGGCCTCGAGCGCGCGCGCGTGCGGCAACTGGATGTGGGTCGGATAGAGCAGTGGTATGAAAGAGGCGGCCAGAACGAGCGTCGCCGCGAGTTCCGCGAGGGACTGCCGCCCCTCCCCGCCAGCGCTGAGGTCCCGGATGAGCGAGTGCAGCGCGATCGGCCCTGCGATCGTGAACGCGACGAGTGTCGGTGTGAACAGATGCCGATAGGCATTCGCATCCAGCGTGGCCATGAGACCCGTGCCCACCGCGGCGAACGCCGTCCAGCTCCACAGTCCCGGGGCCCCCGACCACGGGCGGTGCTTCGAGCCGAGTGTCAGCAGCACGGCCACCGAGAGCGGCCCGATCGCCCCGAACAAGCCGTCTCCCAGGTACTGCTGGATACGGCCGAGCTCGAACTGCGACCAGCCCTTCGGAATCGACCATGTGAAGACGCCGAACCAACTGCCGAGCCAGGCACTGAGCAGAGCGTAGCCGCCACCGCATCCGAGCAAAGCGGTCAGCGCGAACGCCGGCAGGCGACGCCGATCCTGCATCGCCAGATGACCGATCGCGCCGAGGATGAAGAGAGCCGCATGTTGCTTGGTGAAGAACGCGAGCGTCAGGAGAACGCCCGCTGCCACGGCTCCTCGGCGACGCCGCTCCAGGCGGAGCGCGGCCAGTCCGGAGAACGCGAGCAACAGCATGAGCGCGTCGGGACGCGCGACATCGTAGGAGGCGCCCGTGAACCCGAAACCGAGTGCGAAGAGCCCGGCAGCTCCCAGCGCGAACAGGGATCGTCCCGTCTCACGGCGAACGATGAACGCGATGAGCAGCATCAGCAGCAGGGATGCGACGAAGGAGACCATTCGAGGCTGCCAGAACGCCGGCTCGGCGGAGAAGCGCGTGACGAGTGAACTCACGGCGGCGAAACCCGGCATGTAGGCGAGCGGGATGAACTGGAGGGTCGGCTCCACGAAGATGGGCTGATCGTTCGCGAGTCGCGTGATGTGATCCATCATCACACCCTCGATGCAATCGATCTCGAGCGGATAGGGGATCCGCTGCACCGCAAGACCGACGAACGTCCCCACGCCCATCAGCGCCAGCGCACCCACGAGGATCGCCGAGAGGAATCGGCTCATGGCTGCTCCGACGCCACGAGTGTGAAGACATGCACTTCGGCCAGCAATCGCTGCTTCCCCGCCTCGTGCGAGAACAGCGCTTCGCGAACCGATTCGCGGGACGCGAGGAAAGCGGGCGGGATCAGTCGATCCGAGCCCGGTTCGGAGACCCAGCCGATGTGAGTCGCACCCTCCGCCCTCAGCCGCTCGAGCAGGGACTCGGTGATGTCCTCGGGCTTCACGGCCCAGCCGTGGCGATCGGCGCGATGCAGCAGCCGCGGGTCGGTGAACTCACTGCCGCGGTCGACCGCGATGATCAGTGCACCTCGGGGAATCGAGCGGTCGAGCACCTCCCCTGCACGCACGCGCACCTCATCGATCCGGTAGTAGCCCCGCCTCGCCGGCATCACGCAGGCGAGTGCGATCACAGCGAGACACAGGGCCTTCGCCAGCCAGCGTCGCCGCCCCTGCGATTCCCCCGCCACGGCGACGATCCCAAGACCCATGGCCACCGCGACCGGCGCGGCGAATGGTAACTGATAGTAGTTGTGCCGCACGTTGAGTGGGAAGAAGACCAGCAGGTAGGCCGCCGTCGCCAGCAGCCAGAACACCAGAGCCGCGCGCGCACCGGGCGGCGTGCCCGGCAGCGGACGGCGCACGAGGGCGATCAATCCGACGAGCGCGCCCAGCGGGGTCGCCACCTCGAGCGTCAGGCGCTGAGCCAGCGTGCGCCAGGCCCCCGGATCGAACCGGTCCGCCCAGGCCCCGACGTACCACCACCAGGGATCCACCTCCTTGTAGTACCCGGGCAGCCAACTCCAATCGGGCGCGAGCGAGTTGATGGCACTCACCTGACGGCGCCAGGCGATGAACACGATGGCGCTGATCACCACCGGGAGTGCGCCGGCCAACCGGCCACGCGAGTCCCCTCGCGCGAGCAGGAACACCAGAGGGCCGAGCACGGGAGCGAGGTACGGACCCTTGACCATCGCCGCCATGGAGCCCATCACCGCTCCGGCGATCATGTGCGTCGCTCCCCCACCGCGGGCGGCACGCAGCGCGTGAAAGAGGAGCCCATGCGCCCCGGCGAGCGCACACGGATCCACATGGGCCGCGCGCGAATAGAACTGGAGCAGCGGTACGAAAGCGAACAGTACGGTCGCGACTCTCGCGACATCGGGACCCGCGATCTCGCGCGTGGCCAGGAACAGGTAGAACGTCGCGATCACGGTGAAGCCGAGGGCCACGAGACGATCCCAGAGCGGATCGAATCCGGCCGATCGGCCGATCGCCGCGGCCATCGCCTCCGGGAGTGGGAACTCGAAGACCAGCGTGCGGTGGGCGCCGAGCCAACTCACCTGGGGAGCCAGCAGATCGATGCCACCTCGCACGAATCCCCGCGTGACCTCGCTCGTCTCGCACTGGCGCCACGAGTGCGGGTCATCGAGCGGGCCCCGGAGGTGGGGCATCCGGAGGAGGAAAGCGAGCAGCAGCGCGAGCGCGAAGACCGGCGCTGCGATCAGAAGGGCTCGGCGTGGGGAGGTTTCGATTCTCTCATTCATCCGGCGGCCAGGGCTCCCAAGGACGATTCCAAGGGTCATCGGCGTGCGAAAGCGCCAACATGATACATCCCTTCTCGTTGGACAGCCTGACAGGCCCGGCCTAACCTCCCTGCGCCCGTCCCCCCGGGGCCCATGCACGCGACTGGTCCCCGCGCGCGAGAAGGTTCATGCCCGGGGTGTGCGAGCCGATAACCCGATACCCACGAAGCCGCTGGCGATCCTCTCGTGAACGGCGCGTCTCCACTCTCCCAGCCGAGGCCCCACCCGCATGAGCAAGCACATCGCCGTCCTGGGGGGTGGCATCACCGGTCTCGCCACCGCACTCGCGCTCAGTGGCGCCGGCGTGCGCGTCACGCTCTTCGAGGCCGATGGGGATCTGGGCGGGCTCGGGACGACGTTCCCCTGGCGCGACACTCATCTCGAGCGCTTCTACCACTGCATCTTGCCGGACGATCACGCCCTGCTGCCGCGGATCCATGAACTCGGGCTCGGTTCGGAACTGCTCTGGCGCGAGACGCAGATGGGATTCATGTACCAGGAGCGTATCTGGCCCATGAACACGCCCAAGGACCTGCTCACGTTCGGGCCGCTCACGCTCTTCGAGCGCCTGCGCATGGGGCTGCTCGGGCTTCGCGCACGGCATCAGGGACTCAGCCCCAAGCTCGACGACATCACCGCTGAGGAGTGGGTGCGCGGTCTCGTCGGGGACCGCTGCTTCGAGGTGCTGTGGAAGCCGCTGCTCTCCGCCAAGATCGGGGATCACTACGCCGCCCTGCCCGCACTCTGGTTGTCGAGCCGCATGAACCGCGAGAAGACGAGCGGCCCCGAGCGCAAGGGCTGTCTTGCGCGCGGCTATCGCTCGCTCATCGATGCATTCGCGAACGAGCTGCGCCGGCGCGGCGCGACGATCCACTTGAACACGCGGGTGGAATCGATCGCGATGGAAGGCGACAGCGTGCAGGTGGCGCTGCCCGATGGCTCGCGGCCGCGATTCGACTCGGTGGTGTGCACGCTGCCGCTCGTCGCGTTCCAGAAGCTCACGCAGGCGATGCCGGTGCCCGCTGCCGTGCGCGATCTCCAACTCGACTATCAGGGTGTCGTCAGCAGCATCTTCCTGACCGAGAAGCCGCTCACGTCCTACTACTGGATGCCGTGGGTGGACTCCGGCGCGACGGCACAGGGCGTCATCGAGATGAGCAACCTCGTGCCGCTGCCTCGCTCGCAGGGACTGCACGTCAACTATCTCGTCAACTACACGCACCGCGACACTCCGCTGTTCCGCATGAGCGACGAGCAGATCCTCGCCATTCATGGGGCCGATCTGAAGCGGCTGTTCCCGGAGGTCGCGGCGAGCGTGCGCGAGACCTTCGTCTTCCGCGCGCCCTTCGTCGAACCCATCTGGACCACCGGCTACGCGAGGAAGATGCCCCCCACGCGCGTCATCCCGGGTCGGCTGTACCTCGCCTGCACGGCACAGGTCTACCCGCGCGTGAACTCGTGGAACTCGTGTTGCGCCGTGGTCGACGAGATGCTCCCGCAGATCCACGCGGACCTCGGCCTCACCCGCCAGGAGTCCGTCCCGTGATCTGGGTCATCTTCCCGGCATGGAACGAGGAGTTGGTCATCCGACCGACTCTGCTCGCGCTGTGGCAGGCCTACCGCGAACACGGCGAGCCCTACATGGCGGTTCTCGTCGACGATGGCTCGACGGACCGAACGATCGACGAGGCCAACGCGGCAGTGCTCGAATCCGGCGGCACGCTCCCGCTCACCGTGCTCTCACACGAGAAGAACATGGGGCTCGGGGCCGGGCTGCGCACCGGCATCTACTGGGTGCTCGATCGGGCCGCGGACGACGATATCCTGGTCACACTCGATGCCGACAACACGCATCCGCCAGCGCTCATCCCCGACCTCGTCCGACTGGTCCGCGAAGGCGCCGATCTGAGCATCGCGTCGCGCTACCGCAGCGGCGCCGAGGTCCATGGCGTTCCCGGCTATCGCCGTGCGCTGAGCGATGTCGCCAGCGTGCTGTTCTCGACGATCTATCCCATTCCGGGCGTGAAGGACTACACGTGCTGCTTCCGCGCCTATCGCATCCCGATCCTGCGGCGTGCGCGCGCCGTGTACGGCGACCAGCTGTGCAATGCACGCGGGTTCGAGGCGGTGATGGATCTTCTCCTCCGACTCGGACCGCTGGGCGTCCGCGTTCGCGAATTGGGCTTCGTGCTCGATTACGGCGGGCGCGTCGGCCAGAGCAAGATGAAGGTCATGCAGACGATCCGCAGCACGCTGACGCTGCTCGTGCGCCGGCGGATCGAACGAATGCAGCGCTACCGTCCGCACCAGGTGGCCGCGCTCGAAGCCGCGGCGGCGCGAAAGGGCGGCAAGTGACGCTCGCGATCATCGTCGGCACGCGGCCCGAGATCATCAAGATGGCGCCGCTCGTCCGCGCCTGCACCGAGCGCAGCGTCCCGTTCCGACTCCTACACACGGGGCAGCACTACTCGTACGAGATGGATGGCGTCTTCTTCGAGGAACTCGGACTCCCCACCCCGCATGAGAACCTCGCGGTCGGATCGGGGACGCAGGCCTACCAGATCGGCGCGATCGTCAGCGGGCTGATCCCGATCTACGAACGCGACCGCCCCGATTGGGTGCTGGTCGAGGGCGACACCAACTCCGTGCTCGCCGCGGGCCTGTGCGCGCACAAGCTCGGGATCCGCGTCGGTCACGTCGAGGCCGGACTCCGAAGCGACGACCGCACGATGCCCGAGGAGGTCAATCGCATCCTCACGGATCAAATCTCCGATCATCTCTACGCGCCGACCGAGCACTCGCGCGAACGCCTGCTGCAGGAGCGCCTGCCGGCCGAGCGCATCTTCGTCACCGGCAACACCGTGGTGGACGAGCTGCTGCACCAGCGCCCGCGCGCGGAGGCGAGAGGCGTGCCGGCTCGCTTCGGCGTCGAGCCGCGCCGCTACGCGCTCGCGACCATCCACCGGGCCGAGAACACCGACCGCGCCGATCGGCTCGAGGGCATCCTCACGGGACTCTCCGGTGCAGCCGAGGCGCTGAACATCGAAGTGCTCTGCGCCCTGCACCCGCGAACCACCAAGGTCATGGCCGAGCGGGGCCTCGAGTTCGGAGCGGGAGTGCGTGTGCTGCCGCCACTGCCCTATCTCGACTTCCTCGGGCTGCATGCGCAGGCGGCGATCACGCTGTCGGACTCGGGCGGACTGCAGGAAGAGGCGTGTGCCCTCGGCGTTCCCTGCGTGACACTGCGGGACAACACGGAGCGGCCCGAATCGGTCGAGGCCGGTGCGAACCAACTCGCCGGGGCTGATGCGGAACGGATCGTCGCAGCGGCGCGCGCGATGCACACGCGCCGCGGGGGCTGGGCCAACCCCTACGGGGACGGGCGCGCGGCCCATCGCATCCTGGACGCGCTGCTCGCGGCTTCCTGATGGGCGCCTGGATCCCCGCCAGCCGGAGCGATGGACCCAAGTGGGCATTCCCGCTGGTGCTCCTGGTGGCCACGATCACCCGCGGCATCGACCTCGGTCGGCGCAGTCTGTGGACGGACGAGGCGTCCACCTGGACGGCGGCCTCTCTCCCGTTCGCCGAGCTGATCCAGCGCTGCATCCATCGCGATGCGAGCCCGCCACTGCACTACCTCCTCACCAAGGCCGCCATCTCACGAGGGGACGGCGAGACCATGCTCCGGCTCGTGCCGATGCTCGCCTCACTCGGCCTCGTGTGGCTCACCTACCGACTCGCGCGCCTCGGACTCCCGCGCGGCTCCAGCGCGTTCGCCGCGCTGCTCGTGGCCATCTCCCCGTTCCAGATCATGTACGCGCAGGAAGCCCGTACCTACATGACGGTGGCGCTGTTCGGCGTGTGGGCCACCTACCTGTTCGCCCGCGGCATCGCCTCGGACCGCAACCGCGCCTGGCCCGCGTATGCGGCGGCGATGGCGCTCGGACTGTGGACGCAGAGCCTCGCACTCCTGGCGGTGCCGGCCCACGGGCTGATCGCGATCTCCTCGGCGCGCCATCGCCGCCGCCTCTGGCCCTGGGTACTGGCGCTCGTCGCGGCGGTGCTCCTCTACCTGCCGTGGGCCTGGGCCTCGCGCGAGGTCTCGGCGCAACTGGCCAGCAGCCATTGGTACATCGATGAACCGGATGCGCTCGGCGTGTTCAAGGTGCTGCGCGCCGTGCTGGTGACGCCTCTCTCCATCGTCACGCCGCTCCCCGGATCGCCGCTCCCGGGCCTCGATCAGTGGATGCCGAGGCCGATCGCCTGGGGGCTCGTCGCCCTTCCCGCGATGCTCCTGCTCCTCTTCACGCTGCCTCTGATGCTGCGGCAGGGTGGGCGCGGGCACCTGTCGCGCGTGGCGTGGGCCGCATGGGTCGTGCCGATCGTGCTGGTGTTCGCGGTCTCGTTCCAGAAGCCGCTCTTCCTTCCCCGCTACTTCGTGTTCGCCACGCCCTACATCGCCGTCCTGCTGGCGCTCTCGCTGGCGGAACTGCGCGGCGTGAAGCCCCTGCGGCTGGCGCTGGGTGGACTCGTCCTCGCAACCTCCCTGCTCGGGCTCGCGCGCTACCGAGCGGACTACACGAAGGAGCCCTGGCGCGAAGCCGTGGCGCATGTGGAGTCGCTCGCACTGCCGCAGCAGAGTCTCGCACTCGTCGCCTACGATGCCGATCCGTTCGCGTACTACGTGCGCCACGATCCGCACCCGGTCGAGATCCACGAGGTCGGGCATCCGGATCAGCCCTTCGCCGCAGCTTTCACTCCGGCCGAACTCGACGAACTCGAGGCCGAGGCTCGCAAGGTCTCCGCCCACTACACCGAGGTCTGGGTACTGGTGCGCAGTGCCAACAGCGAGGTGCGACGCGAAGTCGCCCGGCGCGCTGAGTACGTCGCGTCCGAGGGCCGCACCCTGGTCGAAACCCGGCGATGGGACTCAGCGAGTGGATCGGTGCGCGGTCAGCGCTACCTGCGGCTCGACCCGGCGGACCCGGACTCCTCGACCAGCCGCTGAACCGCGCTCGGGCTCAGTCGGACTTCACACTCAGGCTCTCCATCGCCCGCTTGAGCTTGGCCGATGCTCCCTCGAGTTCGGCGAGACGCTCCTTCTCGCGCCCGACGATCTCGGGCTTGGCCTTGGCCAGGAAGTCCTGGTTGCGGAGCTTCTTCTTCACGCCCTCGAGTTCGCCGAGCAGCCTCTCGGCCTCGCGTGAGAGACGAGCCCGCTCGTCGTCGAGATCGATGAGCCCCTCCAGCGGCAGGAACACCTCGGCCCCTTCGACCACCGCAGAGGCCGCGACTGCCGGCCGCGCGCCATCGCGTGTCAGCTCGAGCGTCTCGATCCGGGCAAGCGACTTCATGAAGGCCTCGAGTCGGCTCAACCGCTCGAGCTGCTCCGCCTCGCAGCGGATCATCACACGCACCGACTTGCCGGGATTGATCTTCGACTCGGCACGCAGATTGCGAATGGCCACGACGAAGTGCTGCAGCAGTTCGATCTCGCGCTCCGCCACCGCGTCGACGCGCGCCTTGCGGGCGCGCGGCCACGATGCCAGGGCGAGCGTGTCGCCCTCATGCGGGAGCGCCTGCCACAACTCCTCGGTGACGTAGGGCATGAACGGATGGAGCAGGCGGAGGATGCCATCCAGCACATGCCAGGACACCCAGCGCACCGTGCGCAGTTCCGTGCGCTCCTCCGGCGTGATCGCATCGCCCTTGTCGGCGAGCGCCCAACGCGGCTTGGCCATCTCCAGATACCAATCGCAGTATTCGTTCCAGGCGAAGTGATAGGCCGTCTGCGCGGCTTCGGCGAAGCGATACGTCTTCAGATTGCGCGTGACGTCCTTCACGGTGTTGGTCAGTCGCGACAGGATCCAGCGATCGGGGAGTGACAGTGAGAGATGCGACTCCCTCACCTTGGACAGGTCCTCATCACCCAATCGCATCTGGACGAGCTTCGTCGCGTTCCACAGCTTGTTGGCGAAGAACTTGCCCGACTCGAGTCGCTTCTCCTCGAACAGCAGGTCCTGGCCGGTCGGTGTCTGGATCATCGTGAAGCGCACCGCGTCCGCACCGTACTGGTCGATCATCGCGAGCGGGTCCGGCGAGTTGCCGAGCGACTTCGACATCTTCCGACCCTGCGCATCACGCACGATGCTCGTGAAGTAGACGTGCGAGAACGGCGCCTCGCCGGTGAAGTGATAACCGGCCATGACCATGCGAGCGACCCAGAAGAAGATGATGTCGCTACCCGTGACCATCAGACTGTTCGGGTAGAAGCGAGCGAGGTCCGCCGTCTTCTCCGGCCAGCCGAGCGTGGCGAACGGCCACAGCCACGAACTGAACCAGGTGTCGAGCACATCCTCGTCCTGGGTCCAGCCCTCCCCCTCCGGGCACTCGAGCGAGACCACCATCTCCTCGCCTCGATACCACACCGGGATCCGATGCCCCCACCACAGCTGCCGCGAGATGCACCAATCGCGGATGTTCTCGAGCCAGTGGAGGTACACCTTCTTCCACTTGGCCGGGAACATCTTCACCTTGCCGCGCTTGGCCGCCTCGATCGCCTGTGCGGCGAGCGGCGCCATCTTCACGAACCACTGCCAGCTCAGGTAGGGCTCGATCACCGCATCGCAGCGCGAGCAGCGCCCCACGCTGTGCGTGTGCGGCTCGACCTTCTCGAGATAGCCGGCATCCTGCAGCGCCGCGACGATGCGCTTGCGCGCTTCGAATCGATCGAGCCCGCGGAAGTCGCCGGCGTTCTCGTTCATGACACCGGCCTCGTCCATGACGACGATTTCGGGCAGGCCATGGCGCTTGCCGGTCTGGAAGTCGTTGGGGTCGTGCGCCGGCGTCACCTTGACGGCGCCGGTTCCGAACTTGGGATCCACCATCGTGTCGGCGACGATCGGGATTTCGCGACGGAGCAAGGGCAGGACGGCGGAACGCCCCAGCCACTTCTTGTAGCGCGTGTCCTTGGGACTCACGGCGACGGCGGTGTCGCCGAGCATCGTCTCGGGACGCGTCGTGGCGACCACGATGTGCTTGTCCGTGTCCTTGATCGGATAGCGGATATGCCACAACGAGCCCTGACTCTCCTTGTGATCCACTTCCTCGTCCGAGAGCGCCGTCCGACAGCGTGGGCACCAGTTGACGATGTAGCGGCCGCGATAGACGAGGCCCTGATCGTAGAGCGCCTTGAAGGAGTGGAGCACCGCCCGCGAGTAACCTTCGTCGAGCGTGAAACGTTCGCGCGTCCAGTCGGGCGTCGTGCCGAGGCGGCGCTCCTGACGGAAGATCAGGCCACCGTATTCGTCCTTCCACTTCCGCACTTCGTCGAGGAAAGCCTCGCGCCCGAGATCGTGGCGACT